>JAKVBV010000023.1 GCA_022446965.1 Phycisphaerales bacterium
CGATTGCGTACGGCCACGATCGACACACGATCGAGGGCAAGCCGCGCTGCATTGGACATGGCCTGATCGCCAGTGCCCAGATGTGGCCAGATGGCATCAAGGCGATGGTCCCGTGATTCCAAGCGCCGTCGCTGTGTGATCGCTGGGGGGATTTCGATTTGGGGATCCACCCACTGCGGATTGTCAGCTGCAATTCGCCATAAGGCTGACGCTGTCCCTCGGCCTCCGGTGACGATGTACAACGCCCCGTCGGGTCCAAAGCGCATCGAGCTCACATTGAAGGGGCGCCCCTGAGCAAAGGGCTCCACGGTGGCGGTGAATGAAGCGCCGTGGGGCTGTGGGGTCACGGCCCAGATGCGTCCGTAGGACCAATCGGCAGCGAGCAACACGCCTTCCCATGGCACGCCAAAGGCGCCGTCGCCAGCGTGCACCAACGCCGTGGGGCTACCCGGGGGCGTGTCGCACACCGGAGTAACCGCATCGGGATACCACGACTTCCACTTGCCTGTGCCGGCCCGCCAACCGTTGTCTGAGCCGGGCAAAACGTGCACGATGCGGGGCAAGCGATACCAGGGCATGCCCATGTCCCACTCCATGTCGCTGTCCCACGCGAAGCACTCGCCATTCGGTGTGAACGCAAAATCGCAGGCATTGCGTTGGCCTCCGGCGATGAGCTCAATGCTCGGCGGGATCGTGCCGGGATCAAACCGCCAGACCACACCACCGGGTGATTCCACACCCACGGCATGGCCGTTGGCGTCCCACGCCCGCTCCGTGACCAGATCTTCGGCCCAGCCTCGGAAGGGGCTTGCTTCGAGATCAATGCCCGGTGGCAGTGGCGTGTGATTACCTTGAATCACCCAGAGCTTGCCGTCGGGGCCAAGCTTGATCGAGTGCGGCCCGTGCTCGGAACCGTTGCCCCATTCGATGAGGTGTTCGTGCTCGTCGTAGACACCGTCGCCATCGGTGTCACGCAGTGCATACAGGCCACCCTCGGGTGGATTGCGGGACACGATCACATAGAGCGTGCCCTCGTGATGCACCATGCCCTGTGCGCTGCCGATGTCGATGGCGAGGGGTGTGCTGGTGCCAGTCTCAAGATCGACGCGGCGAATGCGGCCATGTTGTGGCGACACCAGAATGTCGCCGTCAGGTTCGAACGCCAGCGACACCCACGAGCCTTCGCCCTCGCTCGCTTCGAGCAGTTTCGTTGCGGTGAAGCCATCGGGGACCTGCAGGCCCTCGGGCGTATCGTGTTCGATCAGCTCGATAGTGCGAAAGGCCACCCGGCAATCGTGGCCGGGATGCACTTGAAAGGCAAAGCCGCCGCTGGTGTGTCGGCGGTGAGGATCTTCGTCCCATGTTTCGCTGGTAATGCGGCCATCAATGCGATGCACCAAATGGGCGCCGCGGGCCTCCACCGAATAGGTGTGCCACGTACCAGGGGTGACATCGGCCACGAGGGCATGGGCATCGCCACAGGTGCCAAGGTCTTGGATGTTGTTCTGAAAGCCAAAGCGTCGGCGTTCACCACGTGGTGTCATCACAGCGCGGCCGCCATCAAGGTCGTACAGCGCGCCGGTGTACACGTGGTCGGCATCAATATCGGCTTGGTAGCCAACCATGCCCTGATGGCCACCGGGACGAGCGCGGTAGTTGATGCCCGAGTTGCCCGCGTCAATCTTGAATTCCAGTGTGAGCGTGAAGTCGTTGACCGGGCCGGGCCAGTACAGCCACGATTGTTCCGTGAGATCGGCGCCCGTGCCAACAATTGCACCGTTTTCAACCGTCCAGGCGTCGGGGCCAAGCACGGTAAAGCCCTCGAGCGTGAGGCCGTCGAAGATGGGAGATCCTGTCGCGAGGGCAAGACTGAGCAGAGATGCACTGAGCATGCATCCAGCATAGAGTGCCTCGCTTCATGGCTGTCGAGCCCACCATTTTGCACGGCACCGACGACTGGCTCGTGATCGACAAGCCCGCCGGGTGGCACACGCTTGCCGGGCGGAGCGAACTGCCCGATGTGGAATCGTGGCTCCGCGAGCATGTGAACACCAGCGTCGATTTGCACGAGGCGGGGGTGGTGCATCGGCTCGATTGCACGACCAGTGGCTGCTTGCTTGTAGCGACCAATGAAGGTGCTCGAGTGGCGCTCCGCGAGGCCATGAGTGGCCGCGGCCCCTATGCCGAGTCGATTGGCAAGGTGTATCTGGCCCGGGTGGTGGGGGATCCACCAGCACAGGGGCAGTTCGAATTGGCATTCACGAGTCGGTACAAGCGGTCCAAGAAGGTGTCGGTGGCAGCCAAGGGTCCACGCCCCGCGTTAGGGCGGTGTGCGTGGCAACGCGTGGGCGAGGGGCTTGTTGAGATTGAACTGATCGGGCCCGGTCGCCGCCATCAGATTCGAGCGGGCCTTGCCCATATGGGCTGGCCCTTGGTTGGTGACGAGTTGTACGGCGGGCCGCCGGCAGAGGGTGGGCCGCAATTGCATGCGTGGCGATTGGGGATGGGGGACGACCTCATTGAGTCGTCGCTGCCCAAGTGGGCGACGTCATTTCAGGGGTGACACGCGCAGGTTGCGAAAGCGACCTTGGTCGTCGAATGACCCCAGGCCGATGCGACCGCCACTGAACCGAGTGTCTTTGCCCTCAAGCACGAGTTCGCTATCAAAGAAGGCGCGTATCGTGCCGGCCTCGGCGTGCGTTCGATGCGCAGATCGTGGCAATTGCCGCGTCCCCATTCAACACCCTCGGTGCGCCACGTGGTGCAAGGGGTGCGCTGTTTCTGGTCCACGATCTGAATGTGATGCGAATTTGGATCCGCCTCTGTGGCCAGATGGCAGTAGCCGAACTGGGCAGGATTCTGCCAGTCAAAGAGCACGCACAGGTCACGGTGGCCGTAGTCGCGTCCGGTCTGCTGGGCCTGCACGTCGATCACGTAGGACTCGGCCATGGGCGTGTCGAACAGCGCGATGGCGCGAGGGGATCGATGGGGCGGCGTGTACGTCTAGCCTTCAGTGAAGACGAGTTCATCACCATCGACGGACCAGATGGCGTCGTCGTAGCAGGTGATGTGTTCGAGTGTGTTCGTGGCGAGGTGCGTTGAAGACGATCTTGCCGTTGAGCAGCCGCCAGCCAGCAGCACAATGAGTGCAGCGGCATGCCTCAATCCCATCGAAACACGCCTTTCTTCCAAGCGTAGATGTAGGCAATCACAGACATCGCGATGAAGAAGAGAATGCGGCCGAGGAACAGCGTGGCTTCGGGCGACCCGGGCGAGAGCTGGGCGAAGTCCAGAGCCCACGGATAGAGGAAGATGATCTCGATGTCGAAGACCAGGAAGGTCATCGCCAGGATGTAGAAGCGGATGTTGAACCGCCGCCGGGCGGTGCCGATGGGGTTCATGCCCGATTCATACGTGTCGCTCTTCTCGCCACCGGTACGGCTGGGCCCCAGGATCGACGTGCCGATCAGGTTCACGGCGCCGAAAATGATCGCCATGACGAAGATCAGGGCGACGGGCAGGTAGTTGACGAGTTCGGCTGAGGCCAGCATGGGGGCAGTGTAAATGTTTGCAGGCACCTTTGCTCTGTCAGGCTCGCGGGCGGCAGAGCGATGCGAGTCCTTGCAGCGTGGCAGCAGCATTCATCCATCGACCATCGCCGTCGGGACGGCTGCGTCCAACAGCCGCGAGTTCAGATGTGGTTTCGCAGAAAAGGTGTCTGACACCGGTTCGCAAAAACCCCCGGAGCAGCGGTGGGCACTGCCCCGGGGGGGAGGGAAGAGAGAAGGAGTGGTGCCCGCCGAGGCGAGCGTTCCTTCAGAGTGCCAGAAGTGAGAGAACCGGTAGGACAGCACCAGTTCAAGATCGGGGAAGGTCCCGTCGACCAAAGAGCGGATCGAACGGGGCAGACATCTCCATCGTCTGCTGACCATTGGCCGAGATCCGTTCGGCCGCGGTCCAGAGTGGTTCGGATGGCCTCCTGCTCCGTCCCCTGTTCAAGCCTCGTGCCGCGCTTCTGACGCCGCGACACGAGGAGTTCCGTGAAGCGGTTCGATCAGCTGCAGCCCATCGAGTTTCCGCAGTTCATGCACTTGTAGCACGTGCCGTTTCGCACGGTGATTGCGCCACATCCATCACATGGCGGGGCATCACCCATCAGCGATGCCTGCGCCTCGTTCATCTGACTCGTTGCCAAAGACGTGCCGTCCGCGTTGGACGAAGACGACGTCACCGCCGGTGCGGGCTCACCCTCGGACATGTCCACGCGACGTGTG
This sequence comes from Phycisphaerales bacterium, assembly GCA_022446965.1. Classification (GTDB taxonomy): domain Bacteria; phylum Planctomycetota; class Phycisphaerae; order Phycisphaerales; family SM1A02; genus JABAAC01. The sequence continues at coordinate 4,275 of JAKVBV010000023.1, forward strand.
GTGCGTGATGCATCCACGCGAGGCTCGTCGACCACGCGGTCGGTGGTGTCCACCGCACGTGTGCGTGGTTCTTCCTTCACCTCGATCGCGGCGGTGCCACCACGGGCAGGTGCGTTGGCTTCGCGATAGCCCTCGACAAACTCCATGCCCAGCCATCGGAAGATGTAGTCGACCAGCGACTTGGCGAAGGGGATGTCCTTGTTGGTGGTCATGCCCTGAGGTTCGAATCGCTGGTGGGCGAACTTCTTGCACAGGCTTTCCACCGGCACGCCGTACTGCAGGGCCACGCTGATCGCGGTGCCCAGCGAATCCATGAGACCGCCGATGGTGGACCCTTCCTTGGACATTGTGATGAAGAGTTCGCCAGGCTGGCCATCTTCATACTTGCCCACGGTCAGGTAGCCCTCATGGCCGGCCACGTTGAAGTGGTGCGTGATCGAGGATCGCGTGTCGGGCAGACGCCGACGCATCGGGCGCTCGATGATCTTCTCCACCACACGCTCGACGAAGGTGACTTCCTTCGACTCGGCCGCCATGGCTGCTGCGATCGTGACTTCACCAGCGACTTCTTCGCGAGCAGCGGCGATGTTGTCGTCATCGTCCTCGGCGTCGAGGACGGTGTCGTCCGAGCTCGTGTTGAGCGGCTGGCTCAACTTGCACCCGTCGCGATACAGCGCGTTGGCCTTGAGCGCGAGTTCCCAGCTGAGCTGGTAGCACGAGGCGATGTCGCCCTCGGTCGCTTCGTTGGGCAGATTGATCGTCTTTGAGATCGCACCTGAGATGAACGGCTGGGCCGCGGCCATCATGCGGATGTGTCCCGAAGGTGCGATGCACCGTGTGCCGTCGGGGCCACACTTGCTGGCGCAGTCGAAGACGGGCAGGTGCTCGTCATTCAAGCCAGGTGCGCCTTCGATGGTCTGCGTGCCGCAGATCAGTCGGTTCAAGGTGCGTGATTGCTGCGGGGTCAAGCCCAGGGCGGCGAGCCCGTCAAAGCTGCTGTCAGATCGGGCTGCTTCGATGTCGGTCACACCGCACTTGCGAAGCACGCCTTCGGGCATGGACCACGCGTTGAACGCCATGCGCAGTTCAAACACAGTCGGCAGTTGATCCATCACTGCGGACAACTCTTCTGCGGTGTAGCCACGATCAAGCAGCAGGTCGCGGAAGGTATCGCCAGTACCGGTATCGCCGTCTTCTGAAGGCATGGGTACATCGAGATCGAGCGTGCCCATCACCCAGCGGATGATCGCCGTGGCGTCATCTTCGTGGTAGCCAAGCGCCAGCAGTGCTGGATGCAAGGACTGATTGGCGATCTTGAAGTAGCCACCGCCTGCGAGCTTCTTGAACTTCGTCAAGGCGAAGTCGGGTTCCACGCCGGTGGTGTCGCAGTCCATGAGCAGTCCGATGGTGCCCGTGGGGGCGATCACCGTGACCTGGGCATTGCGATAGCCGTGTCGCTCGCCCAAGGACAGGGCGCGATCCCACGCTTCGGTGGCGTGCTCGAGCAATTCGCCAGCATTGGCGATGTGCATGCGAGGCGACGCGGGCATGCTGTGATCGATCGACACGGGACGCACGTCAAGGCCTTCCCATTCGGCCGATTCACGAGCTGCGCCATGGGCGGCGCGTCGGTGGTTGCGAACCACCTTGAGCATGGTGTCCTTGTTTCGCTCGTAGGCGTCGAACGGGCCGTGTTCGCCGGCCAGTTGGGCGCTCATCGCATAGGCACGACCGGTGAGAATGGCCGACATGCTGCCGCAGATGTTGCGGCCTTCGTCAGAGTCGTACGGGATGCCCGCCTGCATCAGCATGGCGCCGAGGTTGGCGTAGCCCAGGCCGAGGGTGCGGTACGTCCAGCTCTTCTCGGCGATCGCCTGAGAGGGGAAGGCCGCCATGAGCACGGAGATCTCGAGCACGATCGTCCACACGTCGATGGCATGCTCGTAGCCCTCGAGATCGAATTCACGACGCTCGGCGTCGTAGAACTTCATCAGGTTGATCGAGGCCAGGTTGCAGGCCGTGTCGTCGAGGAACATGTACTCCGAGCACGGATTGGATGCATTGATGCGGCCGTCGTCGCAGCACGTGTGCCATTCGTTGATGGTGCCGTCGAATTGCAGGCCTGGATCGGCGCACCGCCAGGCGGCACGGCAGATCTGCTCCCAGAGGTCTTCGGCGGGCAGAGTTTTGGCGATGGCGCCGTCGGTGCGTTGGATGAGGTTCCAATCGGCACCATCACGCACGGCGTGCATGAACTCGTGCGACAGGCGCACGGAGTTGTTGGAGTTCTGGCCGGAGACCGTCTGGTAGGTCTCGCCATTGAAGTCGTAATCGAGGTTGAGGCCGATCTCGCGAGCAAGATCACGCTGGGAGTCATCCAGCAGACGCATGCCTTCGACCATCGCGGCCACCTTGAGTTCTTCTCGCACCTTCCAGTTCACGAAGGCTTCGATGTCCGGGTGGTCGGCGTCGAGGCACACCATCTTGGCGGCACGGCGTGTGGTGCCGCCCGACTTGATGGCGCCCGCAGCGCGGTCGCCGATCTTCAGGAAGCTCATCAGGCCGCTGGAGCGACCGCCGCCCGACAGCGGCTCGTCTTCACCACGGATGTGGGAGAAGTTTGTGCCCGTACCCGAGCCGTACTTGAAGAGACGCGCTTCACGGGTCCACAGATCCATGATGCCGTTCTCGCCCACGAGGTCGTCGTCGACCGACTGAATGAAGCAGGCGTGGGGCTGGGGGTGGGAGTAGGCATCATCGGCTAAGCGGGTGGTGCCGGAGATGGGGTCAGCAACCCAGTGCCCCTGCGGGGGACCACTGATGCCGTAGGCCCAGTTGAGCCCGGTGTTGAACCACTGCGGGCTGTTGGGCGCGGCCACCTGATGCAGCATCATCCACGCGAGTTCGTCGTAAAACGCCTGGGCGTCATCGGGGGAGTCGAAGTAGCCGTGCTTTTCGCCCCAGGCTCGCCAGCAGCCGGCGAGGCGATGGATCACCTGTCGGGCGCTTCGCTCCGGGCCGGTGCAGGCCATGCCGTCGTCATCGAGGATGGCCTTGCCGTCATCGTCCACCTGCGGAACGCCGGCCTTGCGGAAGTACTTGCTGACCATGATGTCCGTGGCCAGCTGACTCCATGAGCGAGGCATCCATGCGTCGTTCATCTCGAAGACGACCGAGCCGTCCGCGTTGGTGATCTTGCTTGTTCGCTTCTCCCACTCAACCGTGGAAAAAACATCCTGTCCTTCAGTCGTGAACCGTCGTTTGATTTTCATTCGAGTGCCTTACCTGTCCGTCCTGTCCAATACGTCATCCGTGACTTCCCACCGAGGTGGGTGTTTCAAGCATCCACGCGAGGCAGCGTGAGCTCTGTCTGATCCTGATACTTGCCTTGTTTGTCGGCGTAGCTGGTGCCGCAGACCTGTTCGGCGCGCAGGAACACCATTTGGGCGATGCCTTCGTTGGCATAGACCTTCGCCGGCAGGGGCGTCGTGTTGCTGATTTCCAAGGTCACCTTGCCGCGCCATTCAGGCTCGAGCGGGGTGACATTCACAATCAAGCCGCAGCGGGCGTACGTGCTCTTTCCTACACACACCACCAGCACATCGCGGGGAACGTCGATCCACTCGACGGTCTCTGCAAGCGCAAAGGAGTTAGGGGGAATGATCACGTGGTCGCGGCCGGTGTCGTCGGTATCCACTGAGATGAACAGGTCATCCGTGAACGCCTTGGGGTCGACCACCGCGGTGCCACCGCTTGTCGTGTTGGTGAAGATTTTGAAGCGTGTGCCGACACGTACGTCGTAGCCGTAGCTCGACACGCCGTACGAAATCTGGCCAGCACGATGTCCGCCATCGGCAAGCGGCTCGATGCCTATTGCGTCGCGGATCTGTTCGTCGCAGAGCACGGCCATGGCCGCGTTCCCTCCAGTCCAAGTGGTCAGACCGCCGTCGGTCAAACCAGAATCCCATCCCGTGTGGCTGCCAATGTGAGGCAGCGTTTCGGGTCTCCCACGTTGCACACCCCACCGGTGTGCGGACGCTATGCCGTGGTGCACCAGGTCATCTGTGACCCGTCTGCGTGGCCTGCTCCTGCTCGACGCGATTCCAATGGGGCCATTCCCAGTGGGGGTCCGCGCCGTTTGAGCCCCAAGCAGGCTCGTACAGGGTGGTGCCAACACGGCGAGGGGCATCCTACCCCTACATCTTGTGGCTACAAGCCCTTCGGCCACTGAATCTAGTATGTGTGAGCGAAAATACCGCAAACCCAGCAAATGCGGCCAGTTAGCGTTCTGAAGCGCCATGTTGGTAGCGGTGGACAAGTTGGCGCGGTCGCCTGAGGGCCCCTCAGACGGCGGTACGATGGGTCTCATGCACGGATGCGACACGATGTTGAATGGGCTCACGCCGGCCCAAAAAGAGGCCATCAGCGCCCCGCCAGGCCCCATGTTGGTGCTCGCCGGGCCCGGTTCAGGGAAGACCACGGTCGTCACACGACGGATCGCGGCCATGCTGCACGGCGGCATCGCGCCCTGGCAGATTCTGGCGCTCACCTTCACCAACAAGGCGGCCGGCGAAATGCGGCATCGCGTGCAGGCGCTGTTGGGCGGACACGATTTGCGAGGGCTCACCATCAGCACGTTTCATGCCTTTGCTGCAGGGCAATTGCGCCGGCTCGGTGAGCGTGCCAACGTGCACGAAGACTTCAGCATTTGGGACACCACCGATCAGCGCGCTGCGATGAAACAGGCCATCACCGACGCGGGATTGTCAACAGGCAACTGGACACCGGCATCGGTGTTGTCTGCTGTGAGTGGTTGGAAGAACAAGCTGTGCACGGTGTCCGATCTGGAAGCGTGCGGCGACGACTTTTACACACGCAATCTGGCCCGGGCCTGGCGTGCATACGAACGCATCTTGAAGGCCGCGCGGGCTGTTGACTTTGACGACCTGCTGCTGCATCTGGCCACGACACTGCGGGACAACGACATGGTTCGGCGTGAGTTCAGTGATCGGTGGTCAAACCTTTTGGTGGACGAATACCAGGACACCAACCATGCCCAGTTCGTGATCGCATCCTCAATCGCGCAGGCACATCGCAACATCTGCGTGGTGGGCGACCCGGACCAGTCGATCTATGCCTGGCGTGGTGCGGACATCAACAACATCCTCGATTTTGAACGCAACTACCCCGGCGCCCGTGTTGTCAATCTGGGGACCAACTTCCGCAGTAGTGGTCGCATCGTCGAAGCCGCCGCCGCCCTCATCAAGCACAACACGTCCCATCGGCCTCGAGACCATGTCGCCGCCGGCGAGCAGGGCGAGCCTGTGATCGTGCTGGGCGCACCCGACGAGCACGAAGAAGCCCGCGAATTGGTCGAGCGCATGAGATTGCACCATGAAGACCACGATGTGCCGTGGCGTGAAATGGCCGTGCTCTACCGCATGAACGCCCTGAGTCGTGTGCTCGAAGAGGCATTCCGGGCGGCTGATGTACCGCACGTCGTGGCTCGCGGCACGGCCTTCTATGACCGCAAAGAAGTGCGTGATGCCTTGGCCATGATCCGTCTCGTACTCAATCCCGCCGATGACGTGGCGTTCCGGCGCATCGTGAACGTGCCGCCGCGGGGGATTGGTGCCACCACCATGGACACGGTCGAACGACATGCCGCTCGACACGACTGCGGGGTGCTCGATGCCCTGCGGACGGTGGTCGCCAATGGCGATCTGGCCACGCGGGCGTCCAAGGCCTGCACCGCCTTCCTCACGTTGGTGGATGGATGGATTCACACGCTGGCTGAAGCAGCACCGGAAACCGACCTGGCCTCGTTCGTCGCTGGTGTGCTGGTGGAATCGGGGCTGGAAGATCATTTCAAGAACGCCCGCAGTGAAGAAGATCAGGCTCGTCTGGAAAACCTCGACGAACTCGTGTCCGCCGCGGCTGATCGCGACAGCGACATGCTCGAGCTGGCCGGCGAAGACACACCGTCGTTGCGACGACGTCTGGCCCAATGGCTGGAGACCATCGCACTCGTCAGCGACGCTGACGCGATTGATCCAGAGCAGGGGGCGGTCACGTTGATGACGTTGCATGCCGCCAAGGGGCTGGAGTTCGACGTGGTGGGCATCGCCGGATTGGAGGCAGGGCTGTTGCCCCATGCTCGCAGCAGCGATGATCCGGCGCAGCTCGAAGAGGAACGCCGCCTGTGTTACGTCGGCATGACTCGAGCTCGTGATCATCTGATCATGTCTCGCGCCCACGTGCGGACGGTGCGTGGCCTGCGTGAACGCACTGCAGGCAGCGCCTTTCTGAACGAACTCCCGAGCGATGTGACCCGTTCCATCGAAACCGAAGACCCCTTCGGTGCAGGTGGAAGTGCCGGCGGGTTCGGCGTGACCACCGCCGTGCAGACGGCGATCGAAGGCATCGCACCAGGTGTGACCGTGCGGCACCCACGCTTCGGCACGGGCATCGTGCGGCGGGTGCTGCATCGTCCGCAAGGCACGACCGCCACGATCGAGTTCGACGACTTCGGTCCTCGCACCTTGTACGTGGCTCGCGCGGCACTGGAAGTGATCGACGACGGAGTCACGTTCTGATTCCGCAGGCCACCATCGTCGATGCGGCCAAGTCGGTCGGCTTCGCCGCCGCCGGCGTGGCTCGGGCCGACCGGGCACCACATGCCGATGTGCTGGAACGGTGGCTTGCAGCAGGCCGGCACGGCACGATGGCCTGGATGGCGGACAACGTGGAACTCCGCACCGATGTGCGGGCACTTGTACCGGGGGCCAAGAGCGTGATTTGCGTGGCTGACCGCTATGACGGCAGCCCGGATGACGCTCCAGCGAATCATGGCCGCATCGCCCGATACGCCCGGGGGCGTGATTACCACAAGGTGATGAAGAAGCGGCTGCATGCCATGTGTGACACGCTCGCCGAGCAGTGGCCCGAGCACACCTTCCGGGCCTGTGTCGACACCGCGCCGGTGCTCGAACGTGACTGGGCGCAGTTGGCTGGACTGGGCAGCGTGGGCAAGAACACCATGCTCATCGAACCGTCGATCGGATCATGGTTGCTGCTGGGCGAGATCATCACCACGCTTGACATCGAGGCCTCGACCGCGGCACCAGACGACCCGTGTGGCACCTGTACTCGATGCATCGACGCCTGTCCAACGCAGGCGATCTCGCCCTGGGCTGTAGATGCCACCCGATGCGTGAGCTATCTCACCATCGAACACCGTGACGTGGTCGCCCCATCCTTGCATGAGGGCATGGGCACATGGATTTTCGGGTGCGATGTGTGCCAGGAAGTGTGTCCACACAATCAGCCCACATCCCGAACAGTGCAGGCCGACCGCGAGTCGTCGGCGGGCACGAGATCGGCCTCACTGCCACTGCTCGATGTGCTGCACTGGACCGAGAAGGACCGAGTCGCCGCCATCGCAGGCACGTCTGCAACGCGAGCCAAGCTCGACATGTGGCGACGCAACGCAGCCATTGCATTGGGCAATACGCCACAGAGCCCCGCACATCGCAAGGCCCTTCTGGCAATCGATCAAGATTCGGCGCAGCCGCCGATGGTGGATGACGCCGTCAGGGCGTCCCTGCATCGGCAGGGCTGACACTGCGGCCAGCGAAGGCGGCCTGCAAGGTGCTCAGACGCGCGATGATGGCCTCGGCCATGGCGCTGTTGCCCATGCCTTGTGCGGATTGCATGGCGGCATCAGCCACCGTCATCGCCTGCTGCACTGCGGCTTCGCGGGCAGTGGCGATGGTGCGGGCGTGGTCGCGAATCGCACCGGCATCGGGCAGGTCATTCATGCTCGCCATCTGGTCGAACACGGTGCCGGCACGTTGCAAGGCGGCCAGGCGGCTCACTGCCACGGCCAACTCAGCTTGTCGTGCGCCAAGGTCCAGTGCCCGGTCGGGGTTGGCACGGTGGCGACTACCACGAGCTGCCTTGGCGGCGGCCGAAGCGGCGTTGGCGTAATGCGCGGCTACTTCATCCGTGGCGGTCTTGAGCGACCCGGATTCCAATGCGGCGAGGGCCGCAGCATCAGCAGCGATGGCGGACTTCAGGTCGTTGAGATGCGCTCGAGCGGCGTCGATCTGGGCGTTGCGAGCCTGAACGAACGCGTCGATATCGACTTGGTCGGCATCGATGCCTTCAAGCGTGGCTTGCTGGCCTTCGATGATCACGGCCAATTGGGCCCGGGCTTCCTGTGCAGCAGCCATCTGTGCAGTGAGTTCGTCGAGTCGTGACTCGGCGGGCGCGATCTCGGACAACATGGCGCCGGAGCGTTCCAGTTGATCGATGGCGTCGGAACCACCGGTGGCCAGGCCATCAGTGCGCGTCGCGAAGGCGCGACTGCGTGCTTCGGCGATCGACTGCTGGGTGGTGTCGATCATCTGCTGCAGCATCTGCATGCCCTGTTCGATCTGGGCTTGCTGCCCTTGGAGCGCGGCGACCAGTTCCGTGGCCTGCTGGGCATCCTGTTGCAGTCGATCCACACCAAGTTGATCGGCGCGGAACGGGGCGTGGTCGATGAACAGTTGCAGATCGGTCACGGCCACGAGGCGTGCCTCGATGCAGCCCACGAGGCGAGCGGCTTCGCGGCGATCGTCGATCGCGGCATCCCACGCGGCACCACCGATGACCAGTTCGGCCTGGGCGGTGAGGGCGTCCTTCATCGGGGCCAGCGCACCACCGGCGACATCGATCGAACGCAGGTCTCGCAGCACGCCTTGGGCGTGATCAGCGGCCGCATCCGATGCGAAAGGCAGCATCTGCATGGCGATCTGGGCGTCGTCGATGGCCTTGGCTGCTGCACGGCGCTGCTGGGCAGCTTCGTTGATGCAACCACCAGCACTGAGCAGCACTGTGACGGCGAACAAAGGAATCAGTGGACGCATGAGCCGAGTCATGAGGGCCAGTCTCCAACCGGGGCATCGATCGAACAAAAGGGAAAGACACGCATGGAATCAATGCGGTTCCATGGTCAGGGCAGTCTATCGCCCGGGGCACCGGCTGTCTGCCTGCTGGGACAGATCACGGCGATGGTGGTGGGTCCGCTGCTGGCTCGGGCTCCGGCGGCCAGGGCACGGTGGGCCGCGGCCGACGCATGGCCCGCATCCAGCGGAGCGTTGTTTCTAGGCCCTCGCCGTTGAGCACCGGTCGCCACCCAGGGGTGCGAGGGTGGGGCGTGTCTGCCATGGCTCGAGGCAGGGCATGCTGGATCAGCAGCGAATTGGCCGGGGTGGTCCAGTCGAGCATCGGGCGATCATCGAACGTGGCCCGCTCCAACTGCAGCAAGTTGGCGGCGCGAACCCGGTCATCCGGACGGGACGACCGGTAGAGCCGAAATCGCCCGGCGTCAGGTCCGCCATGGCAGGTGCGCGTTCCACATCGGGTGGTGAGCCAGCCATCGTGAATGGCACGGGCGAACGTCTGCAGGGCTGGCGGGGGCGTGTCCACCTGCACCTCGTTGTATAGGGGGCGAGCCCGCAGGTCGAAGAGCAGTTGCAGCGCCTGGGCATCTGGCATCGCCAGCAAGGCCTCGAGTGCTTCGGGCGTGTCAGGCAGCAGTCGCGACCCACTCCAGCCCAGATGCAGTCTTCGACGAGTGCTCTCGGGCACGGTCAACGGCGGCGGATTGGTCGGGTTGAGTTCGAGCACGCGTTGCAGATGCACGATGTCCGGGGTTGGGAGTGGCGGCAGCCCAGCGTTGGGCGGCAGCGGTCCCGGCGGAGTGGGATCGTCAGGCTGTTCTTGCGTCGGTGCAGGTGCCTGTTCCGGTGCAGGTGTGGGTTCGTGTGGAACGGGCGCGGCGGACGCATCGGTGACCGGCGCCACCGTGTCTGGTGGGGGTTGTGTCGTGACCGGGCCTTGGGCTGCAGCCGCTTGGGCGCGAGCCATGGGCAGCAGCGCAGCAGCTTCGATGTTGTCGAAGGTGTCCACGAGCGATTGCAATTCGGACTGGGCCAAGGCCCAGGCCTTCTGCGTGATCAGCCAGCGGGCCAAGGCGAGCCGGCCATGTTCGTCGGAATCGGCCAGGGCACTGCGTGAGGCTTCGTACAGCGCTGCGATGTCCGGCGCCGGCTGCACGAAGGCCACGTCCTTCCGGCTGAGCGTGAGCATCACACCATGCACGTCCACTTTCACCGCATCCCAGCCGTCGGTATGCAGCAGGCCGCGAATCTGACGACCATCGCGCATGTGCACGATCACCTGTTCGGGCTGCTCGACATCCATCAGCAGCACGATCTGGAACGCCGTTTCGGGATTGACCAGCACTTTTTCGCCAGCTCGCGTGCGGATGTGCAGTCCATCTTCGCTCTGGCCGAGGATGACGCCCTCGATCTTCTGCAGGTGGTCCACCTGCACGATCACACGCTGGGGTGACTCGGTCACCCCGAGCAGCGCCAACAGCACCGCGACGAGCAGCCTCACGAGGCGTCACCTTCGCCGGTCCGCATCGTGGGAATGATCGCGGTGCGTCGGAGCAGATCGGCAATCTCTGCAGCATCAGCGAGGTTGGTGCCTTCCACGGAGTCCGCCAACGCATTGCGGCGGCGTTCGCGATGCAAGAAGCCCACGGCCAATGACGCCACGGAGTCGGCGTCGATGGCTTCCACTGCTTCCATGCCTTCGCGGTAGACGATGCGTGCGGCCAATGCCTTGGCGATCATCCAGCGGCGGTACGTGAGCGGCAGTCGGGTGTCGAGTTCGTCGCCGACCAGTTCCAACAGCACCGGGGGCAGGTGATCGGTGATCACCGTGGCCAACGCCTCCAGATCGGTGGCGTTAAGGGTGGGCATGGCCGCCTCGAGGGCGTCGGACGTGCGAATGACCGCACGGCTCAGCCGCACGCTCGCTTCGGGCAGGTGCAAGCCAGGTTGCTGTCGCAACATGCGTGTGAGTTGCTCAGCTTCGAGGGCCGCCAGTTCACGCAGCTTCTCGAGCACCTGATTGACGAACGTGTCCTTGTGCTGCAGGAACTCGTCCTGCGAAAGCAACATGGAAGAAATGATCTCGTAGGACGAGCAGATCACGCCGCACTTGTTGGCGGAGGAGTCCTTGAAGATCACGGTCCCCATCTTGGCGAGTCCGGATCTTGCCTCGGGGGTGAGGAACAGGTTCGCGCCCTCGACAATCAGCGGGCTGCTCGGGGTTTCACTGTGAACGAATTCCCGCCAGTTGCCCGCATGCATCGTGGCGGGGCGTCCACCACAGGGCAGGAAGGCGTCGGCGGTCAATCGAGTGTGCAGTGTGTTGCGACGACGTACGCCATCGGCGTCGTCGATCTTGGACACCGAACCGGCGCCGTGCAGACGGGCCGGGTTGAACTCGGCGACGGGGCGTTCGGCATCGACCAGGCGCATGAGTTCGTCATGCTCGAGGCCTTCTGGATCTTCGGCACATCCACTGCCGTCGGCCACACCCACGATGCAAGCGCGTTCGCCGAATTCCCGCAGCATGATGCGAATGGCATTGCCACCCACGTCGCCGTCGGGTCCGCCGGTCATCTTCACGGTGAATCGCTGGGCGCGGGGGTCGATGCCCAAAGCACGCAGGCCCGCTTCGAGGAACACGACCACGCCTTCGGAGGTGACACCGAATTCCTTGTGGTTGATACCGGCGCCGGGCTTGGAACTCATCAACGCAGTGGGGTTGGGATACGACCGCTGCTTGGCCCGTTCGACGATCCAGTCGATCAGATCAGGCGTGATGTTCTCATCGGGTCCCAGATAGAGCAGTTCGTCCTGGCCGAGGCGGTCGACGACGCGCTGCTTGACAGCCTCATCAGGCGTGATGAGGTCAAGCAGGCTGTCGACGAAGGCCTTCACGCTGCGTGGGGCCGGCTCGTCGGGGTGCACCAGAATTGCGGCCTTGGAGCCACCTTCGGGGATGTCCTTGTTCTTGAGCTGTTGGGCCGACGCCAAGCCGTAGGCCTCGTCGTACAGCCGCTCCGTCTCGCGGGTGAACTGTGCCGAGGAGCGCGGCACCACGGCACGCACGCCACCGCGCGCGATGTCGCGGAAGCGAACATGGAAGCCGTTGAACCCGCGGCCGTGCACGAAGAACACGCCGTAGGGGAGGTCCGGGCGGTCTTCCCATTGCAGCAGCAGAGGATCGAGCCGTAGGGCGAGGGCGTAGCGGTCTTCCAGGAAGACGTTGGTGCGAAGCACGGCCGCCACGGCATCGACCATGGCGAATAGCACGGTGCGGGCGTCTTCCAGATCGACATCGGTGGAGATGCGATCACGTAGGCCGTTGAGCCGTGCGGTGAACACGTCGTTTTCGAGCGGGTGATCCGGCTGGAAGCGATCCAACAACAGATCACAGATCGCCAGCGTGAGCGCGACATTACGCACGGCCAGCGATCGGATGCGATCCGAGGTGAAGGCGTATCGGTTGCTCTTGCACAGCACCTGATGCACGAGGTCGCCCAGTGCGGTGACCAGTTCGGCATGCGTGAGGTCGATCGACTCACTGCGTTGTGACAGGTTGATCGCTCGACGATCCACCCACTTGATGCGCTTGAGGTCGTGACGCACACGAGCCCACAGTCGGCCTTCAGGGTCGATCGGACCGCCATCGGGAGAGGTCACCACGAAGCCCAGGAAGGAGACCGAGCCGTTGTCGCCGTCGTCGACGGTGTCCAAGTGGGCGCGGTGGATGTTGATGCCTGCGTGGCTGAGCCGCTCGGCGATGCGTTCGAGCATCACGCGGCGGGTGGAATTGGCTACTGCCACGGAGATTCGGCTCAATGTGGGATCTGATTCGGGTTCGAGCATCAGCTCTGAACCGTCGGTGCCGGTGATGTGACTGAACATCGCCCAGTGCTTGTGCATCCGCAGCGGCGTGATCGTGAGCACGTAGTCGGCGGCGCACCGCGTGAAGTAATCACGGATGGACTCGGCGGTCCAGTTGGGCTCCGACGCCGCGGCGTAGGTGATGACCTCGTCCAACTTGGCAGCCTGGTCAGGTTCGTTCAGATCCACACGGGCGGCTTCGCCAAACTCAAAGGTGTCGATGACCAACGTGCCATCGGCGGCGGTGTGAATTTTTGCACTGCGCAGCGGCTGGTCGTGGGGGAGTTCGGCCACCAGTTCGGCCAACACGCCCGGGTAGTCGAGTGGACGCATGCTGGTCCATTGCGAACCGTCTTCGCTGCGAAGCGTGAGCTCCAGCGGACGGCCTGAGGCGCGTGCGGCCACGATGGCGCGGAGATGCGACAGGCGCGTCGCTTCATCCGTGTCCTGAAAATACACCGGGGGCATCTGCTCAAGGAACCACGGCACCACCTCGTCGGAGGTGCTGCGGAGGCCTTCAAGCAGGTGCTCGACCACCTCCTCGGAGTGAGGAGGATTGGTGGACGAAGACGAGTCGGGAATACCGCTGGACATCCGCGTAAAATACTCGACAACGCCCTCGAGGAACAGCCCACAGCACGGATTCATGACGAGCGATCATTCCAATTCGACTGCCCTGACAATCGGCCTTTTTGACGGCGTCCATCGCGGTCATGCGGCCCTTGTGTCGCGTGCTCGTGAGGCGGTGGGGCCTGATGGTCGTGTCGTGGCGATGACCTTCGATCCACCGCCGGCGCAGGTGCTTGGGAGATCACAAGATGAACGGCTGTTGACCAGCCTCGAGCGTCGTATCGAGTTGCTCAAGGCAACAGGGGCCGATGCCGTACAGGTGCTGCACGCCGACACGGCGCTGCTCGCCTTGTCGCCCGAAGCGTTCATTGATGCACACATTGCGCCGCTGCAGCTAGGCGTCATCGTGGAGGGGCCGGATTTCCGATTTGGTGCCCGGCGAGCCGGCGATCTGCAGCTGTTGCGCTCAGCCTGCGAGCAGGTGGAGGTGGTGGATCCAGTGCTGGGCACACTGGCCGATGGTGGTCAGGTGGAAGTGCGCAGTGGACTGTTGAGGTGGTTGATTGCAGCGGGCCGCGTGGCGGAGGTCATCCCGTTGGCAGGTCGGCCGCATCGCATCACCGGCACGGTGGTCAAGGGCATGCAACGTGGGCGTGATCTGGGCGTGCCCACCGCCAATCTCGATGCTGTCGATGCCTGCATTCCCATGGATGGTGTGTACGGCGCGGTGGGCATCATGCCCGACGGCAGCTCACGAGCAGCGGCGGTGAGCATTGGCACCAACCCCACCTTTGGCGATACCCAGCGTACGGTTGAGGCGCATCTGTTGGACCACGATGGGTCGCTTGATGACTACGGCTGGACGCTGTCGATCGACTTGCGTCACTTCATTCGTGAGCAGATCACATGCGATTCTCTGGAGTCGCTCAAGGCATTGATTGCTCATGATCTGGACATCATTCGGACACGACACGCACAGGGGGAGTACGCTCTCGCGCCATGACCTGGACAAGCACCGCGACTGAACAGGACATCGCCGTGCGGCTCGCAGCGGCGTCATCGATCGTGTGCATCACGCACGCCAAGCCCGATGGTGATGCCATGGGGTCGGTACTCGCACTGGTGCGAGCACTGCAAGGCACGTGTGATGTGCAAGGCATCTGTGTTGGTCCGGTTCCCGAGCCACTGTTGCGTCTGGTTGGTGACACTGCGATCACCACGATCGCAGCCGACGGCGATCCGCCGTCCGGCCATCCCGATCTCATCGTGGTGGTGGACACCGGCGCCTGGTCTCAACTGGGTGTGCTCGCCCCGTGGGTGAAGGCAGCCGGTGATGCGGTGGTCGTGATCGATCACCACGCCAGTGGCGACGCCGACATGGCGGCCACTCGACTGGTGGATTCCTCCGCGGCGTCGGCCACGATGTTGGTCATGCGTGTGGTGCAGGCGATGGGGATCGACCTGGGCCGCGGAGATTTTTCTGTCGCCGAGGCACTGTTTGCTGGTCTGGCCACGGACACCGGCTGGTTCCGGCAGGCCAATGCCGACGCCGCAGCATTCGCGGCGGCCGCCACCTTGCTGGCGCACGATGTCGACAAGAATGGTCTCCATCGCACCATCGAGGAAACGGCGCGGCCACACCGATTGGCATTGCAGTCACGGTTGTTGTCGTCGATCGAGTGGGTGGCTGGTGGTCGCGGGGCCTTGATGTTTCTTCGAGAGGCCGACTTCACCGAGACAGGCGGCCGTCGGGACGAACTCACTGGTCTGGTGAACGCGCCACTCGTGGTTGACGGCGTCGAGTTCAGCGTGATGTTGGTGGAGGATCCCGCCGAGGGCGTGAAACTCTCGTTGCGGTCCAAACCGCCGCGGACACCCGGTGGCGACTTCGTCAACGTGCGTGACCTTGCCGGCCATCTCGGAGGCGGCGGACATGTGCATGCCTCGGGGGCGCGGTGCAGTGGCTCGCTTGCGGACGCACGCGACGCCGTCCTGGCCGCGATGGGGCAGTTGGGTCTGCCCGAAGCATGAGCGCGCGATCCACGCGTCGATCGCGTGTCACGCTCGCCGCGGTGATGTTGGCCATGGCGATGGCGTCGGTGCTGGTGGGGTTCTGGCAATCTGTCGAGGCGATTGCGCTGCAGCCAGTGCATGAAGACCGCGCCACGTCGATTCACGTTGACCGGCCCGGCGTGGTGTTGCTGTGGAAGGACGTCGCTCGCAGCGGAGAAGACGGTCGCGACATCGACCTGCCCGATCTTGCGTTGACGTCGGTTGATGGGGCAACCATCGCGCTTGGAAACACCGCCCGACGCATCACGTTCGCCAGACCTGATCCGGATGCGCCTCACGGCACGGCCCGCTGGCAAACGGTTGGTCGGTGGGATGTGCCCGACGCCGGCACGTGGACCGGTGCGCCACTCGGTGCGGGCTGGGCCTGGTCGCCAGATCCAATCGACACCGTGAAGTGGTGGTCTCTGGGATCCATCGCGCTGGCCATCGTGCTGGTGGGCATCGCCGCGGCACTGGCGTGGATCGCCCTGCGACCGGTCGACGTACGAAATTGAATGGCCGGGAGGCCCTGCTGGCGCGTACACTCATGGCACGGGAGGACACTGCACCTCATGCCACAGCACGTGGACACATGGCTTCGGATCGGTCGTACTCGCATGCGGTTGGTGCATGCGGTGTCGGCGATCAGTACATGGGTGCTGCCAGTGTCTGGTGTCGTGGCGTGTGTCGCGCTGGCACAGCGACTGGGGTGGATGCCGGTCAATTGGATTTGGGTCGGGTCGCTCGCCGCGGCCGGCCTTGGGGCACTGTCCATCATGACGGCGCGACAGTCGCGCACCACGATGGCGGACGCCGCCCGCGCATTGGATGAAGGACTCGATCTGGACGACCGCCTGGCCACGGCATTGACGTCGCACGGACGAGACGATCCCGCCGCGAAGCTTGCAACCGCTCAAGCGGAGCAGCTGGCACAGACCAGACTCTCACGCGGCCACGTACGGCGAGCACTTCCGCTGCGGTGGCATCGAAGTGCACCGTGGGCGGCACTGTGTCTGATGTTCGCCGTGCTGGTGGCCGGCCCGCCAGCGGCGCAGGCCGCCGCGGCGTCGAGCCGTGTGGCGGCGCAGGCCCAGCTGGATGTGTTGGCCCAGTCGATCGATCCCATGCAGATCGACGATCCCGCCGTGGCCGAGGCGCTGGAGGCGCTCCAGACGCCGCTGCCAGAACTTCAGAATGCAGACGAAGTGGAGATGGAAGCGCTGCAGCGAATCACGGATCTGCTTGATGCGCTCGATGCTGTGGAGTCGAGTGAGTCGGCGCTTGCCGCAGCACATGCAACCGATGCACTGCGCGGGCTTGAGCCGTCGGATTTGAGTGATCCAGATGTCGCTGCGTTGCGTGACGCATTGGCTCGAGGTGACTTTGAGACGGCCGGTGAGGCACTGCAGTCGCTGGCAGATCAAACTTCCACCCAGGCGCCTTCAGCATCACGCCAGGCCGCGCTTGATCGGCTTGCTCGCGAGATCGACATGGCCGCAGTGCGTGCTGCGATGGCCGAACGTGATTCGGCATCACCGAGCGACGCAGCCGGGGCCAAGAGTGCCAAGCAGGCATTGGAAGAACTGGCCAAGGATCTGCGCGATTGCCAGAAGGGCTCGTGTGATCAGCCCGGCGGCGCCTGTGACAGGCTCAGCGAGGGCCAGAAGGCAGGCAAGTGTGCCGGGGATGGCAAGGCACAATGTGCGTCGGCCGCGGCCGCGTGCAATGGCAGCAACGGGGCACCGGGCGGCCCAGGGGATCGCACCCAATGGGGCGGGCAGGTTGGTGAAGACAGTGCCGTGCCGGTCGATGCGGGCACGGTGGGCATGCCGCAGGGGGCGACCGATTCGTCTGCTGCAATCACCGATGTCGAGTCGGCGCCGGGCCAAGGCGAGGCCACGCCGGTCGCACCGATCGCGCCCGTTGGCGTGGGTCGCAGTGACGTGCCCGATCGTGGACCGCCTTCACCAGAAGATCTGCGGCGGCTGCCCAATCGGTATCAGGATGCGGTGCGCCGCTTTTTCCTCATGGATCAGGCGGCATCAACCGACGCTGCCAAGACGGCCGAGGACGACGAATGACTGCCGCACGCTGCTGCGCCCTGGGCGCGGCAGTAGTGATGTCGAGTATCGGGTGTGCGCCTCAAGACGAGGCTCACGTGCCACATGTCACCGTGTATGTGTCGGCGGATGAAGCACTCGCTCGCACGATGCTCGACGCCTTCACGCGCGACACCGGCATCAGCGTTCGCATGGTGGGGGACACTGAAGCGTTCAAGTCCACGGGACTCGCCAACCGTATTCGCCGCGAACGTGTCCGGCCGGTGGCCGACGTGTTCTGGTCGTCCGAGGCCACACACATGGCGTTGCTGGCCGACGAAGGTCTGCTCGAACCCACCCGCACCGATCGAACGACAACTTGGCCAGCCCAATGGCGCGATGCCGACCACCGCTGGCACGGATTTTCTCCACGCCCGCGGGTGATCGCGTTCGACCCGGAGGTGATGGATCGCGCCGATGTGCCCATCGCCATGGCGGATGTCTTCGCGCCTCGGTTCATTGGGCAGGTGGCGATCGCTGACCCTCGGTTCGGCACGACAGGTGGTCACCTGTCCGCCATCGCCGCCACGCATGTCCCCGCAAGCTGGCTGGCACTGCTCGATGCCATGGGACATGCTCGAATGCAGGTGCTGGCCGGGGGCAATGCTGCCACGGTGGATGCGGTCATCCGGGGCGATGCCCTGCTCGGGCTCACCGATTACGACGACGTCATCGCGGCGCAGGACCGTGGCCGCCGAGTGGACATGGTGCTGCCAGTGCATGAGGCCGGTGGTGTCATGGTGACCCCGAACACCGTAGGTGTGCTGCGCGGTTGCCCGTCTCCTGACACGGCACGAGTATTGGTGGACTGGTTGCTGTCCGACATCGCCGCGGAGATGTTGGCTGCATCCGCATCGCGCAACATGCCGGTGCAGCAATCGGTGCAGACGCAGTTTCCAGAGCTGGTCGTCGATGACATCCTGCTCGTGGATCATGGTGCAGCGGCCGCTGGGCACAATGAGGCACTCGCCGCGGTGCTCGCAGCATTGCGACGCCAGAGTGACGACAGCTGATGGTCGCGCCAGTGCTGGTGTGTTGTGGCGTGGTGCTCCTGGTGGTATGCCCGTGGGCCGCACTGCTGGTGCATCCCGGACAAGGTGCACAAGACACCGCACTGCACGGTGCCTCGGCATTGATCATGCCGACAGTGGGGTGGGCAGTCCTCGTGGCTGTGGTTGCAACGGTCCTGGGCCGGTTGGCAGCACCAGCATTGACGCAACGCACATCAGCCCTCACGGGCGCCGTGATCGCCGCCATGTTGCCTGCGTCGGCGGTGTTCTACGTGTGGTACGCCATGCAGCCGGTGGACTCCGGTCGATGGGTGACGGCGCTGCTGTTGTGGGCGGTGTTGGTGTCCACGCACTGGCCCGTGGCGGCACTGGTCCTGCGAGGCAGCGTGCGCACCGCGGCGCTCGACAGCGACGACGCCGCGCGGCAACTGGGTGCCGGACTGTTGCGGCGGTTGTCCATGTGTGCCGGGCGTGAATGGCCCATGTGGTTGGCGAGCGTGGCGCTACTGGCCGCCTTGAGCGTGTTGGCGACGACCGCATTCGATCTGGCCGGGGTCGTGACGGCCGCCACTGAAGTGCGGGCTCGAGCTGCACTGGGCGCGTCATTTGCCGGATTGATCGGCCCCTTGCTGGTGCTTAGTGGACCAGCGATCGCCGGCGCCGTGGCAGCATGGATGTGCCTGGGTCAAGTACCGCCGCAAGGGGACCACAAACGGACGACACCGGTGTGGCCCGCAATCGTGTTGGTGATGGCCTCGGTGACAGCGCCACTGATCGGACTGATCTGGATCACCCCGCAGGTGGGCGCGCCCACCGACGGCATGGCCGGCGCCATCGTGCACGTTGTGCTGCGTGGGATCGGTATCGGCATGCTGGTGGCCATGTGCACCATGCCCATGGTGTCGGTGTGCCGACAGCTTCGTCGTGGACGTGTGCGGTGGGTGCACGGCGTGGTACTCGTGTGGTTGGTGGCGGCGCTCCTGCCCTCGTCCTTCGTGGCCGCCGGATGGAGCGCCCTGCAGCAGTGGCTGCCACCGGAGTTCGCGCGGTGGGGCATAGGGCTCATCGCGGCATCGCTCGTCCAAGGCACGGCCGTGGCATGGCTCATTGCTCGGGGCATGGTGATGGCCACACCGATCGAACGAGAAGATGCGCTGGCCATGGTGGGCACGAGATGGTGGCGTCCGGATCACGCCATGGGCATGGCGATGGTGGCGGCCGGCGCCGTCGGTGGTGTATTGAGTGTGTTCATGCCCGCGATCGAATCGATGTTGGCGCCGCCAGCGGCCGGCCCACCCCTGGTGTCGCGGCTGGTCGATGCGATGCACTATCAACGACCGGAATCTGTCGTGCTTGCCTTGTGGGGGCTGTTGATCGCCGCCGCCGCTGTGGCCGTCGTGATCGGCATCATGCGACACCGTCGTACCGTCGCACCGCTGTGCCTGCTGGTGATCATGTTCGGCTGCGCCGACCAATCGGACTCGAGCACGGTGCAACCACTCACGATCGATGCGGTCATCGGCGGGCCCGGTACCCGCACGGGTCGGTTCGTCACGCCACGCGCAGCGGCGGTGCATGACGGCGTGCTGGTGGTGATCGATCGCACTGGTCGACTGCAGCACTTTGAAGATGGTGGTGTGTGCGCCGTCGACCTGCCGCTGGAAGGTCGAGGATTCCCCACGGGCGTGCATCTGGACGAACACACGACGGCGTGGGTGGCCGACACGCATTCAGGTCGCGTGCTGCGCATCGAGCACGGTGGTGACATCGAGGTGTTTGCCGGTCCCGGAGCGGCTGCAGGCGAACCACATGACTTGGGCACGCCCAGTGACGTGCAGCCTCTGCCCGATGGTCGTGTGTTGGTCAGCGTGTACGGCGGCGATGATCACCTTGCGCTGCTCGGTGCCGATGGCGCCCTGCACGGTGTCATCGGGTCGGCCGGTGATGGCGTCGGGCAGTTCAGGCGTCCGCAGGCCCTAGCCCTCGATGCCCATGGTCAGGTGTGGGTGGCCGACGCCTGCAATCACCGCCTGCAACGGGTTGATCCGGAGACAGGCGAGGTCACAGCCGTGTTGGCACCGCCCGACATGCGATATCCCTACGGGCTGGACATCCTCCCCGATGGTGATCTGTTGGTGTCCGAGTACGGCGGCAACGTGTTGCGGCGGATGTCGCCCGATGGCGCTCGCAGCAGGCGATGGGGCGGGTGGGGTGACAATCCCGGCCAGCTTCGGACACCATGGTCGGTGACGATCGACGAAGATGCCGGCGTGCTCTACCTCGTGGATGCTGGTCATGATCGAGTGTTGCGCATCGCACTGCAGGCGGTGGCGTGGTGATGGTGCAATACCCCATCGCGTTGGTGATCGCCGCCGTGGTCGTGCCGGTGCTGGCCTGGTCGGCGTGGCGCGTGCAATCACGCATCGGTCCGGGGCGAGCGTGGGCCTCCTTCGCAGTCCGCAGCCTGTTGATCGGAATGTTGTCCCTGGCCTTGGCCCAGCCTCTGGTGTCGCGGGGCAGCGACGACGTCACCGTGGCCGTGATTCTCGATCGCAGTCGATCGGTGTCCGAGCCGAGCCTCGAGCAGGCGGTCACCTGGATCAACGAAGCGGCGGTGGCCGAACCAAGAACCGACACGGATCGGTTGGCGCTGGTGCATGTGGCCAGACAAGCGATGCCCGGTGCAATGCCGTCGCCGTTGTCCGAGGTCTCGCTGCGCACGGCGCCCGGTCCGCGTGATGCGACAGATCTGCGCAGCGCGGTTGAACTGGCCCGCGCCATGGTGCCGCAGGACACACGCAATCGACTGTTGTTGGTGTCGGATGGGCTGTCCACGACCGGGCCACTGTCGGCCCTGGCCCGCAAGGACATGCCGGTGGACGTGCTGGTGTTGCCGGTCGATCGCGACCGAGATGTGCGGGTGGAGCGCATTCAAGCGCCCTCGCATGCCCGGGCAGGGTCGACCATCGAAGCAGGCGTGGTGTTGCATGCACCCACGGCAGCCACCGGTCGGCTGATGGTGCGCCGCAATGGTGTTCCGGTGCAGTTGCATCAGGGCACCGCCAGTGGAGAGGGGATTCCGGTCCAGCTCGCCGCGGGCATGAACGTGATTCCCATGCACGTGCAGGCCGATGGCACCATGACCCGGCTGGATGCCACCTGGGTGCCCGACGTGCGCACCGGTGATGCCGTGGACAACGACTCCGGAATCGCTGTCGTGCTGCCCGCGGCCGTTGGCGAAGTGCTCCTAGTGGGCGAGCGCCAGTCCGACATGAACGTGCTCGCCGACATGCTCGCGGGCGAGGGCGTGACCGTGCGAACAGCGTCCACCGCGGCCTTGAGCACCGGCACGGCGGCGCTGGCTACGATCGATGCGCTCGTGCTGGTGGACGTGCCACGCTGGGCACTGCCGCCCAATGTGGATCTCGCGCTGGCCAATTGGGTGAATCACAGCGGAGGCGGGCTGTTGATGACCGGCGGCACACGGTCGCTGGGCGCCGGCGGTTGGATTGGATCCGAACTTGAATCGGTGCTGCCCGTCCTTCTCGATCCTCCAGTGGAGCGCCAGATTCAACGTGGTGCGCTCGT
Organism: Phycisphaerales bacterium; assembly: GCA_022446965.1. Taxonomy (GTDB): domain Bacteria; phylum Planctomycetota; class Phycisphaerae; order Phycisphaerales; family SM1A02; genus JABAAC01. The sequence continues at coordinate 26,409 of JAKVBV010000023.1, forward strand.
GCTCATCATGCATTCGTGTGAGATGGAGCGAGGCAACTACTGGGGACGCCGCGTGTGCGAGCTGGCGATCGAAGCGCTCACGGCGCAGGATCTCATCGGCATCGTGGAGTACGGCTGGCGTGATGGAGGTGTGTCCTGGGCGTTGCCGCTGCAGGAAGCAGGTGATCGCACGGCGGCCCTGCGGGCGGCCGCCAGTTTGCAGTACGGCGACATGCCCGATTTCACCCCGTCGTTCCGCGCCGCCTTCGAGGCGCTGCGTGATGTGGATGCCGGGCAACGACACGTGGTCGTGATTTCTGACGGCGATCCGCAGCCTCCGCCACTGGAGGTACTCAATGGCATGGCCGATCTGGGAATCGCCGTGACCACCGTGCAGGTGGGCGGGCATGGTCGAGCAGCCGATCGCAAGCGAATGGAAAACCTCGCGATGGTGACCGGTGGTGAGTTTCATCGGTTGGAGAACGCCGAAGACCTGCCGCAGATCATCATCGAAGCGTCGCAACTGGCATCGCGATCGATGGTGCAACAGGGCACGTTCGACGTCGTGCAGACCGGAACAGCCGCAGGCCCCGTGGCCGACTGCACCGTGCCCCCGACGGTGCACCGATATGTGTTGACCGCACCTCGCGAGGGAGTGGCATCGGTGCCGTGGGCCCTGCAGCAGGCGAACTCGGCCGATCCGCTCGTGGCCTGGTGGCAGCGGGGGTCCGGCCGTGCTGCGGTGGTCACCGTGGCCCCCGGTGATCAATGGACGCCGCAGTGGACACAGTGGCCTGACCGCGCCCGCTTCTGGGCGGATCTGGTGCGGTGGCTGCGCCCCAATCCGGACGACGGCACGTGGGTGCTGCAATCGCGTACCGGGGACGGGGGCAAGGTGGATGTTACGCTCGAAGCGACCACGGAAGAAGCCGGCGGCCGTCTGCCCGCTGCTCGCGCCGCAGTGTTGGCACCCGACGGCTCGATGCGACACGTTGAACTGCATGCCGCCGGGCCTGGCCGGGCAACCGGTCGCTACGTGATGGATCAGCCTGGTGAGTGGTTGGTCATCGCTGCCGTGGATGATACTCACGGTGAGGCGCCGACCACGGTGAGTGCTGCATCGGCGATGGCCTGGCCTGATGAAGATCGTGCCGTTGCCGCGGATGTGCGCGCCATGGAACGTCTTGCTGAAGCCACCGGCGGTCGAGTGCACCGACTTGATGACGATCCTGCAATGGCGGCCTTGTTCTCCCGCGATGGGCTCACTGCCATGTCTGCGCCCGGGCCGATCTGGCCCTGGTTGGTGATCGCAGCAGCCATCCTGCTTCCCATCGACGTCGCCGTGCGGCGACTGGTCCTCTCGCGTGAAGCACAGGCCGGGCCCATGGTGCAGAAGACGCCGTCCACGTCGGCACCCAAGCGTCGCGCAGCACCAGCGAGTGCGCCCGTGCAGGATGCTACACCCGCACCAATCACACCGCCGGAGGATGCGTCCGACGACGACACCGACGACGATGCGATGGCTCGACTGCGTGAAGCGCGTCGCCGCGGCCGTGGTGAAGAGGAAGACCTGTGACCGCGCCGGCCCTGATTTCGGCGCCCGATGGTGCACCTGCGTCGCCGGAGGCCTTCATCGAGGCTGCCGCGACATTCAAGGCCGGCCTTGATGCACTGCGTGATGAGACAGCGCGTGTGATCGTGGGGCAGGACGAACTTGTTGCCGGCGTGTTGGCGGCGGTGCTTGCCCGGGGGCACGTGCTGCTTGAAGGCCCGCCCGGTCTGGGCAAGACGCTCCTTGCCCGCACCATCGCACAGGCCACCGGACTGTCCTTCAATCGTGTGCAGTGCACGCCGGATCTCATGCCCGCCGATGTCACGGGCACGACGGTGTTGGTGGACGACGCGGCAGGCGGTCGGCGCTTTGAGTTCCGTCCCGGGCCGGTGTTTGCGCACATGCTGTTGGTGGACGAGATCAATCGTGCCGTGCCGCGCACGCAATCGGCGCTGCTCGAGGCGATGCAGGAGCGCACCGTGACGGTGGGCGATACCACACATCCGCTGCCCGATGCATTCACGGTGCTGGCGACGCGCAATCCCGAAGGTGATGAAGGCACGTACCGGTTGCCTGAAGCCCAGCAGGATCGATTCATGGTCATGCTGCAGGTGCGTCATCCATCGGCCGACGAACTCGCCACGGTGGTCGATCGCACCACCGGTGGCCCTTCCGTCGAGGTGCGGTGCCGGTTGGCGCCGGATTTCCTCACGGCGGCCGCATCGCTGGTTCGGCATGTGTGGGTGAGTTCGCATCTGCATCGGTGGGTGGCCAATCTGGTGGTGGCCACCGATCCATCGGGGCCCGCGCCGTGTGATGCGATCATGCCCTGGCTCGACGCAGGCGCCGGGCCTCGTGCCGGACAGGCGATGCTCGCACTCGCTCGTGTGGCGGCGCTGTCCGAAGGTCGTCCGGCCATCGGGCGACGCCACATCAAGCAGGTCGCGGCGGTGTGTCTGTGTCATCGGTTGGCCTTGTCGCCCTCGGCGATCGCCCGGGGGATCGATCATCGCGAGGTGGTGCGCCAGTTGCTTGACGCCGTGCCTGTACCGGTGGTGGAGGACCAGGCATGAGTCGGTGGGGCGAATCACCTCCGCGCCCGGCATCGGTCGATGCGTTGCTCGATCCTGCGGTCGCTGCAGCGCTGGTCGGTCTGGACATCGAATCGCGCAAGCTGCTGGCAAGCCCGCGACATGGTGAGCGCCGCAGCACGCGGCGGGGTACGAGTGTGGAGTTCGCGGACTTTCGTCCCTATACCGCAGGGGATGATCTTCGCCGGATCGACTGGAATGTCTACGCACGGCTCGATGCCCTCGTCATCAAGTTGTTCCAAGATGAAGAAGATCTGCTCACGGTGCTGGCCGTGGATGACTCCGCATCCATGCGATTTGGCACGCCCTGCAAGCACACCACGGCATCGAAGATCGCCTTTGCGCTTGGCGTGACGGCCTTGGGCGCGGGTCATCGTGTGCAGGCGCACGCGCTGGGCGCCGAGGGCGCCGTGTCACAGACACTGCGTGGTCGCGGTGGTGCAGGGCAGCTTGGCAAGTGGCTCATCGATCTGTCCGCAGATGGCCGCGGTGATCTGGCGATGGATCTCAAGGCGCTGTCCGGGGCCGTCCGCGGTCGGGCCAAGATCATCGTGCTCACCGATGCCTTGGTGCCTAGTGACGCCATGCCGGCGGCCATGAGCACGTTGGCATCTCGTGGGCACGACGTTCATCTCTTGCAGGTGCTGTCACCGCAGGAGTTGCAACCATTGGCCACGGGGTTGTCAGGTGACCATCGATTGGTGGATGCCGAAACCGGTGAGGGACCAGCGGTCAGCATGACGGCGTCGATCGAAGCGGAGTATCGCGCCCGATTGAATGCCCATGTCGAGATGATCGATGCAGCGGCGCATCGATGTGGTGTGCGGCCGCTGTTGGTGCGCACCGATGAGCCGCTTGAAGACCTGCTCCGATCACGGTTGCGGCAGGGGGGTGTGCTGCGATGACACTGATCGCACCGTGGCTTGCTCTGGGACTGCTGCTGGCGTTGGTGCCTGCGCTGCTGGTGCTGTGGATTCTGCGACTGCGCCGTGCCCGCATTCGAGTGCCTGCCCAGTGGTTGTGGTCTGACGCCCGCGAAGATCTCCGGGCTCAGGTGCCGTTTCAGCGTTTGCGGTGGTCGATTCTCCTTCTGCTGCAGCTGATCGCCCTCGGACTGTTGTTGCTGGCGGCCGCTCGTCCTCGAGTGGTGGCGTCATTGCACAGCGGCGGGCGAACCGTGCTCATGATCGACACGTCGGCCTCGATGCACACCCGTGATGCATCGCAGGGGCGACGTCGGTTTGACGCAGCTCGCGAAGCCGTGCGCGGGGCGATCGATCGACTGCACCCCGGTGGCTTGATGGATCACGGTGGTGGGCAGACCATGCTCGTCACACTGGGTGCACGGCCGCAGATCGTGCAGCCGTTCACGTCGTCACGGGCCGTGTTGCTGCAGGCGCTCGAGTCGATCGACGTGACGGACGAGCCAGCCACGTTGACGCCGGCGCTCGATTTGGCCCATGCCTGGGCGGCCGTGCCCGACCCTGATGCTGGTGAAGCGCCTGCTGAAGGCACCACCCACCTGGAGGTGTTCAGCGACGGTGGCCTGGCCGATCTGGTTGATGCGCTCGATGGCCTCGATGCGCCGCTGGTGTTGCAACATGTCGGTGCAGAAGACACGCCCAACGCCGCCATCGCCCGCATTGGCGGCACCCGTGACCCGGCAGATCCAGCCAAGCTCACGCCGTGGGTGTCGGTCATGCACTGGGCTGCCCAGGCGGCCTCGGTGAAGATTCGTCTGGTGATCAACGGGGAGCCGTCTTCGGTGCGGGCGATCGATTTGCCGGCGGCAACAGAAGACGGCCCCGGGCGGGTGGACGTGATGTTCCCCGCCGTGCGCAGTGCGGGCCGGACAGCATTGACCGCCGAACTGGTGCCCGGTGATGCGCTCGCCGAGGATGACATTGCCCGATGCATCGTGCCTGAATCCGGTGGCGCACGCGTGGCGCAGATGGGCAAGTCAGCACCACTGCTGCGCCGAGCATTGGCTGCGTTGGGGCTGCACGCTGCTGGCGATGAGTCGCCTGATCTGGTCGTGGCGGTCAGCGATACGACGGCGGCCTTGCCGGCCGTTCCAAGTCTGTCCTTCGGCGCACCCCCGGTGTCGGCCATGGTGAAGCCAGCCGCCACGGTGCCCGACACGAGCATCGCGACGTCGTCGCACCGCCATGCGGTGTCGCGTGGCAGTCGGTTGACGGGCATTCGTGCCGCTGGTGCACATGTGGTGCAGGTGGACCCGGGCGTGCGTGTGCTGGCGTCATCACGAGAAGGGCCGCTCATCGTGGCCTGGCGAGAACAGGGTGTGCCTCGCATTCATGTCGGCTTCGAGCCTTCGCGCAGCACATGGCCGCAGCGAGAAGACTTCATCACATTCCTGGTGGATGCCACCGCATGGCTGGTCGGCATTGATGATGAGGCAGGTGGGCATGTGGCCGGGGACCGCATCGAATTGGCGCTGCCCGCGCAGACCACGTCAGTGGATGTGCAGTTCAACGGTGACACGATCGACACCTTCTCGCCCGCCGATCCATCGCGGGCGATCTGGGGACCGGCGCCGCAGGCTGGGGTCTACGCCTTTCACTGGGCATCGCCAGATGCACAGGGCGTGCGTGAAGCGGTGGTCAACATGCCGGTCGCTGTTGAAGGAGACACCCGACGCGGTGCATTCACGATCGACGATCCGCTGCTCGAGGCGCGCCGGGCATCTGATCGCGGCGTGCCGCTGTGGCCGTTCGCCGTGATCGGCGCGGTGCTCACGTTGATCGCCGAGTGGTGGATCTGGGTGAAACGGCAGTAGCCACCGCGGCCACGTCAGGACGCGAGCGACTCGGGAATGCCCAGGTATTCACGCATGTGCTGATCGTAGGTCTCGCTGTCTTCGTCGCGAGACAGATCAAGACGCAGTTCGTTGATGACCTTGGTGCCTTGGCCGATCCATTCGTCCCATGTCTCGCGGCTGATGTGCTCGGCGATCCACTCACCCTCGGGCCCTTTGAAGGGCGGCCCTTCAAGTTGTGAACCAGCGCGGCCGGTGCGTTGACAGATGAAGTCACCACTGGAGGCGGCAGCTTCGGCCTTGGCCTTGGTTTCAGCGTCGAGCTCAGGCAGGGGACGGCCGAGATTCTGCAGCAGATCGGCCATCGCGTCCTGGGGCAGGCGGTCGCCACGAGCTGCGGCGATCGACCATCCTTCTTCGAGCACGGCGGCGGCCTTGTCTTCCCAGCCGGCCTGCATCATGGCTTCGCCACACAGCTGCCATGCCTTGCTCATCTCTCGGTTGAGTTCGGTGCAGCGTTGGAATGATTCGGCCGCCTCGGCAGCGCGGCCGGCCTGGAGATAGGCCGACCCGAGACTGAAGTGCGCCATCTCGTTGTCGGGATCGGCGGTGGCCATGTTCTCAAAGCGAGCGATGCGTTCGTCTGTGGACATCCGAGCATTCTATCGGGCGACGTATCATGTCGACCATGCTCGGCCCCCTTGAACTTGACCGCCCCGTGGTCGCCGCCGCCGGAACCGCCGGCACCGGCTGGGAGCTCGGTGAGGTGCTGGACCTGCGATGCCTCGGTGCGGTCACGACCAAGTCGATCACACGGGCTCCACGAACAGGCAATCCGGCGATGCGCGTGGCAGAACTGCCCACGGGCATGATGAACGCCGTCGGGCTGGCCAATCCCGGCGTGGATGGGTTCCTCCGCGAGCATCGAGCCAAACTTGATGGTCTGCCATGTGCAGTGATTGGTTCAGTGGCTGGTGAATCGGTGGAGGACTACCTCTTCGTCGCCGAGGCGCTGGCCAGCTCGGGCCTCGACGCGGTCGAGTGCAACGTGTCGTGTCCCAATACCGGCGACGGACGGCTGTTCTCGGACAACCCGGCGCAACTGCAGACGCTCGTTGCCGCCGTGAAGGCGGCCGTGGGATCGGTGCCGGTGCTGGTCAAACTGCCGCTGGATTTCCAGCCAGCATCGCCAGCAGCGCAGGCCGCGATCGACGGCGGGGCGGACGTGCTCACCCTCACCAACACCGTGCCCGGATTGGCGATCGATCCGTACACGCGGCGGCCGCGATTGGGCAACGGCCCTGGCGGTGTCAGCGGCCCGGGCATTCATCCCATGGTGGTGCGCATGATTCGCGACGTGTACACGCGCGTGGCGCAGCGGGCGGGCGTGCCGATTCTCGGCCTCGGGGGTGTCTTCAATTGGGAAGATGCCGCTGAAATGGTGCTCGCCGGCGCTTCAGCCGTTGGAATCGGCACGGCGTTGTTCGCCGATCCCAAGCGAGCGAAGAAGATCGATGCGGGCCTGCAGCGATGGGTGCGTGATCAGGGTGCAGACGATCTGGCCTCGCTCGTGGGCGCCATGGCCTGATCCGCATCGGGCGGTGACAGCGACCGCACCAGCGATTCAAAGTGGGCGCCGCGCTGGCGAAAGTCGGTGTACTGGTCCCATGAGGCACATCCCGGGCTCAGCACCAGCAGGTCGGTGTCGTTCATGCGTTCGAGCGCCCGTGCCACGGCGACATCGAGCGTGCCGCAGATGGTGGCGTGGTCGCCCGCGCTGGCCGCGATCGTCTCCCCCGTGGCACCGATGCAGTACAGCCCGCCAAGGTGTGCACTCCGCGCGGCGATGTCGTCCAGCGACACACCCTTGTCGTAGCCCCCGACAATGAGATGCACGTGTGACAGTCGATCAGCGAAGGCATCGAGCGCCAACATGGTGGCCGCCGGTGTTGATGACTTGGCGTCGTTCCAGAATCGATCAGTGGTCCACCCATCGAGTGGTTGCAGTCGGTGGGGCAGGCCCGCAAAGGTGGCCAGCGCGGCGCTCGCATCGGCACGGTCCACACCGGCGGCTTGTGTTGCCGCCAGGGCGAG
>JAKVBV010000024.1 GCA_022446965.1 Phycisphaerales bacterium
TCAGTCCACTGCCCGAAGATGTGATCCGGCGTATTGCTGCAGAAGAGGCAATCCTGCACGACCAACGCCGGCGACTGCACACTCATGATGCCCCCGCCGTACGTCCCCGCGCCGTGCGTGATGTGGCAATCGCGAATCACGGCCTGCGAACCATGCGCCAACACATTGCCGCCCAAAGCCCCCGAGCCTCTGGTAATCGTGAATCCCTCGATCACCATGCCCGTGGTGGTCTCCTCCAGACTGATCGCCAGGCCGCCGTTGGCTGCATCGAGCACGGTGTCGGCTGGGCCACTGCCCATGAGCACCAATGACCGACCGGAAAGCTCCAACTGCTCGGTGTAGGTGCCCGGCGCCACGATGATCGTGAACCCATTGGGCACGTCGTCGATGGCCGCTTGAATCGTGGCGTAATCACCTGGCACATGCACAGGTGCATTGGCGACAACCTGCGCTCGATCAATCCATGTGCTCCATCCACCAGCAGCACGCCACTCATGCGCCAACCAGATGGCGCCGTTGGCCGGATCAGGGCTCGCTCCGGCGTAATCGCCCCACCGACCACCACTGTGCCCGGTGACAGAAGCCTTCACCAACTGCGGCGGCTGGAACGTGCCCGCAGCATCACCCGCGGCACGCACCGTGCGCCACATGGACGGATACTCATCATCCGCCGAACGCGCGAACACGATGGCCACGTTGTCATCAGCATCCACCGCGATGGCGGGGAAGAACGTGTAGATGCCCGCGCCCATGTCAATCTCGCCCGAACTGGCCAGCGTGGGTGTCTGGCCGGACGTCGGCCAACCACGCATGTCGATGTCGTACCACCGCACACGGGCACGATCGGAGTTCACGTGATGCACGGCCCAAATGCGACCGTTGCGATACACACACGACCAGAACCGTGGCTCGAACAGATAGAACTGACTGCTCGATCCATCTTGCGGCACCTGCGAGGGGTACTCGTACGTGGGCACCGGCAAGTCGTATGTTTCGCGATACGGATCACCGAGTGGATCAATGATCGCGTGCAGGCGGATTTCGTCGAAGTCGACCCCATTGTTCGTGCCCTCTGATGACTGCAGCATGAACTGCGGCACATCAGGATCGTCATCGGTACTGCGGGCGAGACCCAACGATTGATTGCCGCTGCCCGAGAGCATGATCTCCGTGGCACCGGATACCGGATCGCCAGCAAGCACCTGCGCCTTGGGCACCATGAGGATCGGATACTTGTCCGGCCCGAACATGTCACACGACAGATAGACCGTGTCTTCATCCACCGCCATGTTGGGCGAATCGATGTCGTCATCAATGTGGCTCATGTTCAGCCGATACTTGTGCCACGGATCGGTTGGATCGGAAGTCGACGACACTCCAAGCAGAAAGTACGAACCACCATCGTCGCTGCGCTCGTTGGCCATCACGAAGAACCGGCCTGACCGCTCGTCATAGAGCGCTTCGGGATCAAACACGAAGTACGTGGCACCCACCTCGCCCCAGAATCCTGTGGGGTTCTCAATGTCCTCCTGCCACAGCAGCTGCCCGGCGTGCGTGAATGCGGCGATGCCACCATTGGTCACTTCGACCACGTGGTTTGGCCCCGCCGCCAGATCCGGATCGGGCGGATTCCAGCCGGTGTTCGTTATGCCTTCAAAGCCGTGGTCGCCCCGCTGCGGACGAGCCTCGCGACTGCGCGGCTGGGGCACGAAGTTGGGGTCCCACACCGGCGGAATCGGTGTGGCCGACGCAACCCGCGCATAGGTCAGATCAGGTGCCGGCAGATCCATGACGGGCCAACATGCGGATCCAGACGACCCGGTGGAGATCAACGCCGTGGCCTTCTTGTCACCGCCTGCTGCGCCACTGGCCGCGGCGTGCAGCGCACCATTGCCGGCAATGTGCAGTCGCTGTGTGCCGCGTAGGGGTTCCAAATGCGCCTTGGCCAACAGCACCGCGGAGTCGCCCCACCCACCCTGCGCACGCATCGTGCGGTGATGCACCTCGTGTACTGGCTTGTCGATCGTCCAGGCTACCGTCATGTCATTGGTGTCCGAGAGCGCAATGGCAGGGCCAGTGAGCCAACGGCCCGGCATCGCCGCCTGCACCATGTGACGCACGCCATGCACGTCCATCGCGGCCACGTCCCATCCATGCTCGCCCCGCTGCAACCACGTCATCGAAATCGACTCGCCATTGCTTGCTAGACACGGCTCGATCGCGTCACTGGCAAGAGTGACGATCGGCGTCATGCCGCCATCGATTGCGATTGATCGTCCGGCCACTCGACGCGCATCATCATGTGTGGACCCCCACACCACCACGAACTCGCCACCTTGCACCGCAACGCTGGGCGTCTTGTCATCGTGCATTGGATTGGACACCACGAACGACGTCCCCACTGGGCCTGCAGGCGTCATCAACCGACCCATCACCGTGCCATGCTGCTGCGTATCGATCCACACCACGAGCGCACGACCATCCGGATGCATCGCCACCACCGGTTGATCCTGGCTGCCATCGCGTCGCATGTTGACGGACAGCTCATCGCCCCAGTGGGCACCATCGAAGTGACGAGCAACCACGCTCCAATCGTCACCATCTTGCGCCCAACTCTGCCATGTCACCCACGCCTGGCCATCCACCGTCATGGCCACGGCCGGGTGCATCTGATGTTCGGTGACATGCGTGTTGATCGTGAACTCACGACTTGCCGGTGCGCCACTGGCATTGACGAATCGCCCGAGGATCCCGTACTTGCCACCCTGCTGCCGTCGCGAATCCCACACCATCAGCATGCGATCACAACCGTCGGCGGCCAATGCAGCATGCCCTTGCGCACTGGGCGCGAACTCGCTCATTCGCCGTGGAGCCAGACCATCGGTGCAACACGGGGTGGTTGCACACCCGCCAACCAGCAACAACGCACTTGCGCTCATCAGGGCCTTGTGTGATACGTTCATTGATCCTGCTCCTCTGCACGGTCCACCCACAGATGGTCTTTCGATGCTACCGGGGGCGAGCTATCGCGCCTCGGGGCAATCCCAATATCGGTACTGCAGCGAACGAAACACAAGCCACGCGAACGGATGTCCGAAAACACTGGCATCACACACGCCGCCTACCTGTGCTAGCCTCACCCCTGATGGACAGCCTCTTCGCCAATTCCACCTTGGACGACCTCGCCAATACACCAGGCACGGATGTCGCCTCAGGGCCTGGCACCGTGATCTGGCGCACCTGGGCCGACGAGGCCCACCGCAGTGTGGATGTGTTCTGGGAGACCTTCGCCCAAAAGCCCGCTGCACGGCAGGCGCTACTCGTGGGCATCGCCCTGGTCGACGGCGACATGACCGGCGTTTTGGTGCACCTAGAACTGGCCGGCAAGCGAGAAAACACTCAACGGTGTATTCCCCTCTCTCGACTGCACTGCCTGCGGCGGAACGACGGCACACTGCTGCACGGTGAAGATCAGGAAATCGCCATGAATCGGCAGTTCCTCGTCGACGCCGCAACACGGTGGCTGCACTCCACGGCGAAAGAGGCCAAGGTGATCGACAAGCACGCCCGGGCCTTTGACTCGCTGGCACAGCGGCTGAATGCCGATGCAGCGCTGCGACGCGAAGTGCTGCTGGAATGCGTACAAGCGGCCAAGAACGCCGCGATGGCGCAGTCGCGCCTTGACGCCTTCAGCGGCTGACGCCGCTCACTTGATCTTCAGATTGCGCACCGCCACCCAGCCTGTTTCGGCCTGATGCCCGATGGCGATGGGTCCACTCACGCGGTCGGCCTGCAGGATTCCCTCCGCCACCGGCACGCCCCCCACAGACACGGTGCAATACCGCGCCGCCACGTGCGGAACGAGTTGGATCTTCACCTGCGCCCATGACTTGTCGGCTACCAATCGTGTGGCAACCTCGTCACGGCCTGCAATGCTGCCCGTGGCCGAACCATCGTCGGGAGCCTCGCCCAACACGATGCGCTCCTGGCCGATGCTGATCCAGCCCTTGCTCACAGGCTGAAAGCGCGTCTCCAACGTGATTGTGCACGTGGCGGGCAGTTCGACATCGAACACCGCCTCACCGGTGCCGCCAGAGAGATACAGATCGCCGCCGTGCACCTCGAGATCCACCTCGCCGAGCACACGATCAGGTTCACGCAAGACCGACTCGCCCTCAGCTTCAGCGACGACCGGCTTGACGCGAATGTCTGCGACACCCGCAGGTGCATGGGCGCCGGACACACGAAGATCCTCCACCGTCACCGGCATGGCGATGCGATCAAAAATGGCCGTGTCCTGCAGACGCACCTGCTCCACGCCTTCGCCGTCGATGTCCACTTCAACACGGTGCCACTGCCCGGGCCCCATCCACCCCTGCGTGGATTGGGCGATTACGGCGCCGCTGCCATCGTGAATCTCGACATGACCTCGAGTGCGTTCGGGCGTGGACGCATCGCGCACATGCAGCATGTGCCCGCCCGGTAGCCGCATCGCGCCGTGACCAGTGCGGGGCAACATCATGCTCCAGGACATCGTGCCCTGCCGAAGCGCCCCGGGGATCACCAGGTCGTCACCGCCCGGCGCATCAATCATCAGCAGATCGTGCCCAGCCTCATCAGCGAACGCCGTGTCGTTGTCCTTGCCCAATGCGGCCTTGCCCAGACGCCAACCGTTTCGCTCACCGCGAAAGCGATCCCACGGATCGCCCCACGTGAGCCGAAGCCAACCCGCATCGGTCTCGGCGATGCGTGCCTTGGGCTGGTCGGTCGGTTTGGCAGGATGGTGCAACGCGCCCTCGCCGGGCAGCACATTCAAGGTGTACGCCACCTCGGGATGCAGCAACTCGTGCCCATCGGCCGCAGTCACTCCATTGAGCTTCATACGCACCACTCGGCCGGCCTTCAGGTCGTTGAGTCGCACCTGAAGATGCTTGCCGTCGTCACTGAGCGTGGCCGACTCCACCTGCATCGTGCGCTTGCGCTGCTCGGGCGAGCCGTACTCCCACCACCAGTGATAGTCGTAGTCACGCGCTTCGATCTGCGATGCGGAAATGGTGCCCTGCACGGGACGCGTGAATTCGATGTCGAACCCGCCCGGGACGGCGCGACAGTGCAACATCTCCATCGGCAATTCGCCCGTCCAGTCGATGCGACGAACACCATGTCCGGGAGCCAAGCCACCCCAGCCACGATTGGTCAGCCCGACGACAAGATTGCCTGCTGGAGAGAACTCCACTCGACACGCCGAACCGACGTCACGCTTGAACGGCCAGATCGCGCCCTGCGTGACACCGGCAACGTCTTCGAGCTCCGCCCGCAGCACCATGCCATTGGTGAGTTCGGCCACGAACAACTGATCTTCAAACGGCCCGAACGCGCCGCCCGTGGTATCGGCCACAAGATTGCCGGTGCTGCGCGACCAGTCGTAGGGAATCCAGATCGCCGGCGACGTGCGCGGCTCACCGGGCGGTGTCTTGTTCTCCGGGTGCGTGGTGCCGTGCCCGTAGGCCTCGGTCCAGTGCAACGATGCTGGATGGCCGTGAAAGCCGCCAGGCTCCACGGCGAAGATCGGGCTACTCGCCATCCAATCACCTTGGTTGTCGGTGACCAGCAGGCGACCGTGGGTGTCGATCCCCACTCCGGCGGGCGAACGAAATCCCGATGCCACTGGCTCGACGACACCGTCGGGTGTGTACCGCATCAACCATCCCCGCCAAGGTGCATTGGATCGACCGTGCCACCACTCGGGGTTGATGAAGGCGAGATTCAGACTGAAGTACAGATTGCCATCCGCATCGCGAGGCAGGCCAAACGCGAACTCGTGGTAGTTGTCCGTGAGGCCCCAGTCATCGGTTAGCGTGTCGATGCGCTCGGCCACACCGTCGCCGTCAAGATCGCGAAGGCGAGACAGTTCCGTGCGCTGCAGCACGATCACGTCTTCCCCCACGGTGTTGAGACCAAGGCCTTCCCACAGGCCTTCGGCGTGCATGGTGAAGTCGCATGTGGATGGGTCTTCGGCATCGGGCGAGGCGATCAACCACACCCGACCGCGCCGTGTACTTGCCGCCAGTGTGCCATCAGGCAGAAAGGCAAGCCCGCCCACCTCGAGCACCTCACCCTGCGGCGGGGCATACGAACTCACCGTGTAGTACCGGTCTTCGGCCTGCGCGTCAGGCGCACCAAGCAGTGCAACAAGGAGGGCGAGCATGGTCATGACGACACCCCATCGCCCATCGGCACACCGGACTGTCCGGCCACACTGCGTTCGGTATCGGGGAAGACGACGATCTCCACTGAGCCTTGTGCGGGCAACTGCAAGCGCCCGTCGCCCAGTGGCTGCGCCCCGCGAATGCCCACGAAGTGCATGCGACCATCGAATGCGGGTTCCTGCCACCAGGTCCACGCACCCACGCTGCCCAATCGTTCAGGACCGTCCTGCCGCCAGGCGGGGATGCGGAGCTGCACGCCACTGCCGCCATCCACCTGCAACATGCGGCGATAGCCGGCCATCTCTCCCTTGGTCGTTGCGGCGGCGGTCTCCACGATGTCCGCGCCGCCCACGCGGTAGTGCAACGACCCATGCGGGCGGGCGGCATCCGTGGCCACGAGCTGTGCTCGTACCGGTTCGCCCCCGAACTCGAAGCACGGCACGTCGGGCACGAGGTGAATCAACCGCCCGCGCAGTTCCAAATCCGTTCCGCCCCGACCATCCCAATCGGTTCGACGAACAAACGCACCTTGCCGCGTGCCAAGAAAACGCACATCATCGGTGCGGTACATGAACGACAACCCATCAGGATTGCCCACCACCAGACCGCGTGGAATCGGGCCAAGGCCAACGTAGACCTCCGGCAACTTGCCGCGCACAATGACGGGGGAATCCTGCACGTGCATGATCGAATCCGCCTCGTTGCTCACCACACGCTCGGGCAACATGGATTGCACGTATCCCACCACGGCCTTGATCTGCGCCGGTGTGAGTGTGCGGGCAAAGCCCGGCATCGGCGTTCCGCCAATACCACTTCGCACGACACGAGTGATCGACTCTTCGGTGTCTCCAAAAGAAAACCCGCCGGCCAAAAACGAGCGGGCGGGTCGGTCGAGCACACGTGTGCCCTTGCCATCTCCGGAGTCGCCGTGACACGACGCACAGTGCGCCATGTACAGCGTGTGGCCATCTATCGGCCCGGTTTGCATCGCCCCCTGGCTTACCTCCCGCGACTGGGCCGTCGGATAGGTGAAGTTAGGCTTGGATCGATCGGGAATCGTCATGCCCCAGGTGAGGGCAACAAAGACGAAGCCGACAATCGGCACGACGATGAAGAGACAGAAGAAGCAGATCCCCAGATCGCGGATCTGCTCTTGCATCGTTTGTGGTTCATGGGAAGCCATGGGGAACAGCCTACTCAATCACCCCACCACAAGAGATGTTTGGAACCCCGAACGGTCAGGCGGAGAAACTGCTGCCACAGCCACACGTGTTATTGGCGTTGGGGTTGTTGAACACGAACCCGCGACCCATGATCTCGTCCTTGAAGTCGATCGTGGTGCCGTTCAGGTACAGGTAGCTCTTGGGATCACAGATCACCTTCAGCGTGAAGGGCTCGTCGCCCTCGCCTTCGGCCTGGGGCACCTGATAGTCGTAACTCCAGATTTCATCCGAGTCCTTGGTGACCTCGGTGAGATCGAGCAGGTACGAAAAGCCGCTGCAGCCACCACCCTTGACACCCACCCGCAGGCGGATCGCTGTGGGATCGAGATCCTGCTGACGCACGATCTGGACTACTTCACGGGCGGCGGTTTCGGTGACGGTGACGGACATGGAAGGGCTCCGGCCTGAGGCTTTCGGGGGGCGCCTGCAGCCCCCTCAAGGAACAGTGCATTCTACCGGCGTAGAAGGGGCGAGAGAAGGTGGAGAAAGACTAGAATGAGTCAAATCTGGCAACGACCCTGCCAGCTGAGGACCCTTGGATCCATGCCTGAAGATCCCAATGCCATGCTCGACGAATGGGCAGCATCCAGCGACTACCGCTGGGGCTTCACCACCGATATCGAGTCGGAAACGCTTCCCCCGGGGCTGGATGAAGATGTCATCCGCCGCATCAGCGCCATCAAGCGCGAGCCCCAATGGCTGCTCGATTTCCGCCTCGACGCCTTCGCCAAGTGGCAGAAGATGGACGAACCCGAATGGGCCCACTTCCCCGACCGCGACTGGCGGCCAGTGGACTATCAGGCGATCTCGTACTACTCGGCCCCCAAGTCGGATGAAGACCGGCCCAAAAGCCTCGACGAGGTCGACCCCAAGTTGCTGGAAACCTATGAGAAGCTCGGTATCCCACTGGAAGAGCGAGCCGCGCTTGCCGGTGTGGCTGTGGACGCCGTGTTCGACAGCGTGTCCGTGGCGACCACATTCCGAGACACGCTCAAGGAAGCGGGCGTCATCTTCTGCTCGTTCTCCGAAGCCGTGCACGACTACCCAGAACTGGTGCAGAAGTACCTCGGCACCGTGGTCCCCTCCGCGGACAACTACTTCGCCGCGTTGAACAGCGCCGTCTTCACTGATGGCTCCTTCGTGTACGTGCCCAAGGGCGTCACCTGCCCCATGGAGTTGAGCACCTACTTCCGCATCAACGCCATGAACACGGGCCAGTTTGAACGCACCCTGATCGTGTGCGACGACGGCGCCTCGGTGAGCTATCTCGAAGGCTGCACGGCCCCACAGCGTGACGAAAACCAACTGCACGCCGCAGTGGTGGAACTGATCGCCGAGACCGACGCCGACATCAAGTACTCCACCATCCAGAACTGGTACCCCGGCGACGAGAACGGCGTGGGCGGCATCTACAACTTCGTCACCAAGCGTGGCATTTGCCGTGGCGACCGCTCGCACATCTCGTGGACGCAGGTGGAAACCGGCTCCGCCATCACCTGGAAGTACCCCTCGTGCGTGCTCAAGGGTGACGACAGCTCCGGCGAGTTCTACAGCGTGGCACTCACCAACATGCGCCAGCAGGCCGACACGGGCACCAAGATGGTGCACATCGGCAAGAACACCACCAGCAACATCGTGTCCAAGGGCATCAGCGCCGGCCACGGCCAGAACACCTACCGCGGCCTAGTGAAGGTGCGACCCGGTGCCACGAACGTGCGCAACTTCACACAGTGCGACTCGATGCTCATGGGCAGCGAGTGCGGCGCCCACACCTTCCCCGTAATCGAAGTGGAAAACGAATCCGCCGTGGTGGAACACGAAGCCACCACCACGCGAGTCGGTGAAGACCAGATCTTCTACCTGAACCAACGCGGTCTCTCCGCTGAAGAGGCCGTTTCAATGATCGTCAACGGCTTCTGCCGTGAAGTCCTGGCTGAACTGCCAATGGAATTCGCGGTGGAAGCACGCAAACTGCTCGAGGTCAGCCTCGAGGACAGCGTCGGCTGAGCGCCGGCACATCACTTGGAGACGCAACGTGTCCCTGCTTGAGATTCGTAATCTGCATGCCAACATCGATGGCACCGAGATCCTCCGCGGTATCGACCTGACGGTTGAACCTGGCGCCGTGCACTCGATCATGGGCCCCAACGGGTCGGGCAAGAGCACCCTCGCCAAGGTGCTCGCCGGCGACGAGGCCTATGAAGTCACAGAAGGCAGCATCATGCTCAACGGCGTGGATCTGATGGAGATGGAACCCGACGAACGCGCCCGCGAAGGCGTGTTCATGGCCTTCCAGTATCCGGTGGAGATCCCCGGTGTCAGCACCAAGTACTTCCTGCGTGCAGCCGTGAACGCCGTGCTCAAGCACCGTGGTAAGGAAGAGCTCGATGCCGTGGCCTTCTTGAAGAAGGTCAAGGAAACCGCCCCCACCGTTGACCTCGATCCCGCCCTGCTCGACCGGGCCGTAAACGCCGGCTTCTCCGGCGGCGAGAAGAAGCGTGCCGAAGTGTTCCAGATGGCCATGCTCGATCCGGTCATGTGCGTACTCGATGAAACCGATTCCGGCCTCGACATCGACGCCCTCCGCGTGGTGGCCAACGGTGTGAACGCCCTCCGCAGCCCGGAACGCGGCTTCCTGGTGATCACCCACTACCAGCGCCTGCTCGACTACATCGTGCCCGATGTGGTGCACGTGCTCGTGGACGGACGCATCGCCCGCACCGGCGGCAAGGAACTGGCACTGGAACTCGAAGACAAGGGCTACGGCTGGGTGGAATCCGACTGTGGTTCGGCCTGTGGCTGCTGACATGACGACGATGACCACCTTCATCGACACTCTGAACGACACCGCCGCCGGCGATTCCATGCGAACCGCCGCGGCAGCCCGGTTCGCCCAGCGCGGCTGGCCCAACCGGCGTGACGAAGCGTTCCGGTACCTCGACCTGCGCCCGATCAAGGACATTGAGTGGGCACTGCATGGTGGCACCGCCGTGCAGTCACCGATGAATCTTGATCTGCCCGGCACCCGGCGTCTTGTGTTCACCGCGGGCGTGTTTGACGAGGCTGCTTCAGATGCCCTGCCCGAGGGTGTCACCGTGGAGCACGTACCCACCACCATCACCGCCGAAGACGACCAGTTCAGCTCGCTGTGCATGGCGGCCGCTGAAACCACGCTGCATGTCAAGGTTGGCGAAGGCGTCACGCTCGACACGCTGCACGTGATTCATGAAACGCGCGGTGGCGACGTCCTCGTGGCACCCCGCTGCGTGATCGAAGTGGCCAGTGGTGGCACGCTGATCGTGGTGGAATCGGTCACGCTGGAAAGCGATGGCGGCACCGTGCTGTGCACGCCGATCACCGAGATCATCGCAGCCCCCAATGCACGGGTGGAACTCGCCCGCCTTGTCGACGGCGACGAAGGCACCTGGTGCTGCGGAACGATTGCGGTGAAGGCCGACAACGGCGCGGTGGTACACACCTCCACCGTGCCCTACGGCGGTGCCGTGTGCCGAACCCGTCTTGAATCGCATCTGTGCGGCGAAACCGCACACGTGGATCTTCGCGGCCTCGCCGTGGCTGGCGACAGCCGGCACGTGGAAACCGTACTCAAGGTGCGCCATGCTGCGGAGAACTGCACCAGCAACATGATCTTCAAGCATGTGCTCGACGACAACGCCACCGCGTCGTTCACCGGTCGCATCAATGTGGACGAAGGCGCCCAGGGCACCGACGCCGTGCAGACCAGCCGAAACATGCTGTTGTCACCTACGGCCCGCGCCTACAGCCGACCGCAGCTGGAGATCTATGCCGACGACGTGAAGTGCACGCACGGTTCGACGACCGGCCGACCCGACCCCGCAGCCGACTTCTACCTCCGGGCCCGCGGTATCGACAAAGTGACCACTGCCAGTTTGCTGGTGTGGGCCTTTGCGTCAGAGGTCCTTGATGAACTCGAGCCTGCTGCCCTTCGTGTTGAAGCTGCCCGTCGACTGATGGACATGCTGCCCGGCGGCGACGCGCTCGATCCCACCGTGGTCGCTCCGCAGCAGCCGGACACCGCATGACCGCCGCTGCGCCGATCGACGTCGCGTCGATCCGGGCCGACCTGCCCGCGCTGTCGGTGCAGGTACACGATGATCAACAGGTGGTCTATCTCGACGCCGCTGCCTCTGCACCTCGCCCGACACCGGTGATCGAAGCCGCGGCCGCATTCGACCGCGAGTACCCCGCCAACGTGCATCGGGCCACCCACCAGATGGCAGCACAGGCCACGGCCGCGTTCGAAGCCGCCCGAGCTGATGTCGCTCGCTTCATCAACGCCGCCAACCCACACGACGTGGTGTTCACCAAGGGCACGACTGAGTCGATCAACCTGTTCGCGTCAAGTTGGGGCGGTGCCAATCTCGGCGCAGGCGACGAAGTGCTCATCACCGCCCTTGAACACCACGCCAACATCGTACCCTGGCAACTGCTTGCCGCACGCACTGGCTGTGTGCTCAAGGTGATCGACTGCGATGACGAAGGCAACATCGACACCGCCACGGCGCTCAGCATGCTTGGCGACACCACCAAGCTGCTGTCACTCACGTGGGTCAGCAACGCCATCGGGACCGTGGTGGATCTGCACCCGCTCATCACCGCCGCCAAAGCTC
Organism: Phycisphaerales bacterium; assembly: GCA_022446965.1. Taxonomy (GTDB): domain Bacteria; phylum Planctomycetota; class Phycisphaerae; order Phycisphaerales; family SM1A02; genus JABAAC01. Next base: position 12,085 of record JAKVBV010000024.1, read on the forward strand.
GCGGCGTGACCACGCTGATCGATGCTGCCCAGGCCGTGCCCCACCTGCCGGTGGACGTTCGCGAACTGGGCGCTGATGCCATCGCGTTCAGCGGACACAAGATGTACGGCCCAACTGGCGTCGGCGTGCTCTGGGCTCGCGGCGACCTGCTGGCCGACATGCCCCCATGGCAAGGTGGTGGCGAAATGATCCGCACGGTGTCGTTCGCTGAATCCACATGGAATGATCCACCGTGGCGATTTGAAGCGGGCACACCGAACATCAGCGGTGTGATCGGCACCAGCGCCGCCGTGCGATGGCTTGAATCCATCGGCATGGATGCGATCGCTGCACACGATGCCGCAATGACCGACGAACTCGTCACACGACTGACGAGCATCGACCGCGTGCAACTCGTAGGCACACCGCAGCATCGCAGTGGTGCAGCGAGCTTCAATGTCGAGGGCATGCACCATGCCGACTGCGGCATGCTGCTTGACCGCCATGGCGTAGCTGTCCGCACCGGCCACCACTGCGCAGAGCCGATCATGCACCGCCTCGGTGTCAGCGGCACGGTGCGAGCATCCATCGGATGCTTCACGACGAGCGACGATCTCGATGCCTTCGAAACCGCTCTACGACGAGTGATCGAGGTGTTTGGATGAGTATTGAGCGTGACCAGGTGATCGCCGCCATCAAGACCGTGCAGGATCCGGAGATCCCGGTGGACCTGTACGAGCTGGGGCTGATCTACGAACTCGACATCAAGGACACTGGCGACGTGCACGTGGTGATGACACTCACCACACCCAATTGCCCCGTGGCGGAAACGCTACCTGGCATGGTGGAGAACGCGGTCCGCACGGTGGAGGGCGTCGGTGAGGTGACGATCGATCTCGTCTTTGAACCCACGTGGGATCCCTCACGCATGAGTGAAGCCGCCAAGTTGGAACTCGACTTCACCGGGAAGTTCGACCCCGCGGCGATGGGTCGCAAGCGCACCACCGGGCTCACCGTGGGCCGTCGTTCCCCCAAGCGAGACGATCAATCATGAGTGACGGCACCTTCGTTCGCGCCGCAGCCCTGGCCGATGTCCCCGAGGGCGTACCCACACCGGTACTGGTGAATGGCAAGCGCCTCGCCCTGTTCAATCTCGGCGACACCGTGCACGCCACCGATGAGATGTGCACCCACGCGGACTACAGCTTGTGCGAGGGACACATGGAAGGCTGCACTGTGGTCTGCCCCCTGCACTTTGCCAGCTTCGATGTGCGTACCGGTGCCGTGGTGGACCCACCGGCCTGCGACGACCTCACCTCGTACCCGGTGAAGGTCGACGGCGACGACATTCTCGTGTCGGTGTCCTGAACACCGATGACGCCGTCAGGCACCATCAACCGTATTGCACTGCTCTTTGCCATGGACGCCGAGGGCACCCCGATCGCCGAAGCGCTGACGCTCGGTGATCCCGAACCGCTGCATGCGGCATCGCCTGCCCGCGTCCGCCGCGGCATGGTGGGCGACGTGGACGTCGTGCATTGCATTCACGGCACGGATCCGACACACGGTGTGGATCGCATCGGCACCGAAGCCGCTGCACTCACGTCATGGCTGATGCTCGAACACGTGCAGCCCGACCTGCTCGTGAACGCGGGCACCTGCGGCGGCTTCGAAGCCCGCGGCGGTGCCATCGGTGATGTGATCGTGGCCCAGAGCGCCGTGCTGTACCACGACCATCGAGTACCACTTGAGGGCTTTGCTCAGCACAGCGAAGGGCGATTCGTGCCGCTGGAGGCAGCGGCCGTCGCACGCCTGCTTGGTGCCGCCAGCGGCCCCATCAGCAGCGGATCTTCTATCGATGTCACGCATGACGAACTGGCCTTCTTCACTCGAGAAGGCGTGTTGGCCAAGGACATGGAAGCGGCCGCCATCGCGTCGGTGTGCCAGGATCTTGGGGTGCCGGTGATGCACGTGAAGGCTGTCACTGATCTCGTGGACCATCCCGAGCCGGCACACGAAGTATTCCTTCGCAATCTGGCATCGACCACCGAGGTGCTGTGCAACCGCATGGTGCAGTTGGTGCGATGGATCGGCGAAGGTCGCACACTTGACGACTTCGCCAACTGAACTAGTTCATCAGAGACACATCCCCCACGCCTCGATCACCAGAAGCACATCGGTCATGTTCACGCGGCGGTCGTTGTTGATGTCTTCAACACAGACGTCAGGGCACACGCCTCCACCACATGCCATGTCTTCATGCCAACTGCCCCCGGCTTGCGAGCAGGCCAGATCGACACCCGCCTGCGGCGTTGGGGCATCTCCGGGGACATGAATGATCACGCTCAATGACGCGGATAACAGCAATAATTCAACCATGGCCGCAGGCTATGACTGCCCACGCACCGTGCTGCCGTGTCACACCAAAACGCCTCACCAGATGGTGTAGTTGTCCAGCTTCACACCTGGGCCGAGCGTCCAGTACCGGATCGCGTTGGGGCCGGTCTGACGAAAGCGAACCACCCAACTGTCTTCGGTGCGTTCAAACTCGGGGGCCTCGAGATACTGATCGTTCATGGGGATCCACAGGCCGTCGAGATCGGTCATCGACTCGGGCAACTCGCCGCGGTCGGCCCGGAATTGTTCGACGGCCGCCTGAATGCGGCGCATCTGCGTGCGGGCGTTCACCTTCTCATCTGGCGTGAAGGCCGTGGTGCCAGGCGCGGTATCGGAGAATTTCACCTGGCCCCAGTACTCGGGGCGATGCATGTCGATGGCAAACTGCGGCGACCACACCCAGTTGTTTTCCTTGGCCCCCTCGGGCTTCACATAGGCGCCGTCAACGATCTCGAATGGCCACTGCACACGAGAGAAGTTCACGAACCAGATGTCGTCGTTGCGCGGCGGGCACCAGATGTGCTGGGCATGGGGCTTCATGCACGACCACGGAATCGCCACTTCGATGGTCCACCCACGATCGCGATCGGATGGATCATTGATCGTGCCGTCCAGATGCACGGCGGACACCATGCCGTCCATGTCCCACTCAATGTCGTACTGACCGCCCCAGCGGTAGCCCCGGGTGAGTTTGAGATCGAATTCAGTGCCCAGTGCGTTGATTTCGAACTCGAGGTAATCGATCTGATCGCCGTCGGGGTCGATGAAGATCTCCCAGTCGTTGTCGTGATAGATGATCGAGTCACGCTTGGTAAGGGTGCCCCAGAGATCGGGTTCTTCCAACCAGGCCGCGAAGTAGAAGTACGTGTCATCCCACACCATGGCGCCGCGTGTATCCCAACTCGGCGTGGGCATGGCGGGGCCTTCGATGTCGATGTACAGCTCGGTGCGAGGCGCCTGCTTCCACGCGGCCTCATCGAGAATGCCGTCGATCACGATGGGTTCGGCCGTACGGCCGGCCACGTAGACCCGCGGATGATCAGCAGGCAGCACGCCATTGACTTGGGTCAATCGCGGCTGCTGACATCCCGCTGCCGGCAGAAGCGCCAGCCCGGCAATACTCATGATGACTCGCATTGATGCTTCCACTGCACATCCCCGCTCAATGGAGTAGCACCGTACCATCGGCTCCGCGATGACGTCGGTACCCCTGCCACAGATGCCAGTTGCGGCCCCTCCAGCGGCTCCCGAGCACGCAAGGCAGGGATTGCGAGACAGTCATGGGCGAGTCATCCGCGATCTGCGACTGAGCGTCACCGATCGCTGCAATTTCCGATGCACGTACTGCATGGAGCCCGACGATCGATTCCTGCCCCGGCAGCAACTGCTCGGACTGAACGACTACCTCCACATCATTGATGCGGCCATCGGATTGGGTGTGACCAAACTGCGCATCACCGGCGGTGAACCCACGCTGTATCCCGACCTCGACGCCTTCATCGAAGCGGCGGGACGGCGCCCGCTCGACGATATCGCCATGACCACCAACGGCTGGGCTCTGGATCCCAGACGCGTCGCCGCGTGGAAGGCTGCTGGGCTGCATCGGCTCACCTTCAGCCTCGACACGCTGCGTGATGACCGTATGGCTGCAATCACTCGGTCACGCACCAGTGTGGCCACGGTGCTCGAGTCGATCGACGTGGCACGGGACGCCGGCTTCGCCCGCCCCAAGATCAATGTGGTGTTGCAGACCAGCGTGAATGACGACGAAGCGGTGCACTTCGCTGCGCTTGCCCGGACACGTGATCTCGATGTGCGGTTCATCGAGTTCATGCCGCTGGACTCCGGGCGACATTGGGACCGCAGCACGGTCGTGACCGCGGCGCAGACGAAGGCCGCCATCCATGCGGTGTTTGCACTCGAACCCGAGACAGCAGCCCATGCAGCCGAGACCAGCACGAACTTTCGCTTCGCCGACGGTGCGCCAGGCCGGGTGGGCTTCATCGCCCCGGTGTCGAACCCATTTTGCGGCGCATGCAATCGGCTGCGAATCACCGCCGAAGGCATGGTGCGGCCGTGCCTCTTCAGCACGGACGAATGGGACGTACGCCCATCGCTGGCCACGGGCCGGGTGGAAGACGTGCAGGCACTGTTGCAAGACGCCACGTGGACCAAGCAGAAGGGACACGGCATCGGCTCGAAGGAGTTCAGCCAACCCGCCCGAGGGATGCGGGCGATCGGCGGCTGACCGAATGCCGACCTTCGACGGTATCCTGCTCGCGCCGTGTCGCCGTTGATCTCACCCCTGTTTGCCTTGCGTTGCCTTCTTGGGGGAATCCTGATGGGTCTCGCGAATCTGGTGCCTGGCGTGAGTGGCGGCACCATGCTGCTCGCCAGCGGGGTGTATCGAGCATTCGTCGAAGCCGTTGCCGACCTCACCGCGTTTCGTTGGGGACTCAAGCCACTGGTCACGCTGACCGTGATTGCCCTTGGCGCCGTGCTCGCCATCGTGGCTGGTGCTGGCATCGTGCGCGATCTTGTCGAGACGTCCCGGTGGGGCATGTACAGCGTGTTCATCGGCCTCACGCTTGGTGGCATCCCGCTGGTGTGGTCACTCACCAAGCCGTGGCGACCGACCTCGGTCGTGGGGTGTCTTGTCGGACTGGCAGCGATGGTCGTGCTCGCCCTCCTACCGGTGGGCACAGGCGACAGCCAAGGGCACTGGGTGCTGTTGCTGATCGCCGGCCTGCTTGGCGGCGCTGCCATGGTGCTGCCTGGACTGAGCGGCGCGTACCTGCTGTTGCTTCTCGGGCAGTATCTGGTGGTACTCGGCGCGATCGAAGCACTCGAGGCTGGCGCTTGGAGCACTGCGGCCACGACATTGATTCCCGTGGGCATCGGCGCCGCGGGAGGCGTGATCGGTGTGAGCAATTTGATGCGGTGGTTGCTGCGTGAACACCCCCATGGCACGCACGGCGTGCTGCTGGGCCTGCTGGCTGGCGCTGTCTTCGGGCTGTGGCCATTCGTGCAGCCACGACCGCCGGTCGCCGGTGATGTCATTCGCGGCTCGGTGGTGACCCAGGCCCAGATGGATAACGCAACCATTGAAGCTCGGCACTGGCCCGAAGCCACGTTCACGCCCACGGGCGGGCAAGTGTGTGGCTCGCTGGCCTTGATCCTGGCAGGCTTCGCGGCGTCGGCCACGCTGGGCCGGCTCGGCTCAGGCACCCCGAGTGAAGGTGATTCCGACGCAGAATCACCCTCTGCAGCCTCCTGACACAGGGTCAGGCAACTTTTTTCACCACAAATCGAACGCACCGGCAAACACAGGGGCGGGAGATCCGTAGTGGTATGTGAGGCGGCACTCAAGACGCCTCCCAAAGTTTGCTCCTCTCTCCTCTCCTCTCTCCACCACCGGCCCCGTTCACGCGGGGCCGATGGTGTTTTTCGCCGGGCCTTTCTAGGGGGCCTGACCCCAATGCCCGATAACGCGCCCGAAGCGCAACATTGGCGTGGACCACTGGTTGACGCATGCCTCCCGCTCGCCGTTTCTACAGATATCGGCCTCGGCATGCCGACATGCGCTCGGGTGCAAGGACGCACCGGAGGCGAGGTTCACCATGATGGCAAAGGCTCGGCAGATGCGAGCGCAGGCACAGGCCTTGCGTGAGCACCTTCTTCAACAGCAAGAAGCACTCGATGCACAGTTGGCCAAACTGGGCAATGCCGATCCAATTCGCCACGTGACTGGTCGTTCATCACTCGAGCAAGCGATCGAATCGACCAATGACATGATCCGCAGCCTCGATCGAGTGCTGCATCAGAACGCCCCGACCCCCATCGTCACCACGGTGAGCGGATTCTGCCGCACCACCAACGCCTGCGCATGATCGAAAGGGTGCCAAACACCTTTTCTGTAGCATGCCTGGGTGCCTGAACTCGCAGTCAAACGCCTTCGTCCTGATGCCGTGATTCCCTCGTATCAAAGCGGTGGGGCCGCTGGCATGGATCTTCATGCCGCCATCAACGACCCATGCACCATCGCACCCGGGGAGATCCAGGTGATTTCCATCGGCATCGCCATCGCCCTGCCTGCGGGACACGAAGGTCAGGTGCGCCCACGCAGCGGTCTGGCGACCAGACATGGCATCACCCTGCCCAATGCCCCGGGCACGATCGATGAGGATTACCGAGGCGAGGTGAAGGTGCCCCTCATCAACCACGGTCGCGAGCCATTCACCGTGGAACCGGGCATGCGCATCGCCCAGATGGTGATCGCCCCGGTCACCCACTGCACGGCGGCAGAAGTTGACGAGCTCGACGCCACGAGCCGTGGCGAAGGTGGCTTTGGTTCAACCGGCACGTGAACTGGTGTCTGACACCTGTTCAAGCCAGATCAGCGAACGACGCCAACCCGATGGGCTCACGGGCAAAGAACGGCTCGGCAGATGCCGCGCCGATGCGTGAACCGTAGAAGGTGTTCGCCGCGGCCAACCACTCCACCACGCGCCGGTTCTTTTCCGGCTTCACGAACTGCGACTCGTACGCCACGATCGAATCGTGCTTGCGCTGCTCGTACCCGCTGATGTCGAACAGGAAACTGGGCTGTGGCACCACCCGCAGATGCGTGCAGTAGTAGTGCAACAGCCAGCGGGGATAGATCGGTTCACCGGGCAGATCGATCTTGGTGAGTTTGGCGTCGAACCGAGCATCTTCCACGATTCGGGTCACGGCCCGATGATCCGGATGCGCATCTTCCGGATGCGGCACGAAGAGCATGTCGGCCTGATGCTCGCGAATGATGCCGGCCACCGCGTGGCGAGCCTCGATGCTGTGCTCGACAAAGCGATTGGGCAGACCAACCTGCACCCGACGCACGCCGAGAATGTCCGCCGCCGCCTTGGCTTCGGCGGCTCGAGTTTCCGGATCACCAAACGGCGTTGGCTCGCCGTTGGTCATGTCCACCAGCACGACATCGTGCCCTTGCTCGGCCAAGCGGGCGATCGTGCCACCCATGCCGAGTTCCTGATCGTCGGGATGTGGTCCGAAGACGAGAATGCGCATGGGTGGAATGCTAGTGGCTCTCCGATGCCCGACGAGCCAGAATGACCGCCGCCACAGCTTCAGACGGCACAACATGCAACGACGCGGGCGTGTCCAGATGGAGCCCTTCCGCCTGCTGCAAGTCTGATTCATCCACATCGCCGGTGGTCGCTGCACGCTGCACAAGCGCCTGCGCCTCGGGGTCGCTGGCGATTCCCGCCACGCGCCGCAATCGATCGAGTTGCTTCACGGTTGCCGCATCGGGCAATTGCCGTCCGATCACCGGAATCACCGTGGCCCCCAACCGATTGAGGCCGTCATCGTCGGCCTCGACCAACGCTCGAACGCACTCCAATGCTGGACCATGCGCACACAACACCGCCTCCGCCCGACTCACATCCCCCGCTTCGATCGCCGATGCCACCTCGGCACGCAACGCCTGCATGGCATCCGTGACATGTGGGCCGTGCCGCAGCACATCCAGCCCTGCCAGCGCCCGCGCTGCATGCAACCGCGACTGCACACGCACGAACAAGATTGACGCGCCTGGATGCAGATAGGGATCATCGACCCGCTCGAGCCACGGCCGAGCCATCGCCAGGCCTTCCACGGCATCGGCGGCCCGATTGAGGATCGCTGCACGGTCGGGCCTGTCCCGGCCTTCGGGAAGACCATCCACAGCGGTGCGCCGTGCCGCTTCAACCGCCTCGTCCATCAAGGCGTCGACCAATGGGGACCGCGGTTCGAAGGTGGGCAAGTGACGCTGGATCGCATCGATCGCGCCCTTGTGCCGCAGGCGGCGAGCGAGATCTTCGAACGGGCTGAGCCTGTCGGGACGACGCGCTTGCCGCGGCAACAGCACATGGGCCGGACCGGGCAACACCGTCGCTGATCGCCAGTCATCCAATTGCTGATCCACGGCCAGCACGAATGCACTGGCATCTGCCGCAGTCAAAGGACGTTCATGCTCGAGGTCGTGGGTCATACTCGGCACGGCCTGGGCCCACAAAGACCCCATGGCCAGATGCGACCCGCCGTCTTCGGCATGGTCCATCAAGGCCGCACTGACCAACCGACACAATGCGCCGCACACCTGCGCATGCACTCTTGCCGCGGCGTCTGTTGTCGACTGGGCGAGAACCTCGTGCACTTCGCGACGAGCACGCAGCGACTGCACCTCCCGCCGGACCCATGCCGGCGTGACCATCATGCCTCGCCGTGGCGCTGCCGCGCCAGTTGCTTCTGCCGCCCGCAGCCTGGCTCGCCGTATCGGATCCACTCCAGACATAATCCCTCGGGCGGGAATGTTGCGCCAGCCTGAGCACGATCCCCAGATGCGAGGGTTGCCGGAATCGAATCGACCGCCCGACGACCTGCCCCGATCTCCACCAGCGTGCCTGCGATGATCCGCACCATGTTCCACAGGAACCCCTCGCCCGACACGTCGATGTGCAATCGCGCATCGTGCGATGCTGTTACCTCACAGGCATGGACTTCACGAATCGTCGATTCCCGGGCGTGATTCACTCGAGTGAATGCAGCAAAGTCATGCCGGCCAACGACATCACGTGCTGCCTGACGCATCAACTCGATGTCCAAGGGCCATGCGGTCCAGGCGGTCCAATGTCGGTCGAACAACGGTCGCGTGCATGACTCCTTGCGACCGTGCGCGATGCTGTATCGATAGCCCTTGGCTTCCACGTCTCCGATCACATTGAAGGCATCCGGAACCACCTCGGCCTGCAGCACCTGAATGTCATCAGGAAGCCGCGCCGTGATCGCGGCGGGAAGACGTTCGATCGGCACCGGGATGTCGGCATCGAATGCGGCCACCTGACCGCATGCGTGCACACCCGAATCCGTTCGTGAGGCGCCAAACACGTTGATCGGCTGCCGAACAACCGCCCGCACGGCCTCTTCCAAAACACCTTGCGCAGTACGCAACGGCACCGCGTCAGGCGGATGCTGCTTCTGCCAACCGTGAAAGTGGGTGCCGTCGTACGCGACTGTGAGCTTGAACCGCGGCATTGGTTCAGTGTCCGAACAGCGATCCGGGCTCCACAAACATGCCTGAAGTCTCGAAGTACTCCAGTGCGGAATCGACATCGGGGAAGATCTTGGTGGCGGTCTCCGTGATGAAGGGCGACGGCGCCTTGGCCGGCTTCCACACCACATAGACCTCCTTGGTGTGCTCCCAGGCATGTTGGAGCTCACGCTCCACACCGCTGGACAGCCCAGGAATTCCACCGGGCAGCTCGGGCACCAGCGACACGATCATGTCGCTCTGGTCGATCAGTTTGAAGTCGCGGGAGTAGATCTGGCCATCCACATCACCGGCGATGTCGAGCACTTCCTGCACACTCACCCGAACATCGGTGCCCTCGCGGCCGCCGAACGCATGCGGCGTGACATCGATCCGCTTCTTGCCTTCCTTAGCCGCGGCGATGGCGCGATCGAGGAGCAACTTCTCATCCACGTCCGCCGGATCGAACGTGATGAAGTGTTCAGCGAGGGCGGATCGAAAGCGGCCGATCTCATCAAGCACATCGGGCATGTCGACCACATGGCTCATGGGAAAGGACGGGTACACCTTGCGCATCTCGGGACGGGTCACGAGTCGATGGCAGGTCTCAAAGGTGTCGGATTCACGACCTCGGCTGAGGATGTAGAAGTTGTCACGGCACCCCATCGCCGCAGCGAGGAGCTCGGTGACGATTATCTCCTCTTCCCGCCAGACCATGCAGTCCTTGAGCGTGGCATCGATGTCGTGATCCTGATGCAGCCGGTGATGCACCATCTCGATGTTGTCGAGCAGGCAGATGAACATGTTGGGCTGCAACATCTCCATCTGGTCAAAGTCGAACGCGCTGAAGAGACCGTGCCGCCACCGGAACGTGGCATGCGTGTTGACGATCAGATCTTGATGCGCTTCCACGGGCATCGTCTGATTGATGATGTCCTTGAAGGCCGCCCGGCGCAGCGTGGCCAACCGACTGAGCGGGAGATCGAGGATGCGCCCACCGCGAACGTCGGGCGCCTCCTGATACATCATGTTGCCCACATGGAAAAGCTCCAGTGGACGACCACGTTCCGTGCCCAATGACTGCACGGCTTCGAGGTACGGCTTCTTGTCCAGACCAATCTGACCGGTGACGACCGCTCGCATGCGTAACCCTCCGATAGGGCATGCTATCAGTTCGCGGCCACGTTCCTGCGCTTTGCCCGCAACCACTCCATCCTGGCCCGCGGTGCGCCGTGACGTCGCAGTCGACGAATCAACACCGCCACGAAGACACCCACAACCAGCAGTACCACGCCGGCGACAGACCACTCGATGATGGCCAATCCGTCCCGCGACGCGGATCCCTGCCCGATCAGCACACCGAAGCCCATTTGTGCCGGGGCCGTGAGCAGCACGCAGCTCCATGTGGCCAGACAGAACTTCCAGGGCTTGAGATGCATCAAGCCAGCCACCGTGATCACGGGCGTTCGCCCGCCGGGCACGAATCGCGCTGCGACGATCGTCCATACCCCATGAAGATCGATCTGGTGCTTCACCTGCAACAACCGTCGTGGATGAAGCGCCCGCCGCACGCGTCGCCGTTGCAACACCTTGTGCCCGAACTTGTGACAAAACAGGAACCAAATGATGTCCGCCGATGTAACACCGAACCAAGCCGCCGCGAGAGTGGGCACCCACACCGTGGCCGGCAAGGCCGCGGTGCCGATCACGATGCCCGCACTCACATTGACGAGGTCTTCGCCGATGGGAATGCCCACCGCGCTGGCCATCAGCAGCAGCCAGACGACCAGCGGGAGAATCGCGACATGTTCCGTGAGGAAGGCCTCCATGGCCCACAGTGTCCCACGCCGATGCGACGAAGGCCAGCGGCAGGCAGCGGTGGCTGGATCCAATTACGCTCCATGCATGACCGCTCACAAACGAGTGCTGTGTGCGCCCGATGCCTTCAAGGGGACGATCGGCGCGGCCGATGCCGCCGAGGCCATGGCCCGTGGTGTACGAGCGGCAAATCACGAACCGATCTGCTGCCCGATTGCCGACGGCGGCGAGGGCACGGCCGCACTGCTCGCCGGCGCGCTCGACGGCACGATGCACGAGCACGCCACCATCAATGCTGCCGGTGAGTCGATCACGGCGACGTTTGCAATGCTGCCCGATGGCACGGCGATCGTCGAAAGTGCCGCCGCATCGGGCCTGCCGCAGCTGCCTGCACACCAACGAAAGCCCATGGGGCTGACCAGTATGGGCACTGGCGAACTGCTTCAGGCCGCCATTGATGCTGGCGCCTCGTCCCTATGGCTGTGCATCGGCGGCACGGCCACCGTTGATGGTGGCCTCGGGCTTCTGCAAGCCCTCGGAACACGGTGCATCGCCGACGAGGGCATGTTGCCCGTGCCAGCACTGCCACCATCCATCGACACCCTGCACGAATTGGAATTGCCACTGGGCTTGCCGCCGATACGTGGCCTGATCGACACCGCCGTGCCGCTGCTGGGCGATGAAGGGGCTGCCCAAGTGTTCGCACCCCAAAAAGGCGCCACACCGGAAGAGGTTGACCACCTCGAAACTCTGCTCACACACCTCGCGTCGATCGCCGATCCGGAAGACCTCATCCGTCACGTGCCCGGCGCTGGCGCCGGCGGCGGCATGGGCTTCGCTGTGGCGCTCACCGGCGGCGTGCTGGAGTCGGGCGCCGAGGTGGTGCTCAATGCCGTCGGACTGCATGCCGCACTGCAAGATGCCGATCTCGTGCTCACTGGTGAAGGCCGTCTCGACGGACAAACCGCCACTGGCAAGGCCCCCATAGCCGTGGCGCAGGCAGCGCATCATGCCGGCGTGCCGTGCATCGGCATCGCTGGCGTGCTTGATGGTGACATCCAAGAGTTGATGGATGATGACTGGTTCGCAGACCTACGGTCACTGGCGGATCACTGCGGTATCGAAGCGGCCATGCTCGATCCCGCAGCAGCCATCGAAGCCGTCACGTGTGCGGCGCTCACGCCTTCACGCTGAACCGTGCTCCAGCACGAACGGGGCGTCGGCTGAGACCTGATCCGGCAACGGGGTCCCTGCGAGATCCTCCGCCCACTGCGCGACCAGTGGTGAGATTTCCACCTGCGCCGCGTCGTCCACCTGCACGGAGGCTTGCCGCAACCAGTCGCGATGCAAGGCCATCTGCAGTGCTGAACTGGAATGTGCTGAATCATCGCCCGAGGCATTCTTGATGGGCGCGAATTCCTCAGCCCGCTGCACTTCGAGCAGCGCCGGCGTTTGGGCACGGCTCAATGCATCGAACACGAATCGCTCCAACTTGATCGCATTGGGCGCATCGGGCATGACCATGTCACCCTGAGCCGGGCAGTAGTACCCCACGGCTTTGTGCGCTCGATGCCAAGGCAGTGCACCAGTGCCTGCAGCGGCTGCATCCGCCATGAACTCGACGCTCAACAGATGCACCGCGATATTGGCAGCACGCCACACGAGTTCACCGTCATCACCAACGGCGGCGGCTTGTGACTCGTCAAAGTCGCTGTACTCGACGACCTGCATGCCGACGTCGGTCTGTACGAACACACCCACCCGCTCGGCGGCATGCGCCCGTCCGACGATCTTGGATGAGAAGTCGCCCGATGAGGTCACGTCGCACAGATGCAGCCCGATGAAGGTTGGATCGAGTACACGCACGAGGGGATTGTCGATCTGCACCCAACTGATGTGCTCGATGCCGCGATGACGCATGTGCTCGATCGCCCCGCTGCGGTCCAGTGCCGCAAAGGCGCCGCCGTGCCCGTCCGGGCTCAGGGCCAGACGATCGGGCGCCGCCATCAACAGATCGCCGGAGGTCGCGTCGAAGGCGGGCATCATGCCCTGCTGCACCAGTTGCACGTGCGTGCGATCGATGCCGAAGCAGCGGTTGTCCAGGAGGAATCGTCTGGTGTCCTCGTGATTCTCGTCGCTGGTCATGATGTACCACCGCACCGGCTGCCCGTAGTGGCTGACCGCCGCCTTGATGCGCTCGGCCTGCACCTGGAAGAGCGACTTGCCCGTGATGGCTGTCGCCGGGAACGTGCCCTTTGGACCGTTCCATCCCAGACGGGTGCCCTGCCCACCAGCAACGGTGAACACCGCCACGGCACCTCGGTGCAGTGCCTCTTCGCCACGAGCCTTGAGCGCGTCGCCATCGATCTGCGCCATCGTGCAGGCCACCGGTGGACGCATGGCAGACGGCGGGGCTGCGGCGGGTGGATCAACCACCAACGCGTGGAGTTGATCCCAGTCATCCCACGGCACGCGAGCCAATGACTCGGCCAGACGCGATCGGCCCTGATCGTCGAGCCCTTCAGCGGCTTCGACAATGTGCCGCTGGCCACAGGCCGCGGCTCGGTCGAGCAGATCCCCGAGCGTCTCCGTCACGAGTCGTTGTGTTCCTGTTCCGGCGGTGCCGGGTCGGTCCATCCCGTGGGCAGGTGACGAACGATGTTGCCCGTCTCCAGATAGATGGTCTGCTCACAGATGTTGGTGCAGTGATCGGCGATGCGTTCCACCGCTCGAACCATGGACAGCAGACGCATGCCCGAATCCAGATCCAGCGACCCTTCGGCCAACCCGGCCTGCGCGGTGCCGATCACTTCCACCTTGAAGGCCTCCACAGTGTCGTCGAAGGACAGCACCCGGCGACCGAGTGCCGTATCACGCTCGGCCAGTGCGGCCACCGCATCACGCAGCATGCCCACCACGGAGTTGGCCATCACCCGCACCGTGGGCGGCACGGTGCCGCCGGTGGCGGCTGATTCGGCGATGTCCACGGCGCAATCGGCGATTCGTTCGAGCTCGTTGTTGACCTTGACGATGGTGAGCACGCTGCGAAGGTCGTACTCGCCGGTCATGCCCTCACTGAGCAGAGTGATGCATCGACGCTCGATCTCCACATCCACGTGATCCACTGTGGCGTCGGCCAGCACGACCTTGGCGGCAGCCTCGGCGTCGTGGTCGAAGAACGCCTCCACCGCGTCGAGCACGAGACCGGTCACACGGCCGCCCTGATCAAGCAAGGTGCCCCAGACCTCCGTCAGATTGGCGTTCATCGCGGCCACGTTGATCCCTTGTCCGGTGCGACGAAGTATAGACCCGCCACTGTTGTGGCGAGGCTACCATGCCTCGTCCCCATGGCCCAAGTGAGTGTGAATATCGACCACGTGGCGACCCTTCGGCAGGCCCGCCGAACCTGGGAGCCCGACCCGATCGCCGCCGCCGCCGAGGCCATCGCCGGAGGCTGCGCCGGGATCACCGTGCACCTGCGGGAAGACCGCCGCCACATCCAGGATGCCGACGTGATTGCACTGCGCGAGTCGGTCACCGTCCCGCTGCATCTAGAGATGGCCGCGACCGACGAGATGGTCGACATCGCCCGCGAGATCCGGCCCCGCACGGCCATGCTCGTGCCCGAAGGACGGATGGAGATCACCACCGAAGGTGGACTTGACGTCGTGGGGCAGCAGGCCCATCTGCACGATGTTGTCGCCAAGCTCAACGACGCGGGCATTCCCGTGAGCGCCTTCATCGACGCCGTGCCGGAACAGATCGCCGCGGCCAAGGCCTGCGGATTCGCCGTGTGTGAAGTGCACACCGGCCCGTGGGCGCACGCCCATCACGACGCCGCCGACAGCCAGGCAACGCAGGGCGAACTGCACAAGGTGGCCGAGGCAGGCCGAACCATCGTCGATGCCGGCATGCAGTTCAACGCCGGCCACGCACTGGGCTACGCCAATGTCGCCCCGATCGCCGCGCTGCCCGGACTCGTGGAACTGCACATTGGACACGCCATCATCAGCCGTTCGGTCTTCACCGGACTTCGGCAAGCCGTGGCCGACATGGTCGCGATCGTCAAGGAGCACAGCGAATGACCGCCGACGTCACCAATCTGAGCACTGGTGCACTGCCCTATCGCATCGCGGTGCTGTGCTACCTGCGTGACGTCCAAGGCAGGCAACTCATGCTGCACCGGGCCAAGGCGCCCAACGCGGGGTTGTACTCACCCATCGGCGGCAAGTTGGAGCCGGCCACCGGCGAAAGCCCGCACCAGTGCGCCGTGCGAGAGATCTTTGAAGAGACCGGGCTGCAACTGCCGCTCGATGCCGTGCGCCTGAGTGGCATGGTGTCCGAGACGGCCTACGAGAACGCTGGCCACTGGCTGCTGTTTCTCTTCGACGTCACCCGGTGCATTGACCACGATGAAATCCCCGAGATGCAGTTTGACGAAGGCACGCTGGAGTGGATCGCGATGGACGACATCGACATACTGCCACTGCCCTTCACCGACCGCGAGTTCATCTGGCCGCTGGTGAAGACACACCAGGGTGGTTTCTTCACCTGTCATATCGATTGTCGTGAAGACCCGATGGTGTCCACACTACACGAGTCGATCAAGGTCGACTGAGCAGCTCATCCTCATGTCCATGTCGCTGATCGCCGCACTCACGCTCGCACTTTGCGGTCCGGAACCAGCGCAGCTTGTTGAATGGTCGTCACTACCCCAGTGGCCACAGCCACACGGCATGGCAGGGCCTGCTGCTGGTGTGCATCACGATCATCTGATCGTCGCCGGCGGCGCCAACTTTCCCGACACACCATTGTGGGAAATCCCCAAGCACTGGCACGACAGCATTCACGTGCTGGCCTTGCCCGACGGCCAGTGGGAGCAGCTGACCACCACGCTGCCCGAACCCAATGCCTACAGCGTGGCGCTCACCCACCCCGAACTAGGCGTGGTCATGGTCGGCGGCAGGGATGGCAAATCGCACACGGCCTCGTCTCGGCTCATCCAATTCGATGGCGCCACCTGCACGTTTCAACCGCTGCCCGATCTGCCGACCACGCTGGCCTATGCCGCTGGTGTGCTGATTGGCGACACGGTGTGGGTCGTAGGCGGCCAGCCCGATGCAGACACCCCGGTCGCGTCCAATCGCCTGTTTTCCTTGAACATCAAATCGCCCACCGAATGGTCTGAACATGCCGCCATGCCCGATGACGGCCGCATCCTGCCCGTGGCAGGCACGCAACTGGGGCAACTGTTCGTGTTCAGTGGGTGCGCTCTTGTCGATGGCGAGCGGGAGTATCTCGCCGACGCCTGGCGGTACACACCGTCCACCGACACCTGGACACGAGCGGCCGACATGCCCGCGCCAGCCTCGGCTGCACCATCACCTGCCCTGCAGGCCGGGCACGACATGCTGATCGTGATCAGCGGCGACGCCGGGCTCACGATCAGCCAGACGAACATCCTCAAGGATGATCATCCGGGCTTTGTCGACGACCAGCACGTGTATTGCGCAACCACCGACACCTGGCGCAGTGGCGGGGCGTTCCCACGGCAGGACCCATCCGGACAAGCCTGGCCGGACAACAGCACATGGCCGGTGGTCACTGTGCCCACCGTGCCATGGGGCGATGCGTACATCATTCCCACTGGTGAGATGCGGCCTCGCGTGCGATCGACGCATGTGCTGGTGGCCACCCCCATGCTGCCCGCCGGCGCGCTGCTCACGTTGGACTGGATCGTGATCCTTGTCTATCTGGTCGTACTGATCGCGATGGGATTCTGGTTCGCCAGGCGTGAACACACCACCGACGACTTCTTCCTCGCGGGGCGACGTATCCCGTGGTGGGCCGCCGGCATTTCGATCTTCGCCACCGGTCTCAGTGCGATCACCTTTATGGCGATTCCGGCCAAGGCCTACGCCACCGACTGGCTCTACTTCGTGCAGAGCATGGGCATCGTGTTCGTCGTGATTCTGGTGGCGTGGTTGTTTCTACCCTTCTACCGCCGGCTAAAGCTCACCACCGCATACGAGTATCTCGAGCGACGGTTCTCGCTTCCGGTACGTCTGTTGGCAAGCGCTCAATTCATGCTGGCACAGCTTGGACGCGTCGCCGTGGTGGTGTTCCTGCCGGCGCTGGCGCTGAGCGCCGTCACCGGAACCGACGTGTACCTGTGCATCGTGTTGATGGGCGTGCTGTCCATCGTGTACACGGTGCTGGGCGGCATTGAAGTGGTGATCTGGTCGGACGTGGTGCAGGCCATCGTGCTCTTCGGCGGCGGCCTGCTTGCCGCAGGCATCATGATCGCTGGCATTCCCGGCGGTCTTGGCGGGGCCATCGAACAGGCATCTGCTGCCGACAAGTTGCATCTGGTGAATCTCGGCACCGACTGGACCCAGCCAGTGCTCTACGTCGTGCTGTTGGGCACGCTGTTCAACAACATCATTCCATACACCTCGGATCAAGCCGTGATCCAGCGGTATCTGACCACCCCCAGCGAACGTGACGCCAAGGTCGCGCTGTGGGTGAGCGGCATCCTCGCGATTCCCGCGAGCATCGTGTTCTTCGGACTGGGCACCCTGCTGTGGGCCTTCTACAAGGCGCACCCGGAGTCACTGGCTCCACTGGGCGCCGTCGATCAGATCCTGCCGTGGTTCATCGTGAATGAACTGCCCGCGGGTGTGTCAGGCCTCATCATCGCCGCCGTCTTCGCAGCGGCCATGAGCAGCATCGACTCGAGCATGAACTCGGTATCCACCGCGTTCACCACCGACTTCTGGCGACGCTTCAAAACAGATGTGGACGAAGCCGTGGCGCTGCGCACGGCCCGATGGGCAACTGTCGTGTTCGGGGTGGCTGGTACCGGTGCCGCCTTGCTGATCGCCTCGATGGACATCAGCAGCGTGCTCGACCTGTGGTTCAAGGTGCTGGGCCTGTTTGCCAGCGGCCTGTGTGGCCTGTTCTTCCTGGGCATCTTCACCCAACGGCCAGGCACCGCAGCTGCACTCAGTGGCCTTGCCGTGAGCGCCTTCGTGAACTTCGCCATTGGCTACTGGACCGACGTCAACGTGCTGTTGATCTCCACATTCGGTGTGGTGTCTTGCGTGGTCACCGGCATGCTGGTGGGCATGTTCGCCCCGGGGCATGGCAAGGTGGAAGGCCTCACGCTCGCATCACGACCACCCGCAGAATGAGCAGCTACAGGCCAGCCGCGTCACGCACGCGACTGATGAGCGCTTCAGCGGCGGATTGATCGGCTGCTTCGGCGATCACCCGAGCGATGGGTTCGGTGTTGCTCGGTCGCACGTGTACCCAACCGGCATCGAAGTCGATGCGAACTCCGTCGGCATCGTCGATGCGTTCATCCGTGAACGCCGAACGAAGCGATTCGAGTGCCGGAAGAATCGCATCGCGATCGGGCAGTGGCATGGTCTGCTTGAGCATGGCATACCTGGGCAGCGCTTCGACCAACTCCGCAATGGTGGCGCCTTCGGCTGCTGCCAGATCGAGGATCAGGAGCATGGCCGACAGGGAGTCGCGCACGAACGTGACCTCGGGAAGAATGACACCGCCGTTGCCTTCGCCACCAATAGCGGCATCGACATCACGCATCATCTGAGCCACGTTCGCCTCGCCCACCGCACTGCGATGCACCGACGACCCAAAGCGCGCCGCTACATCGTCGATCATGCGACTGGTGGACAGATTGGCCACGGCCGCTCGACCGGGACACGATCGCAACACGGACCACGCTGCCAGCGCGAGCGTGTACTCCTCGCCGATGTACCGGCCGTCAGCATCGAGCAGTGCCAGCCGATCTGCGTCTGGATCCTGCACGAACCCCACCATCGCGCCCGCCTGGGCCACCTTGGGCCCGACGTCGCGCAGATTCTCGGCGGTCGGCTCGGGCAGACGGGGAAACGCGCCGTCTGGCTCGGCTTCAAGATGCACCAGATCGCAGCCGATGGCACGCAGCAGGGCCGACCCGGCAGGGCCACCGGCGCCGCGCACGGAATCGAGAACGACGCGAGGGGCAGCGGCGATCACCCGAGAAGGGTTGATTCGACCGAGCACCTTGGCAATGTGCGTGTCGTTGGCGCAAGCCTCCGTGTCCACGTCCACGTTGCCGTGCAGATCGACGTCGTCGGGGCCGCCAGCATGGAACCGTTCGACGATCGACCCCGCCAACTCCGCAGGGGGCGCCGTGCCGCGATGATCGAGCAACTTGATGCCGTTCCATTCGTGGGGGTTGTGTGATGCGGTGATGAGCACGCCGCCAGCAGCCTGCAGCGCGCCGATGGCCACACCTTGCGTTGGCGTCGCCACGATGCCCAGATCAACCACACGGCAGCCGGTGGACACCAGCCCCCGGGCTGCTGCGGCAGCCAGTTCCGCACCACTGGGGCGACTGTCGCGCCCAAGGCAGACCAACGGAGATTCAGCGGCTGCCGCCAGCCGTTCGCCCCAACAGGCGGCAAGACGGGCGGCGACCTGCGGCGTCATCGTCTCTCCGACGATGCCACGACATCCACTGATACCGATCATGAACGGGGCTGCACTCACAGCGAAGACTCCACAGCCTGTGGCACGCTGAACATCGCGGTCGCTTCGCACCCGGGCGCTTCGGTCACAGACGCCTCCAGCT
>JAKVBV010000025.1 GCA_022446965.1 Phycisphaerales bacterium
CGTGCCGGTATGCACCTGGCAACGCCACGGCGATCTTGCTGCCGGTGGACAAGGCGCCCCCATCACGCCGCTGGCCGACTGGGTGCTGTATCGCTCTTCCGATCCACGCATCGTGCTGAATCTGGGCGGCTTCGCCAATATCACACTGTTGCCAGAGGCCTCGGCAAGTGTGGATCGCATCCACGGCAGCGATGTCTGCCCATGCAATCAGTGGCTCGATCGGCTTGCGCAGCGTCGTCTTGACAGTGCATTTGATCCTGACGGCGCCGCTGCAGCTCGCGGCACGATTGATGCCCGGTGCGCCACCGCCATGGCCGATGCACTGCAATCACGCCGTGTGCCCGGCATGGCCATGGGCCAACAGGATCTGCATCTGGATGTGCTCACGCCGCTGGAAGCTCTATCTCCGGATGATGCCGCCGCCACGCTCACCGATGCCATCGGACGGCTGATCGCCGCGGCGACGGCTTCTGCGGATGCCGGCACCATCACACTGGCCGGTGGCGGCGTGCACCATGGGCCATTGTGCGCCGCAATCGAGCGGCACACGGGGAGATCGACAGCGATCCTTCCCGATGCACCCTGGCGCGAAGGTGCGGCGCTGGCCGTGTTGGCGCTGCTTGAATTGGACGGCGTACCGCCCACCTTGTCACAGGTGACCAGCCGCAGCACACACGGCCCCTTGCCGGGCAGCGCGTGGATGCGTCCGATTCAGAGCCCGTAGATCGCTGACAACTTGCCTCCGAGATGCCGCATGAGCGGGTCGGCCGACAACGGCTTGCCGGTAGCCTTCTCGCACAAGGTGGCGGCGTCGTAGCGACGACCGTGCACATGCACGTTGTCATTGAGCCAGGTACGCAGTGCGGTGAACTCGCCCTTGGCGTAGCCATCTTCCAGATCCGGGTTGGCATCGCACGCCGCTTCGTACAACTGTGCCGAGTACAGGTTGCCCAGCGTGTACGTGGGAAAGTACCCCATGGCGCACATCGACCAGTGGATGTCCTGCATGCACCCTCGGGCGTTGTCGGGCACGTCGATGCCCAGATACTCGCGGTAGCGCTGGTTCCAGGCCTCGGGTACATCTGCCGCGTTGAGCTCACCCTTGAGCATGAGCCGCTCCAATTCGAAGCGAATCATGATGTGCATGTTGTAGGTGGCCTCGTCTGCTTCGACGCGAATGAAATCGGGCCGCACGATGTTCGCCCCGCCGTACACGTCGTCATAGGACAGATGCGCCACATCGTTGCCGAACGTGGACTTGAGTTCCTCGCAGGCCCACCGCCAGAACGTATCGCTTCGGCCGACTTGGTTCTCCCACATGCGGCTCTGTGATTCGTGAATGCCCAGCGACACACTCGTGCCCAGCGGCAGACCGGCCATGTCGGTGCGCAAGCCCTGCTCGTAGATGCCGTGGCCACACTCGTGCATGGTGGATCCGATGGCGTCGTTGAGGTTGTTCTCGTGGAAGCGTGTGGTAATGCGAACGTCGGTGGGATGGAACCCACTACAGAACGGATGTGTGCTCACATCGAGGCGACCGCGATCGAAGTCGAAGCCGATCTTGTCGGCGATGAGACGCACGAAGGCCTCCTGCTTGTCCACAGGCAGACACACTTCGTTGAAGGCATTGCTCGGTTGTGTGGACGACCCCATGCAGGCATCGAGCAGTGTCTGCAGACGTTCACGCAATGGCGTGAAGACCGACTCCACCCATGCCGCGGTGCAACCCGCTTCGTAATCCTCGGCCAGTGCATCCCAAGGCTCACCACCTTCGGCCCACCCGAATGCCTCGGCCATGCGGCGGTTGAGATCGATCACCTTGTCCAACCACGGTTCGAACTGCGCGTAGTCGTCAGCCGCACGGGCCTTGGCCCAGTGGTGCTGTGCCTTGGTGGCCAGCTCGGCACGTTCGCCCACCAGTTCGATGCTCAGTTTGGTGCCTCGGTCGTAGTCACGACGAAGACGGGCAACGTTGATGGCGGTGTCGCTGTCAGGGTTGCCGGTGAGGTCGTCGTCGGCCTCGCAAGCGGCGATCATTTCGCCCACTTCGGTACACGTGGCTTCTTCGTGGGCCATGCGAGCAAGCAAGGCCACCTGTCGACCTCGGTGATCGATGCCCTTGCTGGGCATCTTGGTTTCTTGATCCCAGTGCAGCAGCGAGGTGATGGAGTTGATGGTCTGCCAACGGCGCGAGGCCTCAGCCAATCGATCCCAGTTCGTGGACGTCGTGGTGGATGTGGTCATCCCGGGATTGTAGATCACCGCCCCACACTCAGGGACCACATGCAACGACGCCCCACCGAGTGGGCGGGGCGTCGCGTGGAAATCAGGTTGTTTCGGCGATCAGGGCCCTTGGATGCCCAAACGCTTCTCCAGCACCACGATCACCGCACCAGCACCTGCGTCGGTACGAGCGCGGGCCAGATCGAGCACGGTGCGACCGTTGTTGTCGACCGCATTGATGTCGGCGCCGGCATCGAGCAGCATCATGATCTTCTCCACGTTGCCACCGGGATGCGATGCGGACACCAGCAGTGTGGTTTGCCCCATGCTGTTCTTGGCGGTCAACGAGGCACCGGCCTGCAGCAGCGACCGCACGGCGGGCGCCTTGCCCGTCTTGGCAGCGTGCATGAGGGCGGTGTTGCCTTCGATCGAGCCCTTGGCTTCGATATTGGCACCGGCTTCAAGCAGCAGTGGCACGGCTTCGGGATCACCGAATCCGGCGGCCCAGATCAGGGGCGTGTAGCCCGTGGCGCCACCGATGGTCTCCACCTGGGCCCCGGCGTCGAGCAGATCCTGCACGGATTCCGCGGAGCCGAAGCCGGCAGTCCAGGCCAACGGGCCACCGATGAAACTGTCACGAGCGTTAATGTCTGCACCAGCGTCGATCAGGAATCGAATCGCTTCGGCGTTGCGTGACGTACCGGCGTGCATGATGGGCGTGCGTGCGACACGATCACGACCATTGATGTCGGCGCCACCGTCGAGCAGCGTCTGCATCATGTCGATATCACCCTTCTTGGCCGCGATCGACAGCAGGGGCTGACCTTGACGATCGACCGCGTCGGCGTTGC
Organism: Phycisphaerales bacterium; assembly: GCA_022446965.1. Taxonomy (GTDB): domain Bacteria; phylum Planctomycetota; class Phycisphaerae; order Phycisphaerales; family SM1A02; genus JABAAC01. Next base: position 3,075 of record JAKVBV010000025.1, read on the forward strand.
CGCCTTCTTCCAGGTGCTTCTGCACGCCGGCGGTGTCGCCGGTGGTCACGAGCGAGATGATGTCGCGGTTGCGAGCGACATTGGGCCCCGCGGCGCCGGTAACGGGGCCTGCTGGGGGCTTGGTCTTGTCACCGCGTTGACCGCGAATGCGCTCATTGATGATGTCACGCTCTTCCTTGGTGAGCCGCACGATGGTGTAGTACGTGTCACACAAGGGGTGGTCGTAGAAGAAGGTGACGCGGGCGTTCTGAGCCACATCAATGAACTGGTCCCAGTCGATCACGCCTTCATGCTTGGTCTTCTTTTCGTCGGTCAAGCCGCTGACGATCGGCGGGTTCACGCTGGTCACCTTGAAGGGCTGACCATCGATCGACTCGAACACGATCTTGCCGTCGGGGTTGATCTCGGAACCGATCTGGCCGGGCTTCAGCTCGACATACAAAATCGAGCGGCCCTTGACCGGCACCTTGAGCTGGGGATAGCCGTCGATCGTGAAGGTGACTGTCTTGTTGAGCACCTTGGCGGTGGGGCCACCCTTCATGCGCACGGTGACTTCTGTCTCTTCACCAGGACCGAGCACAGTGTTGCGCTTGAAGTCGGACGTGGTGCAGCCGCACGACGCCTTGGCACTGCGAATGGTGACCGGCGTGTCGCCGGTGTTTCGCAGAGTGACAGCGCCAGGCTTGGTTTCCGATGTCGAGAACTCACCCAAATCGATGACGGGTGGGTCGGCGACCACAACTTGTGGCTTGGTGGGTTGGGCTGGTGCGGCAGGTGCACCAGGGCGAACCACGCCCGGGGGCGGCACCTGACGAGGCTTCGCTGGCGATGTGGGATCGAACGTCACAGGGCGGTTCACCGGTGCTGGATTCGTGGGACTGGCCGGGTCGCCCTTGCCTGGGGGCTTGGGCTGGCCTTGGGCCATGGCGGTCGTTGCAACGAACCCAAGGGCAAGTGCGACGCAAATCGTGCCGAGCGTGTGTCGTTTCATTCGAATCTTGCCTCCGGATGCCTGTGATTCGGTCCCCGCCGAACTGCCATCCTGTCCAATCGATTGGTGGCCTTCACTGTGCCTCTGGCGGTGTCTGAAGAGCCTTGACCGCGGCACTGTGCCGGGTCGATAAGTGTACCGGTAATCGGGGCCCAAACGAAGCCCCTGCGCAGTGGCGAAACGGCCAATCTGAGGCCATATTGCCACTCGTATGGCTGAATCGGCCGATACTCTCTCCTTCTTCACTTGGAGCGCGAAATGTCTGACGATGTGGCTGATAACTCGGTCTCAACCCCCCTTCCTGACCATCTGGAGCAGCCCCACCTGCGACGGCTGATGCCCCAAGGCGTGGCCAATGGCGATCAGAAGGGTGTGGCCCTGCGTGACCCGCTGGGATTGGCCCCCAACACCATGGTGGTGGCCCCGCAGGTGATGAAGCTGCTGCAGCACTGCAACGGCGACATGAACCTGGATGCCATCGCCGCGGCCACCGGTGCGCCACGAGCGAACTTGGAAAAGTTGGTGCAATCGCTGGATGAAGTCGGCCTGCTGTGGGGCCCTGTCAGTGAAGCGATGGAGAAGGACCGCCTCGCAGCACTGCACAGCGATGGCGTGTTGCCGCTGCGACAAGGCCGCATGCTTGGCGAAGATGAAGCCCAGGCGAGAGACCGCATCACACAGTGGTTGGCCGAGACCGAAGACCCAGAGGTGGAGTTCACGGTACGCGGTGCGTTGGTGCCACGAATGGACCCCCACGTGATGTGGCCGGTGTACGCCGCCGTGTATCACGCCATTGCGCACAGTTCGCCCGATCGCGTGGTGCTGCTGGGCAACAACCATTACGGCGTGACCGATGGTGCCGCGATTTCACGGGTGGGCGTGCAGTCACCGCTTGGACCGTTGCAAGCCGACACGACGTTCATTGATGCGCTGGTCGAGCGTCTTGGCGACAACGCCTGCCGTGATGAACTCGATCATCTGGCGGATCACGGCACTGAAATGCAGGCGCCTTGGATCACTGCTGCCCTGGGCAACATTCCAGTGGTCGGCGTGGTGGTACCCGACCCGATGACGCCGCCAATTGATGATGATGACAGCGCCCGCTGCACACCCGAGGCATTTGCTGCGGCGTGTCGTGAAGTGATCGAATCGTCTAAGGGGACCACTGTGGTGATCGCCACGGGTGACTTGAGCCATGTTGGCCCACGCTTCGGGGAACCGCGTCCGGTCGACGAACAGCGGCAGACCGAAGTGGAGCAGCACGATCGTGAGTTTCTTGGCACCTATCTCAGCGGTGACCTTGAAACATTTCACGGCGCTATCAAGTGGCACAACAACGCCACGCGATGGTCGTGTCTTGGTGCTGCTCGCTGCATGTTGGACATCGTGCAGCCCGTGGAGATGGAACTGCTTGATTACCGGCAGAAGCTTGTGGACGAACAGGGCAGCGCCATGTTGAGCGCCGCAGCGATCGCTGCCGGAGGCGAGTGATCGCATGCTGGCTGTGGTGCAGCGTGTGACCAGTGCGTCGGTGACGACGCACGCACCGCAGCGCACAGCACGCATCGACGCGGGTCTCTTGGTGCTGGCCTGTGCCATGCCCGACGACACCGATCACGACGTGACGTGGATGGCCAACAAGATCGCAGGCCTGCGCATCTTTCCCGATGCCGATGGCCGCATGAATGAAAACGTGTCCACGGTGGGCGGCCAGATCTTGCTCGTCAGTCAATTCACGTTGGCCGGCGACTGCAGCAAGGGCTTTCGGCCGTCATTCGTGAAGGCGGCGCCACCTGAGGCCGCCAAGCCGTTGGTGGACGCGCTCGGGCACACGCTCGACTCGCAGCACGGCCTGACCGTGACCACCGGCGTGTTCGGAACGCACATGACCGTGGACAGCGTGAACGATGGGCCGGTGACGCTGGTGCTGCAGACGCCGTAGCTGCCCCCACGAAGCTGGCCCTGGCACCCCCGCCACCAAGCAACGACAATCGCACCAAAAAAAAGAGAGCCCGCCACTGACCGTCAGTGCACGAGCTCCTTGTGGGGGGGGCAGGTTGTGGGCCTCAGATCGCCGCTGCCAGCAGCAAGCAAGAAAGACCTCGTGAACGCTTGTTGACGTCCACGTGCCATTATTCGCTCAAGAATGAGAAGAGTTCCACAGTGAACCGTCTTTTTCCGCCCAAAATGGCCAAATAGTTTTCCGCGAGTACAAATTCAGCCCTTGAAACGAGCTTGCGCGCTTGGCGGTCAGGCGTTGTCCGTCGCCAGTCCGATTCGAACCATGACCGCCTGCATGTCGCTCCAGACCTGCCCACGCACCTCTGGCGTGTACTGCCGCAGCAGGTACGCTGGGTGAAATGTGGGCATCACCGGGATCTGCAGGCCAGCGGGCCCCTGCCAGAACCCCCAGCGGCCGCGTAACTGGGTGATCCCAGTAGACGTGTTGAGCAGCACCTTGGCCGCTGGGCCGCCCAAGGCCACGATCACCGCTGGTCGAATGATGGCCAATTGCTGCTGCAGGAACGGCAGATGGGCAGCGACCTCATCTGGCAAGGGCGTTCGGTTCTGCGGTGGACGTGCCTTGAGCACATTGCAGATGTACACATCGCTACGGGTAAGACCCATGGCGGTGATAATCTCGTCGAGCTTCTGTCCAGCGGCACCAACGAATGGCCGGCCTGTGCGGTCTTCTTCCGCCCCCGGAGCCTCGCCCACGAACACCAGATCCGCCGCCGGATTGCCCTCGCCAAAGACCAATTGCGAGGCATCTGCCAAAGAATCCACACCGGGAAATGCAGCCGCGGCGACCACCTGCAGTGCTTCGAGCGTCTCGGGAACGGCCCCCGTCACGGGCTCTGATGCTTGGGCCAACGGCGCAAGATCCGTGCTCGGGCGGAATTGCACACCAAGGGCCTGATCGAAGGCACGAAGCCGGGCGAATTGGCCGTTGGGGATCGGCATGACAGGCATCCTGACGATCTGCGGCTTTCGCGTCAATCTCCCATTTCAAGGGTTGTAAAGAGCGTCCCACACGCAAGAATGTGCCCTCGCTTGCACGGTCGCAGGCGAACTTCCTTCAGGCCCTCGGGCCTTGACCACTGATTCCACGAAGGCCCCCACAGGACGGACCCTGAGAGTACCACCATGACGACGCCGCAACGAGATACTGGCCTTCAGAGCTACCAGATGCTGCTGTACAGAACCCCGGTCCACCCGGAGTTCTTCAAGATCGGCGGCCGTCACCATGTCCAGTTGGCCAATTACGAATTCGAAGCGTGGGTCCATCCCGGCGGGCATACCGTTCGCTTTGAATACGACGGCGCCACCGTGACCGAGGTGGTCGTGCCTGAGGCCATGGAACTGCCCGATCGCGGTGTCCTCACCACGATCCCATGCGTGGGCGAGAAGGACTTTGAAGAGGTCTACTCGGAGCGCATCAGTTTCGTGACGTCGATCCAGACGGAAACGCTGTCCGAGCATCTGTACATGGGCAGCTACCGCGAAATGCTCGAACACGGCGGGAGCGAAGACTGCCTCGTGGTGCGCGGCGAAGACCCCACCACCGGGTTGCCTGATCTTTCGGTACTGGAACTGCAACGCTACGCGGATCAGATCCACGTGCAGAGTTACCACTTCATCGGCGATGGTGCCATGGTGCTGCGAACGCAGTCGATCCTGCAGGCCGGCACGCACCCGATGGAATGATCCTCAGCGATCAACCACTGAACACCATGCAACGCTCCAGTCATGCTGGAGCGTTGTTCATGGGGGAGGCGTGACTCAGGCGTCGTCGGAAGGTGCTGACGCCAAGGGCGCCAGCGTGCCACGCATGCGGTCTGGTGTCCAGATGTCGTGCATGTCGGTGCCATCCACCGCCCGCCGCATCACGATCCAAGCCCGCGTCGTGGCCGCTGCGATATAGCACAGCACCCACCCGGCAAAGATCCACTGCAGCAGCCCCAGCCAGAAGGCCAGGATGTCGCCGGTCAGCCGAGTGATCCAGCCCGCATCGGTGCTCGCCGAAGGATCGGTGCCCACAGTGAACGCATCATTGAGCACCCAGGCGTCGCCGATGGACACGGCCAACCATGCGGTCATGGCGAGCAGCAGATCCAGCAGCCACAGGCCGATGCCCAGACCGAACCCGATGAGTGCGATACACAGCACCCATCGAAACGGATGCGTGGTGGCCGCGGTCGCGGCGCGGTGCATGGCATCGGGGCCAGCAGCGCCGTCGACGGCAATGATCGGGACGAGCAATGCACCTGCCCACGCAAGACCCAACAAGACCAGAGCCAGACACAAGGCGGCCAGCAACACTGCACCCCAGGCCACACCGCCCAGGATGTTGAGCACGGGGATGTTCAGAAGCACGGCGGACCCCAAGAGAATGATGCCCGCCAGCACGCCTGCGATGGCCAGCGGTGCCAACCAACTGCCGACAAAGGCTGGACCGAGTGTGCTCACCTCACTGGTGAGTCGATCCATGGATGGCGGCTGGCACTGCGCCACCACAAGTGCTTCGTAGCGCGACTGCAGTCCAAGCGACAGGGTGAGCACGAGCAGGGCGAACAGGCCCCACACGATCACGAACCACTGGCCGCCGGCGGCCCACAGCGACGCGGGCGTGCCCCACGTCAACGCGATCAACCCATCGGCCACGCCACGTGGTGAAAGGTCCAGCACGCTGGACTGCACGCCGGCGAGGGCATGCTGCACATGAACGGTCGCGGATTCGAAGGCCCCTGGCCCGGCGTCACCCTGCAGTGGACCGGCACAGGTATCCCACAGCATGCCGCCGCCAACAAGGATCGCCAGCGAAAATGCGGCCACCATCAGTCGACCCGGTCGCATCGCCGAGGCGATGGCACCAAAGATGAGATTCACGCCACAACAGCTTCGTGATTCGCAGTGCATGGCGGCCATGGTACTGCCCGCTCCGGCGATTCTGCCCTGTGGATGACGGCGTCATTAGCGCTGGCGGCGGTATGCCTGTGAACCGCGCCGCTGGTGCCGTTCTTCCCAAAGGCGTTCGGGGTGGGAGGGTGAGAACAGTAGAGCTGGAGAGCAGTAGAACCGGGGATCGCACACCTGCTCGACTGCACTCATTGAAACAGCCCCGCGGTCGCCTTCGACGATCGCGGGGCTGTTTCAATGGGCGATACAGGACTCGAACCTGTGACCTCACGGGTGTGATCCGTGCGCTCTAGCCAACTGAGCTAATCGCCCAACTTCACTACTGGAATTGGGATCGAGCAGTATACCTGCTCAGGCGTCGGTCTTGTTCGCATCGGCAGCCGGTGCCGCCTCGGGTTGGGCCTCTGCAGCTGAAGCATCGCGAGCCACCGAATCTTCGCTGATCTGGGGCACAGCGGCGTCCTTGCTCGACTCACTGTCGATCTCTTCGCCGATGCCCTTCACGCCCCGCTTGAACTCCACGATGCTCTTGCCCAGTGACCGGCCGACCTCGGGAAGACGGCGGCCGAAGATCAACAGTCCGATGATGAGGATCACGATCCACTCGGTGGTCCCGGGCAGGCCGATGGCAATCACGGTGGATGACATGTCGATCGCGGTGTGCATGAGGAACTCCTGTGCAACGAGGGCACAGTGGCAGTGTACTGTGGTCTGCGGCTTCTCGGCGGACTTAGAAGGTGGCCAACCGTGGATCAGTTGGCCGATAAAGGGCTGTCAAGACAGTGCTTGTCACGAAGGACGATTCCCAATGCAATGCCCCGCTTCAGTTTGGTGTGCTCGCTGCCTCGGATTCACGCTGTTGTGCGTGCTGACCACAGCCTGCATGCAGCAGAAGGTGGACACTCCATCGGTCGCCGACGCCCCCGAATACTCGCGGCCGCTGCCCCCGGGCACCGACGCCCTCCGCAAACTGCCACCGTCCGCGTACCCCGACTTTCGCACGGCCTGGGATGAACGAGACCTGTTTCTGCAGGACGCATGCGATGAGTCCACCGCCTGGTTCGACAAGCCCTCCACCAACCAGTGGTTTCCCGTCAACGGCATTGATCACGACCACGCCCGAGCGAGCGTCGTGGCCTTCCGGGATCTCATGCGCACCAGCGCCGACTACGACACGTTCCTGAATGATGTGCACAGTCGATTTGACGTGTACCAATCGATCGGATGTGACGACCAGGGCACGGTGCTGTTCACCGGCTACTACTCACCCACGTTCAAGGCCAGCCGCTACAAGCAACCGGGCTACACGGTGCCGCTGTACAGCCGCCCCACAGATCTGGTGACTGACCCGACCACTGGTGAACCACGTGGCCGCCGCATGCCTGACGGCTCCATCGTGCCGTGGCCCTCACGCCGCGACATCGAAGCGAGCGGCGTGCTCGATGGCAGTGAAATCGTGTGGCTGAAGGATCCCCTCAGTGCCTACATGGTGCACGTGAACGGTTCCGCACGACTCAAGATGCTCGACGGCTCGGAGATGTATCTCGGCTATGGCGGCAAGACCGACCGCCCGTACACCGGGCTGGGCGCCACGCTCGTGGAACGCGGCCACATTCGCCTTGATGAACTGGGCATGCCCGCGATTCGCAAGCTGTATCGCACGCAACCCAGCGTGGTGGAAGACGCCATCATGCAGAACGAGTCGTACGTGTTCTTTCAGGAGTACGACGGCGGCACTTGGCCGGCAGGCTCATTGGGTTTCCCGGTGACCGCCGAGCGCAGTATCGCTACCGACAAGAGCATCTACCCACGCGGCTGCGTGGTCTTCGTCGACACCGACGCGGCACGCTTCGCAGGCGCCCCGCGTCGCTTCCAGCAGTTCATGTTGGACCAGGACACCGGCGGTGCCATCCGCGCCCCAGGGCGCTGTGATCTGTACCTCGGATCGGGCGCCATGGCGGAGATTCTTGCGGGCCGCCAGTACGCCGAAGGCCATCTGTACTACCTGTTCCTCAAGCCGGACCAGATCGCCAGTGTGAATGCGGACTGGACACCCCCGATGGCCACGGCCAACTGAGGCCGTATCAGCGCACCGGAAGCACGTCGGGCCAGCGTCGCACCGGTCGCGAAGGCGTGGCGTCGCACGCCCGCTTGGTCGTGGCATCAAGCCCCAGCCCCCTGCCCACCGTGACGGCGTCACCGATTGCGTCGATGTTGGCCAGCAGGTGGAACCAGATCTGATCTTGATCGGCGGTATCGACTGACGCATCAAGTGCAATCGCAAGCCCGTCGAACTCGGGCAGTGTGGTGCCCAGTGACTCCAGCGCGGTGCGTCCACGATGGGCGTCGTCGGTGTCCACAGGCAGCACGATGCATCGGCCGAGCCCCCAGTCGGGCACCACACCACCTCCTGCAGCCACCGCAGCTCGAACGGTGTTGATATCAGGCAACACCGGGTCACCGTGCACGCCCGAGCCGCATGCTTCGCCATCCATCCACGGCGTGGCATCGATGCCGATCTTGCCGCCCACGCCAAGGTGCGGCGCGGCGTGATCGAGAATGTCCAGCGGCCCGTGCTGCTGCACGATGTCGCGGCCGAAGTGGGCGTGCGTGAAGATCGTGCGCAGCACCGCGGTTTCGTCATGCAGATCGACTTCATCGGCGTCGACCACCACCACGCATTTGGTCCAGGCCATCTGCCCGGCACCCCAGATCGTGTTCATCATGCGGCGTGCCTGCGTGGCCCACTGCTTGGAAATGCCGATGACGGCCATGTTGTGAAAGCACCCTGGCAACGGCAGGTGGTAGTCGACCATGTCCGGCGCCAGCACCTTGAGCAAGGGGCGGAAGATCCGCTCCGTGGCCTTGCCGAGCATGTAATCCTCCTGCGGGGGCGGCCCCACCACGGTGGCTGGGAAGACGGCATTGCGGCGGCGCGTGACTGCGGTCACCTCCATCACGGGATATCGATCCGGCAGCGAATAGAACCCGGTGTGATCACCGAAGGGACCTTCCAGCACGGCGCCCGGGCCGATGGGCTCGCCGTGCTCAGGCAACCATCCTGGACCCCCGCCTTCGGTGGACACCCATCCTTCGATCACGATCTCGGCATTGGCCGGTACCCGCAACGGCACGGTGGCGCATTTGACCAGTTCGATCCCCTTGCCATTGAGCAACCCAGCCATGAGCAGTTCCGACATGCCCGGTGGCAATGGCGATGTCGCGGCGTAGGTCAGACACGGCTCGCCGCCGAACACGATCGCGATCGGCATCCGCTCGCCGAGCGCCTTCCACGACCGCCAGTGCGCCGCACCATCGTGATGCAGATGCCAGTGCATCGCCAGTGATGTCGGGCCCAGCAACTGCGCGCGATACATGCCGATGTTGTGGCTGGCAGGCTTGTCGACGTTGCGATCATCGGCGTGAATCGTGTGCATGCCGGCAAAGGTGATGTAGCGGCCCTGCCCGGCGGCAGTGCCCGCCTCCTCAGCGGTCATGGGCCATCCCACCGCCTGCGGATCACCGTCCAAGGGCCAACACTTGACCAGCGGCAGTCGAGCGAGATCCACCTCGCCGTCTTCAACTCGCTGCACGATCTCCTGACACGCCCCGCGCCGCACCACCTTGGGTGGTGTGCGCAACAGCGGCAGCAACTGCTTGCCCTTGGCCAGCAGATCACCGATTCCGCTAGGTGGCTCAGGCTGGATCAACGCCTCGAGCTTGGCCGCGATGGCCTCGAACCCCCCATCGGCCTCCACGCCCAATGCCATCTCCATGCGGCGATATGACCCGAAAATGTTCATGGCCAGCGGCACATCGGAGCCTTCGACCTGTTCGAACACCAGGGCGTGCCCACCACGATCGGCATGCATCGGATCGAATTGCGCCGCATACCTCGACCCGCTGGCAGCAGGCTCACGTGCGGCACGATCGGCCATGACCGCGGGCGTCAGCAGCGGCGACACCGTCTCGGTGATTCGCTGTACCTCACCCTCGGCCTCGAGCCGATCGAGAAATGCGCCCAGTCCGTTTCCCAATGCCATAAGTGGGAGCATAGGGCGCGGATCGTCTACGCTGTCTGCTTCCGGCCCATGACTTCAGACGCCGCCATCACGATTCGAGATGCGCACAAGACCTTCAAAGGTGGTGTGCAGGCGCTGCGCGGTGTATCGATGACGGTCAATCGCGGCCAGATCTTCGGTTTGCTGGGCCCCAACGGCGCTGGCAAGTCCACGCTGGTCAAGATCCTCATGACGGTGATTCACCCCACGTTGATCGACGGCGATCTGCTGGGCAAGCCGGTGGGTCACCGCGCCACGTTGCGACGTGTGGGCTATCTGCCCGAACACCACCGATTCCCCGTCTATCTGACCGCGGAACAACTGTTGCACTACTACGGCGGTCTGGAAGGCATGCGTCGCCCCGAGCGTCGCGCCCGCATCGGTGAATTGCTCGACCTCACCGGCATGTCGGCCTGGGCGCGCAAGAAGGTGGGCGGCTTTTCCAAGGGCATGCAGCAACGCGTGGGCCTCGCCCAAGCCTTGCTGCACGATCCAGAGTTGATCCTGCTTGATGAACCCACCGACGGCGTGGACCCGGTGGGTCGTCGCGAAATCCGCCAGCTGCTGCTGCACCTGCAGTCGCAGGGCCGCACGATCCTGGTGAACAGCCACATCCTTGCCGAGCTTGAACCAATCTGTCAGCAGGTCGCGATTCTTGTGAAGGGCAAGCTCGCCCGCGAAGGCACGGTGGCTGAACTCACGGCCGACCGCCAACGCTGGGAAGTGGAGATCGACGGCCCCGAACCGACCTGGATCGACACACTCAAGGGCGTGGACTGCCGTACCGAAGGCACGCATCACTGCCTGTCCATCGGTGGCGACGCCGCCCCCATGGTGCAGCAGATGATCGACCTCGCCCGCGGGGAAGGTCGCACCGTGCGCCGCGTGGAGCGCATTGGCGAATCGCTAGAAGATCTCTTCATCCGCTCGCTGGAAGAATCCGGCGAAGCCGACGCCGCCACACCTGGTGCTGCATCGGCCGGGAAGGCTGGCAAATGACCGCAGTGCTGTCCATCCTGCACGAGTCATGGCTCAGCCTGCGGGCGCAGGGCCTGTTCAAACTCACCATGGGATTGAACCTGCTGGTGATCGTGGCCTTCGCTTCGATCGGCTTCACCGACACCGGCGTGAGCATGTTCTTTGGTCTGAGCCACGCCGACAGCGAACATGTAAACGCGAATTCACCATGGGCCAAGCTGCTGTATCTGGGCATCTTCAGCGCCATCATCGTGAACGTGTGGCTGGCCTGGATCGCCACGGGCCTGGCCCTCCTTAGCACGTCGTCGATCTTTCCCAACTTCGTGTCACAGGGCGCCGTGGAACTCACGCTATCACGGCCCATCTCACGCACGAAGATCTTCCTCTCCAAGTACTGCGGCGGTTTGTTGTTCGTGGTGATGCAGGTATCGGTGTTCACCACCGGCGCCTTTCTCGCCGCGGGGTGGCGGGTGGGCGCATGGGATCCGGCCATCTTCCTGGCCATCCCGCTGATCACGCTGTTCTACAGCTACCTGTTCTGCATCAACGTGTTCGTGGGCATCTGGACACGCAGCACACTCACCGCGCTCATCGTGACACTGGTGTTCTGGTTCAGCGCCTTTTCGTTGCGCACTGCCGAGAATCTGGTCACGCGGTTCGTGTACTCCACCGAGATCCAGATGCAAAGGGATGACGAACGCATCGGTGAGCTGATGCATCAGATCGAGACCGCTCACGGCCCGGCCATCACCACGTTCGAAACACGGCTCGACGAACAACAGAAGTCCCTCGAAGCCAACCGAACCGCGCACGAGAAACTGGAAGCATGGCAAGGGCCACTGCAAGTCGCGCGCTGGCTGGTGCCTGAAACCTCAGGCACCATCAATCTGCTCAAGCGTTCACTGGAACATGACGCCAGCGCCACGTTTGAAGATCTCATGAGTGGCGAACTGTTCCGCGAGTCCCCGCGACGCAATCGCAACGCCGACTTCGAAGCGGACGCCAAGGTGAGTGACCGCGAAAACGCGCGACCCGTGTGGTGGGTGCTCGGCAAATCGCTGGGCTTCGAAGCAGTCGTTCTGGCCGCCGCGATCTGGTTGTTCCGCCGCAAGGACTTCTGACGAGATTTCGTGGCCTCAGGACAACGCTTTGCCACGGGCACATGCCGCACGCACACCCGCATGAACCGCCTCGATGAAGCCCGCCTCGCGCATGGCCGCCAGCCCCGCCTCGGTCGTGCCACCTGGAGTCGTGACCGCCTCGCGCAGTGCAGCTGGATCACGGCCGTCGGCCTCCAAGAGCGCCGCAGCCCCGCTGACCATCGATGGCACGAGCAACTTGAGCTGATCGTCGCTCAAGCCGAGCGCTGCGCCTTGAGCCTGCACGGCCTCCGCCAACAGATACACCCACGCCGGGCCCGACCCAGACACCGCGGTGACGGCGTGCATCTGTGCTTCGTCCACGATGACCGTAGAGCCCACGCTCGCCATCAGGGTGCTGGCCCAGTCGAGATCGTCCTGTGTTGCACCCGGCCCTGCGGCGACGGCCGTGACCGCCTTGCCGATGGATGCCGCGGTATTGGGCATGGTGCGCACCACACGAGTGGCCGCCCCCATCACAGCAGCGATGCCCTCGCTGGTGAGGCCGGCCATCACAGAAATAGCCAGCCGATCCTTGTCGGCCTGCAACGCTGCACCGATGTCGGCGAAGTCCTGCGGACGAACGGCGAGCAACAGCCGCGGGCATGACTCCAGATCACGAATGTCATCGGACACCACGCATCCCAGGGCCGCCATGGCGGACCGTGCATCGGCATCTCGATCCACCGCCAGCACGTCGCAGCGCTGCAGCGCGCCCGACGTGATCGCGCCGTGCACGATGGCCCCGCCCATCGGACCACAGCCAAGCACACCCAGTTCATGCGTCGTCATGGCGGGCACGATACTGCACGCCACAGTGTCCTCGGTGGGTCTGTCCCTCGCCGGCTCGGCCAAGTACCCTGTACAGCATGGGAACCTCCGCCGGCATCGCATTGCCCTTTGAAGCACCCGTGGCTGATTTGGAAGACCAGATCCGTCAGCTGGAAGCGCGCCCTGACGCGGCCGATTGGCAAAGCGACATCGATACGCTCACCGCCAGTCGCGACGCGATGTTGGCCAAGCTGTACGGCAACCTCGAGCCATGGGACATGGTGAAAGTGGCCCGGCATCCCAATCGTCCCCAGACGGCCGATTACATCAACGCCTTCTGCCGCGACTTCCGCGAACTACACGGCGACCGCCGATACGGCGACGACCCGGCCATCATCACCGGGCTGGGCCGCATCGGCCCTTACAAGGTGCTGGTCGTGGGCCATCAGAAGGGCCGCACCACCGAAGAACGCATCAAGTGCCACTTCGGCTGTGCCCACCCCGAGGGGTACCGCAAGGCGCTGGCCAAGATGAAGCTGGCCGCCAAGTACGGCCTGCCGGTGGTCACATTGATCGACACCCCTGGTGCATACCCCGGCATCGGCCCCGAAGAACGTGGCCAGGCCGAGGCCATCGCAGTGAACCTCCTGGAGATGAGCCGGTTGGCCACGCCCATCGTGAGCGTCGTCATTGGTGAGGGTGGCTCAGGCGGGGCGTTGGGTATCGGCGTGGCGGACCGCGTCGACATGATGCAATACGCCTGGTACTCGGTGATCAGCCCCGAGGGCTGCGCCGCGATCCTCTGGAAAGAGGCCAACGAAGAGACCAACTCCAACGCCGCCAAATCGCTGAAACTCACGGCCGCGGACAATCTCGAGCTGGGCATCGTGGACGGCGTGGTGGAAGAGCCCCTTGGTGGCGCCCACCGCGATCCCGCACTGGCCGCGAGCAAACTCGAGCGGCACATCATCGACCGCCTCGAATCGGTCACCCGCCTGAACCCCAAGACACTGGTGGAGCAGCGATACGAGCGATTCCGTCGCCTCGGCGAAGTGCACGAGCTCGCGTCAGGCGGTTGATCAGCCCTCGGACTGACGATAGAATGCGGCATTCTGACATTCACCGAACAAACCCCGTACACCACGGTGCTGCGGACGTGTGATTCGGCGGAGTGATTCGGTTCGATCCGTGCCAGCCCAGGGGGACTCCTGCAAGGCACGTCGGCAGCACTTGGAAGGACGCGCCGTCTTGGCCACTCGCAAGAAATCCACCACGAAGAAGACCGTCAAGAAGGCCACCAAGAAGGCTGCGAAAAAGACGGCCAAGAAGGTCGCGAAGAAGACCACAAAGAAGACGGCCAAGAAGGTCGCGAAGAAGACCACAAAGAAGGCCGCAAAGAAGACGACCAAGAAGGTCGCGAAGAAGACCACAAAGAAGACGGCCAAGAAGGTCGCGAAGAAGACCACAAAGAAGGTCGCAAAGAAGGCCGCAAAGAAGGCCGCTAAGAAGACGACCAAGAAGGTCGCAAAGAAGGCTGCTAAGAAGACCACCAAGAAGGCCGCAAAGAAGACGGCCAAGACGGGTGAGAAGGACGCCACGCCATCTCGTCGCCGCCGCCGACAGACCGTCGTGGAGGCTGTCGTTGCTGCCGAAGCCGACAAGGACGGCTACGTGATCGTCAACGGCCGTCGCATTCGTCGCATTGCCGTGGATGCTTCTCTGGCCACCAAGAAGCGATCGAGCAAGCAGGCCGATGCCGTCAAGGAACAAGCCTCCACCAAGAAGGTGAAGTCGCCGCTGAGCCGCAAGGAACTGAACCAATTCAAGAAGCTCCTGCTCGCCAAACGTCGCGAAGTGCTGCAGGCACTCGACTCGATGGAGTCACAGGCCCTGCGGTCCGACTCGGGCGAAACCTCGTCGATGCCGATTCACATGGCCGACGTGGGCTCTGATGTGTACGACCAAGACTTGAAGTTGGGCTTGAGCGCGTCTGAACGTGAACGCATTCAAGACATCGATGCCGCGCTGGAGCGGATCGCTGGTGGCACTTACGGCATCTGCGAATCGACCGGCAACGTCATCAAGATGGCCCGGCTCAATGCCAAGCCCTGGGCTCGCTTCAGCATCGATGCGGCCCGCAAGCTCGAGCCTCGACGCACCCGATGATCCCGCCACGCCGTAGCCCTCGGGCCTGGTGTCTGCTGCTCATGGTCACACTGGCGGGCCTTGGCGCCGACCTGTGGTCGAAGTCATGGGCCTTTGCCTCAGTGGCCGAATCGCCTGTGGTGCTGGATCGCACCGACCTGATCGATCGTCCGCATGCCAGCCCGATTCCGCCTCATCCGGGTTGGGATGTGCTCCCGGCCGGACTGCTGGATTTCCGCCTCGTGCTCAATCAGGGCGCGGTGTTCGGCATCGGGGCACAGCAGCGTGGGCTGCTGGTGGGCTTCACGCTGATCGCCGTCACCATCGCCCTGTTCATGTTCGGGTGGAAGACCGACGCCCGCCAGCGACTGGCGCATGTGGGCATCGCCCTGGTGCTGGCTGGTGCACTGGGCAACCTATGGGATCGAGTGGTGTACGGCCGCGTGCGTGACTTTCTGCACATGCTGCCCGACTGGCACCTGCCCTTTGGCCTGGCATGGCCTGGCGGAAGCACTGAAGTGTGGCCGTGGATCTTCAACATCGCAGACGTGTTGTTGTTGGCCGGGCTCGCCGTGATTCTGATCGCCATGCACCGCGCCGACAAGGCCACGCGCGAGGCGGTCACCGCTGATCAAGATGCATCGGCAGCGTGATGCAACAGTGCTTGCACGTCATCCATTGACAGTAGATCAGCCTGTGTGAGTGGCTCTGGCACCTTGTCCAGCGGTGTGGCTTGATCGATCGTGAAGGCCCCGACCGCCGTGCGGCGGATGGACCGACACCACCCGCCCGTCTCCAGCACTCGACCTAGATCACGAGCCAACGCACGCACGTAGAACCCCTTGCCACAGTGAATGCGCACGGTCAGCAACGGCCAGGTGTAGTCGACCATGACCAGCTCATGCACGATGGCGTCGCGCTCGGGGAGATCCTCAATGTGCCCCTTGCGAGCACGCTGGTAGGACCGTTGGCCATCGACATTGATGGCGCTGAACGCCGGCGGCGCCTGTTTGATCGGACCTCTGAACGTGTCCAGCGCCGCCTCGATGTCTGCAGCCGTCGGTGGCGAAGGCACATCGACAGGATCAGCCTCGACCTCGGCATCCAATGTGGGTGTGGTGCCCGACAGATCGATGCAGGTTTCATACACCTTGCTCGTATCCATGGCGCGTTGCAGGTGCTTGGTCGCCTTGCCCAGCCCAAGCACGAGCACGCCACTTGCCAGCGGATCAAGGGTGCCTGCGTGGCCGGTCTTGGCACGGCCGGCGCACCACCGCACACGGGACACCGCCTTCATCGAACTGGGCCCGACGGGCTTGTCGACAATGAAGAAGCCCGCCAATGGAGGTGAGCCGTCAGGTTGGCCCGTGGCCGTCATGCGGATAGACTATTGGGTCCTTCGGGCAGGTGACCGAGCGGCTGAAGGTGCGGCACTGGAAATGCCGTGTACGGGGTTTCCCGTACCGTGGGTTCGAATCCCACCCTGTCCGCTTCATGTCGGCCGGATACACTCCGCGATCGGCGACAATTCACGGGCTGTAGCGCAGCTTGGTTAGCGCGTCTGACTGGGGGTCAGAAGGTCGGAGGTTCGAATCCTCTCAGCCCGATTCAAGCAGGCCCATCTGCAGTGTGCAGGTGGGCCTGTTGTCATCCCGACGTCGACTCGTGCAAATCACCTTCACGCACGTCCACCACCAGGAACATCTTCAGCGTCTGCCCAGGCTCGAGCGTGAACCCGCCGGGGTCACGGCCGTCACGCTCGAACGCGCGATCGCCGAAGGGGTTGGCGGCGATCAGCCCGTATGTCCGAGCGTGCCACCGCACGCCCGTCTGCATGGGACCGTCGCCCACCCGCTGCATGTACCCCACCTTCACCTCAATGGGCGCTCCGTCGATCGTGCCGGCAATCTGGATCTGCTGCGCCGGCTTGCCCCACACCGCCTTGCCTGTTGCACCTTCACTGTTGGCGAGCGAGCCGTTGGCAACCTCGCCCTCGAAACGCAGTTCGGGCGCCAACCGAATGGCCAATGTGCCTTCCTTGGTATCGCCAAAGTGCACCGGTCCATCGATCGGTGTCAGCGTGACGACCATGTTGACGAAGCGGGTACCGCCTCGATCACGAGACGAGAACAACGTCGTCGAGGCGAGGACAGCCGTCCCCTGGGCATCCACCCACCGACCGTTCACAGTGATGGCGCCAGATGGGAAGCGCTCGATGCTGTCGTGCTCCACGCGGCCCGGCGCATGCCAGTAGTCCACGCCGTTCACATCACCGTGGGCCATCCACATGCTGCGATGGTGCGGGTGATCGTGCGCTTCGCCAGCCACGTCATCACGGAACGGATAGGCCCGTGTGATTTCCAGACCTCCGATGGACCGCACTGGCCACAGGGCTGGCGGCTTGCCCGGCTGCAGATGCACCGTGCCCACCTCGGTGCCCACGTTGTTGCACAACGCGATGGACTCGCACATCGGCACGTGTTCGCCGGCGACCTGCGGCTTGGCGGCCGTCTTGGGGCCGCCGCACGCGGCGCACAACACCAGCACCCCGCTCAAGATGACGCGAGTCATGACAGCAGGTCGTGGCTGTACTGGCCACGCGCGGGGCGTTCGAGCACGTCATCGGCATCGGGCCGGCCGACATGCCGTTCCGCGACCGGATCAAACTCCAGCACGGCGCCGATGGTGAGAGCCGGCGTATCGATGTCGATCTCGTTGGCCCGGAGATGGTCGCACAGGCCCTGCACGGCTTCGCGGCCCACCGTGTTGTTCATGCTCTCGAGCAGTTCGATGGCTTCGGTGCCGGTGCCTGGCCGCCCCAATTCGTGCGACGCGGTGCCCTGATGGCACAGCGTGCTGGACAGACGCCCTTCTTCGATCTCAGCGGCGAGCATGTCACTGCGGCCAGATCGCACAGCCTGGACAAAGTTGCGATCGTGCGGCGTGCCGCTGCGGAACTCCTTGATGACCTTGCCGTCGTTGTCGTACAGCACGGCGCGACCACCGGAGTGATAGGCGACCAACTCGCCACCTTCGCACT
Source organism: Phycisphaerales bacterium (assembly GCA_022446965.1). Lineage (GTDB taxonomy): Bacteria > Planctomycetota > Phycisphaerae > Phycisphaerales > SM1A02 > JABAAC01. The sequence goes on from JAKVBV010000025.1 coordinate 21,120, forward strand.
TGAGGCCGGCAGTGATCCCGCTGCCGCGATGAGAGTCCATCGACCACTTGCCTGCACGCTCAGCCTTGTCCTTGGGCAGACCACGCACTTCGAAGATCATCGGGGCGGTCGGGTAATCGTAGATCACCACTTGGCTGTTGGGCGTGTCACCATCGTCGTGATAGCCAAGGCGGCCACCCACGCTCACAACACCGCGGGCGAGCGTGTCTTCGCCGAGCATCCAGCGACAGACATCGACTTGATGGATGCCCTGGTTGCCCAGATCGCCGTTGCCGGTATCTGAATCCCAGTGCCAGTCGTAGTGCAGGTTGCGGCGCTCCAGCGGCTTCATCGGCGCGGGGCCCACCCACATGTCGTAGTCGATGTGATCGGGCACCTGTTGAGCCCCCGACACCCGACCGATCGACTTGCGCGGCTTCCAGCAGGTGCCACGGGCATACAGAATGTCGCCGACGGCACCGGATCGAACATGTTCGATGGCTTCAGCCACGGCGGATGATGACCGCGCCTGCGTGCCGGTCTGCACCACACGGCCGGTATCGCGCGCGATCTTGACCATGGCCTGGCCTTCACGCAGGTCGAAGCACACTGGCTTCTCCACGTAGACATCCTTCCCCGCTTCGCACGCCCACATGGTCATGAGCGCATGCCAGTGATTCGGAGTGGCGATGACCACGGCATGGATGTCGTCACGCTCAAGCATCTTGCGGATGTCGCGCTCACCATCGGGACGGGCGCCATACTTTTCACCGAATGAGTTGCGTTGTCGCTCGAGCACTTCGGCGTCGCAATCACAGAAGGCGACCACATCGCAACCATCGATGTTCTGGAATCCATTGGCCAGCCCCATGCCTCGACTTCGTACACCGACCACGCCCAGGCGAACTGGTTCTCCGTCACGAAGTGCATGACGGCGTTGCCCGGTGGATGTGCACGACGGCAAGGCCCCGAACATGAGGGCACCAGTGGTGGTCAAGCCAAGTCGATTGAAATCACGACGGGTGAGTCGAGTTTGCATCACGACAGCCTACCGCCAACCGAGCGAGGCGTCAGCCGCGGCGAGGTCGGGCGCGACCGGCAGGACCGCGATGGGCGCATTTCATTCGAGCACGGGAGGGTCTGAACGCATCCCTGGGTGACCAGGCCTGAGGAATCATCTGGCCGAGTGGAACCCCGGCGAGCATCAATCGAAACACCACTTCAATCGCGAAGTTCGACGTTCCAGTATGCCTCATGCAGAAAGACCTTCCATGCTTCGTAGTGCCGTCGATCAACCCGGAGGGAACGATCCGGACACACCCGCGGCATGGCGGGTGTCTTGACGAGCTGCATCCCCGCCTCCTGCGGGGTGCGTGAACCCTTGCGTGTGTTGCACCGCAGACAGGCGCACACGAGATTCTCCCATGTGTTTCCCCCGCCACGAGACTGCGGAACGACGTGATCAATGCTCAAGGCCGACATGGCGAACCGCTGCCCGCAGTACTGGCAGCGGTTCTCGTCACGGGCGAAGAGGTTTCGGCGATTGAGTGGCACGCGATACTCGGGCATGCGAGTACAGCCCACGAGCCGGATGATCCGCGGCGCGGCCACCGGGCGTGATGCCGTACGAATCCACTCGTGCTCGCCCGCTTCGTATTGCCGCTGCAGCTGGGCGATCGCGATCCATGAGTCGACATCGAACACTTCGTACCGACCTTGGTTCACCGATATGACCTCGGCGACGCTGCGGAACAGAAGGATGAAGGCTCGGCGGACGCTCACCACTCGGGTGGCCATCCAGGATCGGTTCAGGACAAGGACCGGTGCGTCAAGACTGCAGGCTGGTGCGATCATCTGGCAGTGGCACGGGGTGCACCGCACCCAACGGTCTCCTTGTCTGCCTTCACTATCGGACGCATTTCGCTGGAGGCAACAACTTTCCTCCGTCAATGCCCAGATCACACGACACGAGCCCGGCACATGGCCGGGCTCGTGCGTGATTCAGACGTGTTGCGTGCTCAGTCTTTGACGTCGAGCAATTCGACATCGAAGACCAACGTGGCGTTGGGGGGAATCGGCCCACCCGGGGTGCCACGGGGACCGTAGCCCAGATCTGAAGGAATGACGAGCTTGCGCTTGCCGCCCACCTTCATCGACGCCACACCTTCAGTCCAGCCGGCGATGACGCGATTGAGCGGGAAGTCGATGGGCGTGCCACGATCGACACTGCTGTCGAACTTGGATCCATCGAGCAGGTATCCGGTGTAGTGCACCTTCACCGTGCTCGAGGTGGACGCCGGCTGGGCGCCGTCGCCTTCGACAAGGTCGAACCAGGCAAGACCGGAGTCCTGCATCTGGGCATCGCCCACGAGGGCTTCACCGGGAATGGAATCGGGATTGGCGAGGACGTCCTGCACGGGCTTGCTCCAAAGTGCTTCTTGTTCGGCCAGTCTGGCCATCTGTTCATCGGTCTGCTTGCGCAGTGCTTGCTGACCAGGTTTGGCGGTGTCACATGCCGAGAACCACATGGTCTCGGTGTTGTCCAGATCGGCACACTGCGCCTGGGCAGCGGTGCGGTCGATCACCTTGACGGATTCAATCATGACCGGCTGCACGGGCACGTCTCGCATGCCCTTCTGAGTGCCGGTGGGCACGGCCTTGATGGCATCGACGACGTCCATGCCTTCGATCACCTTGCCGAAGACGGCATAGGCGGCGCCGTCACGCTGGGGCTTGTCGAGATTGGGGTTGTTCTTCACGTTGATGAAGAACTGGCTCGTGGCGGAGTTGGGATCGCCACCCACGCGAGCCATGGCGATCGTGCCACGCGTGTTGGTGAGGCCATTGCCCCACTCGTTCTTGACGCCCGCGTGATTGGGCTTCTTGGCGAGGTCTTCGGTGAAGCCACCACCCTGAATCATGAAGTTGCCGATGACGCGGTGAAAGCACGTACCGTCGTAGAAGCCCTCTCCGGTGTACTGGAGGAAGTTCTTGACAGTGGCGGGCGCCGCTTCGCGATCGAGCATCAGCACGATGTCGCCCTTGTTCGTCTTCATTTCGACGAAGGCGGTGCGCGGCGTCTCGGTGGGTGCGGCGTCCTCAGCCGTCGGGACGGCGAACATGAGGGTGGAAGCCAACAGTGTAGTTGTGATCATCACGTGTCCTTTGACGAGTGGCGTGCGGCCTGTCTGCCCATGCAGCCGTCACCGCACATCCCCACGGGGGCCATACATGGTAGGTACAACGAGGCTCAGAGGTGGCCTTCGCTGATAGTTCTGCGTTCAGTGTGGTGTGGCCGTGGTGCGGTACGCACTTGGGCCTCCGACGTGGTGGCCGGGGCAGTGGACACCGTCCCCCCGAGGACGACAGCGTTCGGCATGGATCCCGCCGGGCCACACAGCATGAGGGCCGACGCCAGAATGGTGGACTTGATCATTGGGTGAACTCCTGAGAAACACAGCACGGGCCACACATGCTGCCCGCTGGAGTCTTGCTGTACTCAATTCACCCCTCAGGGGTTCGGTTGAGCCGTTCAATGATCGTCTCAATCGGAATGATCTTGCCGCTGTCCATGCCCGGACACGGCGTGTTCACTTTGGCGGCGGCCCACGCCTCGGGCGACTCCAGCAGTTCGGGCCAGAAGGGCCATGTACGACACTGCGCAGGTCGCGCCGTGTACAACTTGCACAGGGCCACCCCGGGCGTGGTGTCTCGATCGAGAAACACGCAATCCCAGCCGTGCTCGGTCTTGTGTTCGTTGAGGCTCTGCCGCCGTCCGATGCGGCGGGTGTATTGCTCGCGGAAGGCAGCTTCATCCAGCCCTACCGCTGCAGCCATGGCCGCGGCTTCGTTGTCATCAAACCACACGGCTCCGGGCGGCCCGGTGCAGCAATTGCCGCACATCGAGCACTCGAATGCGAGACCACCGTGGTACCAGGGCTTTTCAGAAGCGCTCATCATCGCCCCACTGTTCACCATCCCACTCGTTGATCGTGCCCAGTGTTTCGACACGCCAGTCGAGCACGCCACGCTGGGGCAAACTGGGCTTGAGATTGTTCAACGCCTCGGGCCGGTCGTCGAATGCGGCGCGGTCGAGCGAAATGATGTCGAGCAGTTCCCAGTGGCCTTCGGTTTCAATGTGCCCCACCAACAGGGTTTCCATCTCACGACGAGACGCGGCCACACCCCAGCAATGCCCGTGGGCCTGCCGCCGACCGGCGACGTCGTCCTGGTCCAGCAGCACGATGCCCTGCCAGAGCGTTCGGCCGATGTCGCGCCCTTGCATGTCGAGGTTGCGATCGGGGTCATCATCGAGTTCCAGATCCCACGCGGCACGAAGTTCCATCAGGAGTTGGTCGGTGTCCACGATCAGATTGGGAGCGACGGTGAGGATGGGTCGAGTTTGTGTGGCATCAAGCACGCTGTCGGGCACGAGGATTTCGTTTTCGGCTCGTTCCTGCAGTCCGAATCGGCGCAGCACCGATTCGACGGCGGGCCCGGTGGCCGGTTCGCCATGCACGATGAGTCGTTTGTCCTGATCAAGAAAGACCTCGATGAAGGGACCGTCACCGTTCACGCCAACGGCCAGCGAGGCATCTTCCAGCAACAACGCCTCAAAGCAGTCCCACGTGCCGCGAAATCGCTCCACCGGAACCGGCGCCCGGCTGAGAAAGACATCGATGGCCCGGAAGGCGTCACGCGATCCCAGTTCCAAAATGCCGGTGACCTGTGCGGGCAACAACGTGAACAGATCCAGCAGCAACGGACGGAGGAGCTCGTGCGACACGATCACGGTCCACGTGCGTGTGGCCGGGTGGCCGTCGTCACGCGGTCGTGATGTGCGGTGCCACCCCCACGCCGGTGGGCGGGTCACGCCGCCGGCCACGCCCAGCGCGAAGGCATGGCCGCGGTCGATCACCCGGCGAAGATCCGGTTGAATGCTGAACAGCGGATCCATGATCGCCATCGTAGGCCCACGGAGCGGCCTATGATGGCGGCGACCTTGGGAGAGGACACCCACATGACCGATTCGGGATCGACCGCACCGCCTGCACTCAACAGCACACGTGGCAATTGGGGAGGCCGGTTCGGGTTCATTCTTGCTGCTGCCGGATCGGCCGTTGGACTGGGCAACATCTGGAAGTTCCCCTACATCACTGGCGAGAACGGTGGTGGCGCATTCGTGTTGATCTATCTGATCTGCATCGCCTTGGTGGGCCTGCCCATCCTGATCGGGGAAGTCATGATCGGCACCGCAACACAACGCACCGGTGTACCGGCATTTCGCACCTTATCTCGCCCAGGATCACCTTGGATGGGCTTCGGCTGGATGGGCGTGGCCGCTGCAGTACTCTTGCTTTCCTATTACGGCGTCGTTGCCGGATGGACCATGCACTATGCATGGCTCTCGATTACAGGAACCTTCGCCGGACAAGATGCCGAAACCATCAGAGGCGTATTTGGCAAAGTCTTTTCTTCGGCAGGACTCAATCTCAGCTGGCAATTGATTTTCATGTTCCTCACCACGCTTATCGTGCTAAGAGGCATCAAGGGCGGGATTGAGCTGGCCTCTAAGATCATGGTTCCACTGCTTGGCCTGATGTTAATTGCCCTCATGATCAAAGCCTCTACGACAGATGGCTTTGCCCAGGCCACTGACTTCATCTTTGGCATGCACGGGGACGATCTCACGCCTGGCGGAATCCTGGAAGCAGTAGGCCACGCCTTCTTTTCTTTGAGTATCGGCATGTGCTGCATGTTGGCCTACGGGTCGTATTTGAAACGTGGAACTAACATTGTCGCCAGTGGGACGGCCATCGCAGGCCTCGACACGCTCATCGCACTAGTCGCCTGCATGGTTCTATTCCCGATCACCTTCGCCCATGGCATGGATCCTGAAAGCGGGCCAGGTCTTGTCTTCATGAACATGCCCGTGGCCTTGATGGCGCTTCCTGGGGGCAGCTTCTGGGCCACAATCTTCTTTATCCTCCTGTTTGTGGCTGCACTCACAAGCGCGATTTCTTTGCTTGAAGTAGCGTCGAGTTACTTTATTGATGACCTCAATTGGAGTCGAGAAAAGGCAACCATTGTCTGCGGTCTCGCTATCACGGTACTGGGCATACCAAGCGCTCTCAGCGGCGTGCCAGAGGGGATCTATAGCGAGGTCTTCTTTGGCAAGAGCTGGTTCGACGGTATTGACTGGGCGGTATCCAATGTCATGCTGCCTCTAGGCGGACTTGGCGTGGCGCTGTTTGTCGGCTGGCGAATGTCGGCCACACTGCGACGCGAGGTCTTTACCGCCGGTTCACCAACCCTTGCATCTCTCTTCGGCGGATGGCTGTTCGTGATCCAGTGGATCGCGCCTGCCGCAGTGATCATTGTCTTCCTGCAGGCCATCGGCGTGCTCGACATCGGCATGTTCTTTGCTGAAGCACCCGCCGCTGAACTTGACACCGCGACCACAACCGACTGATTTTCGGAGCGCATTACGCACATGTCACCTAACGACTCATTCATCAACGCGTTCAACGGGTTCATTGAGAGCATCACCAGTTTCGTCTGGGCCGACTGGGTGCTGTACGCAGTGCTTGGAGTGGGCTTGCTCTTCACGCTGTGGTCAGGCATCTGTCAGTACCGCGCCCTCACCCACGGCGTTGCCGTCACCGCGGGCAAGTACGACGACCCCGATGACCCCGGCGCGATCAGTCACTTCCAAGCATTGTCCGCGGCACTTTCGGCCACCGTGGGGTTGGGCAACATCGCTGGCGTGGCTATTGCTGTTGCCATCGGCGGCCCGGGTGCCGTGTTTTGGATGTGGGTCGTCGGCATGGTCGGCATGGCGCTCAAGACCACCGAAGTGTGTCAGTCCATGTTGTTCCGTGACACCTCAGACCCCAAAAATCCGCACGGCGGGCCCATGTTCGTGGTGCGAGAGGGCATGAAGAAGTGGGGTCTGGGCACACTGGGCACGTTCATCGGCGGCATCTTCTGTGTGACGCTGCTTATCTCAGCCGTCACCGGCGGCAACATGTTCCAGAGCTGGAGCGTGGGTGGCATCACCAACGAGGCACTGCAGGTGCCCAACTGGGTCACCGGACTGGTGCTCGCCACGGTCGTGGCCATGGTGATTCTCGGCGGCATCCGGCGCATCGGTTCGGTCGCTGGTGTGCTCGTGCCCTTCATGTGCGCCTTGTACGTACTCACCGCCCTCATCGTGCTGGCCATGCACATCGGCGACATCCCCCGCATCTTCGGCATGATCTTCGCCAGCGCGTTCTCACCAAGTGAAGCAGGCGGCGCCTTTGTCGGTGGCAGCGCAGGCCTCGCCTTCCTGTGGGGCATGAAGCGGGCCTTGTTCAGCAGTGAATCGGGCCAGGGGTCGTCCCCCATCGCGCACAGCGCGGCGCAGACCAAGGAGCCTGTCTCCGAGGGTGTGGTGGCCGGCCTCGAGCCGTTCATCGACACCATGGTGGTGTGCACGCTCACGGCGTTCATGATCTTGAGCACTGGTGCACTCGATCGTGGCGGCGATGATGGCGATGGCTACGACGCACAGTTCGCCAGCACACCGGCCGTCACCATGCACAGTGATGCGTGGATCATTGGTGAGTACACCGAGTTCCGCAACGCAGAAGGCGAATCCACAGGCTGGGGCGGCAAGACCGCCCTGCCTGACCGCACCGAAGATTCGACCGACATCAACGGCCGGGGTTGGCGATCAAAGGACAGCGTGTCGGTGATCCTCACGGGTGGTTCGAACATCAACGAAGACACCGCGTCCAACCGGGCGCTGGCCAATGGCACGGTGGTGATTCCTGAAGACGCCTCCGCGTCTCCATACATTCGCTGGGCACCGATCAGCACCAGTGCAAGCGAGGTGAGTCACTTCGGCGGCACTGCACCGCACCTGCTGTCCAACGCCCTGTACCAGAACCATGTCGGTGCCAACCTCACGGCGTACGCGATCAATCGCACACTGCCGGGCGTGGGCACGTTCCTGATTCTGATCGCCGCGTGGTTGTTCGCCATCTCCACGATGATCTCGTGGTCGTACTACGGCGAGAAGGGCGTGGTGTATCTGTTCGGCGAAGGCGCCGTGCCGCTGTACAAGATTGTCTACTGCCTGTTGATCGTGGTGGCCACGCTGCCGATCGTGAAGACGGCCAAGGAGATCGGCAACCTGTCCGATCTGGGCACCGGCATCATGTTGTGGGCCAACATCCCGATCATGTTGATCTTCGGCGCCATAGCCATGAAGGCGTATCACAACTACTTCGCACGATTGAAGTCGGGCGAGATCAAGCGGACTGAAGACCACGGCTGACGCCATGGCTGCGCCCAACGCCATCGTCTGGTCCGGGGCGGATCTGGCCGATGCCCTCATGGCTGGCCTGGGTCATGTGGAGGCCGACCTGGCCCGCGCCCAATCGGTGCGCGGTCTGGACGGCCTGGACGAAGTCGATCTACACCCGGAATTGGCCCGCATCCTGAGCGAATCAGGGCTGGGTGTGCATCGCGAGGTGCGCTATCCAGCGTCTCGCGTGCGCCGCAAGAAGAGCGAAGGCCAGCGCTGCGATCTGGTGCTTACACCAGAGGG
>JAKVBV010000026.1 GCA_022446965.1 Phycisphaerales bacterium
GGGGCCGGCGCCATGTAGACATGTGCTTGGGAACTTGCACCATGGCGTGACCAGGTTCCACTGGGCGTGCATGCACATGCCGTCAGCAACAGAGCGAAAAATGCGATTCGAGTGGCCATGGACCCTTCCTTCTCCCCTGCACGACGACAGGGTTCGGGGCAATTCTATCCGTCCCTGCGATGTTAGGCCTATAGTGGATTGATCGTGCAGAACCGGCGAGTTGTTATCGGGATCACAGGGGCCTCCGGGGCCCCTTACGCCTTGCGGGCGATCGAGTTGCTCGCCGCCGCAGGCGTGGATGTGCACGTGGCGGCCACCACGATGGGCCGCCGCCTGCTCGTGGAAGAGTGTGCCGTCAAACGGCTGGAGCCCGAAGCGCTGGTGCGTGATCAGGCTGTGGCGGGCAAGGTGCATGTGCATCGCGACAGCGACATGGGCGAGTGCATCGCGTCAGGGTCGTTTCTTCATGACGGCATGGCCATCGTGCCGTGTTCAAGCAATACGCTGGGCCATCTGGCCGCAGGCATGACCAACTCACTGGTGCATCGAGCCGCCGCTGTGTGCCTGAAGGAAGGCCGGCGTTTGGTGTTGGCCCACCGCGAAACGCCTTTAAGCAGAATCGACCTGGCCAACATGGATCGGTTGGCCGGTGCCGGGGCCGTGATCATGCCGCTCACGCCAGGCTTCTATCACCTGCCGAAGACGATCGATGATCTGGTGGACTTCATGGCAGCCCGCACAATGGACCAACTTGGTGTGCACCACGATCTGGATTTGCGATGGGAAGGCTCACACAAGAGCCCGGGGCTCACTGGGAGACCTGATCGTCCAGATGACTGCGCAGTGAACCCGGCGGCGGATTGACCAACAACACACTGTCGCCGACGGCAAGGCCACTGGTGATTTCCACGTAGCGTTCGCTGGCGCGACCAAGTGTCACGACAGTTTCGTCATAGAGATCGCCATCGCGCTTAAGCACATAGGTAAGTCGGCCGCGACGGTGAATCGCGTGCACCGGGACGAACAGAACATCTGCAACGGTGTCGACCAGAATCTGTGCGGTGCATCGCATCGACGGCTTGAGTTGGTCCTCACCGATGTCATCAAGATCGATCCGCACCGAGTAATCGCGACGATTGGGATCGCGCCATCCGCCATCTTCAGCCAGCACGCCAACGCTGTGCACGGCGCCGTCGAATATTTGATCTGGCAGCGCGTCGGTGCGGATCACGCTGGGCTGGCCATGTTCCACAAGACCACTGAGGGCCTCGTTCACCTTCACGTCGGCTGCCATACGTGATGTATCAGGCAGCACGATCAAGAGCTGGTTGCGAGACACTTTACTGCCTACTCGGAAGGCTGATTCGTTCTCGCCCCGGCGATCACGTTGCATCGTGCTGCCGTACACCACCATGCCGTCACTCGGAGCGAAGATTGTGGTGGCCTTGAGTTGCTCTTCGTAGCGATCCAATCGAGTCTGCTTGGCTTCTTCGTTTGCTCGCGACGCTTCGAGTTTGGTGGTCGCACTGCGCACTTGCGCCGCCGTGCGTTTCTCAACGCGCTCGAGTTCTTCCACGGCCTGTGTCTTGGCTGATTGCACAGCCAATTGGTCCTTTTGGAATGTGTACTTCTCGTACACCTCCTGATCAAGTCTTGCCTTGGACAGTGCCGCGGCGGCCCGGATCATGGCGATTTCATCTTGCTCAAGATCGTTCTGGCTGATGAAGTCTCGCTCGCGGAGTTGCTTGGACTTCTCGTATTTGTCGGCCAGCCGCTTGTGGTCCTTCTCAGCGGTCTGCACAGCGAGCGCCAGCGAGTTTCGAGTGGAAACAACTTCGCCGTCCTGCCAAGCCAACAACGCCAGTTCAGCCTGCTCGACGTTCACCTGCGCAGCGGACACGCTCGACTCGGCACTCTTCTGCGCGATCTCCAGCGCGGCTTCGTCGGCCTCCACATCGGCCTGTGCCTTGATCAAGCTTTCGCGCGAATCGGCGATGCGCTCGAGCACTTCCAGATCGTCAAGTCGTAGCAGCACATCTCCGGTGCGGACCGCGGTGCCTTCGGGCACGATCTCGGTGATCGAGGCAGATCCATCAAGGGCATTGCGAATCTCCACCTGGTTCTGGGCGATCAGATTTCCCGAGGCCGGGATGGTGACTTCAAAGGTGCCGCGTTCGACCACGTGTAGATCGGCTGGGCCAATGGCCTTGGAGGCGGATTTCACCCCCGACAGCATCCAGGCGGCGCCGCCCAGAGCGATCGCGGCCACAGCGACACCGACTATGAGGCCGGTGGTCGTGCTCCCTCGGGCAAAATGGGATGGTCTGGCGGCAGTTTTCATCGTTGAATAGTCCATGCTAGGCGGCATCAGCATCGAAACTCAATGCACTTGTGGGCACAACCTGCATTCCGGGCAGTGGATCGAGAAGGCCGCCGGGGGTGACCCGCAGTTGGCCGGTGCTAAGGAGGTAATCGAGGATGGCTTGCTGCACGGCCTTGAAGGCTCGGGCGCGGCCATTGCGAGCTTGCTGCAGCGATTGAATCGCGCTGAGTTGGTCGAGCACGGTGTAGGTATCCGGATCGGCGTCGATCGACTCGATGTTGATCTGGGCGATCTCCACGTTGCGGCGTTGAATGTCGTAGCTCAGAAGTGATGAGTCGATCGTGCGTGCGGCATTGCGTACTGTCACAGCGACTTCGTCACGCACCTGGGCAAGCGTCCGGCGAGATCGTTCCAGTTCCACCTGCGCCGCCCGCACAGCGATCCGCTCGGTAGTGCGATCGAGTGGAATGCCCAATGTGAGGGAAATCTCCGTCTCCATGTTCTCCAAGGTCGGCAACACAAAGTCGTCGTAGTAATCGTCATCACCACCGAAGCGAACTTCGCCGGCAAGATTGAGATCAGGCAACAATTGGTTCAGAGCATTACGCACGCCGCGGCGCCGATCGACAAGGCGGTCACGTTGTGTCTGCAGATCAAGACGTTGTGATAGGGCGATCCGTACGGCGTCGTCCAGTGCCACTTCCGGCGGCGAAATCGAAAATGAAGCCTGCTCGATCACCACGGGCAGATCGACGGGATAGTTGATGAGGATCTTGAACCGGTCCACTGCAAGGCGATAGCTCTCCTGCAATCCCGACACTTGCGATCGCTGCTGCAGGGAGTTGTTCTCGGCTTCGGCGGCGTCGTACAACCGCGCTCGCCCTGCTTCGTACAACGCACGCTGCCGCTCGGCGAGTTTGTCTAGCAGGGCGACCGACTCCAGTGCATTGGTCAACTCTTGCTGTTGCACCTGCAACGACAGATACGCGCCCACCACCTCCACGTAGAAGCTGCGGCGGAAATCTTCGAACGACCGTGCCGCATAGATGAGGTCACGCTCGGCCTGAATGATGTCTTCACGGGCTACTACACCACCGCCGCGTAGAAATGGAATCGACGCCGACAACGTCAACTGGCCCACCGTGCCATCGCTCCGCGTGCCGGCGTTCTGCACGACCCGGGAGAATGTGGTGAGGAAGGACGCGGCAACCTGACCGCCCCATGGCAGTCGCTGCGACAACGAGAGGTCGTTCACGATGGCCGACGAGGTCTTGGTTTCGTCCGCTGCCTCGGGAGAAAACTGAGCGTATTGCGCTATCACCGTGTCGGCGATCTGCGGTGTCCAGAGGTGGCGTTCCACGAGGAGCGACAGGCAGGACAGCACATACTCCTCTTCCGCCCAGGCATGCTCGAACGCATGATCGACGGCCCAGGCCAGGGATTCGTCCAGTGTGAGCACGGTGTCTTGCGCGATGGCGTCGGCACCAGCCAATCGGGACATGATGGCGTCGGCTTCGATCGACCCCAGAGCTTGGAATGTCATCTCACTGGCAGCGGGGTTCAATGTGGCCGGGCGTTCTGCGTTCAGCGCGGCCCGATCGTCCGGGGAGGTGGATCCCCATGCGTCCAGATTGGGGGCATGCGCCCCACCACCCACACTGGTGGCACCTTCGCCCAGCAGCCCGTCGACGTGGTGATCGATCTGGGCATAAGGCTCAGCACAGCTGCTCAGGATGAGCGGTGCTGTGATGGCCACCCCCCACCAGGCGTGACGTGCAGTTGGACAGGTCATGGAAGTACCGATTCTACGTGGTTGGGGGCCGAAAACACCCCCTATCTCTGGTACTTGTATCGCCATGTCGACCCCTGACACTGCAGCCGACCAAATGGTGCCGTTACGAGATGTGGCCGGCCCAAGCGGCGCCATGCAGGCAGCACGCAAAGCGCAGGCGGCAACCGCCAAGGCCGACATCGTGTTGTTGGGCGATGCGGCACCGCCGCACACGCCCAGCGGCGACACACCGCAGCCGGCGTACTGTGCTTCAGACCCGGATACGCGGCTGTATCTGGGGGACTGCCGCGATATTCTGGCGGGCCTGCCAGACAAGGGCAGCGTGGATCTGGTGTTCGCCGATCCGCCCTTCAACTGGGGCGTGCCATACGAGGGTGACTGGGACGACGGCATGGACCGGGCCGCCTACGAGCGATTCACCTTCGAGTGGCTCGATGGGTGCATCGATGCGCTCTCACCTACCGGCAGCATCTGGGTGAACATCCCTGATGACACGGCAGCCGAGATCGTGGTGCATCTGAAGCGGCGTGGTCTGGTGATGGTCAACTGGTGCGTGTGGCACTTCCGCTTCGGGCAGTGCCGGAACTCGTCATTCATCATGAGCAAGGTGCACGCGCTGTACTTCTGCAAGGATCCGGACAACCGCACTTGGAATGCCGATGCGATTCTGGAACCCAGCGATCGGGCGGCGATCTACAACGACGCTCGCACCATGGCCAAGGACACCAACAAGGGCATGCGCGTGCCGATGGATGTGTGGTACGGCAAGTACTGGGGACGCATTCAGGGCAACAACAAGGAACGCCGCCACGGGCACGAGAACCAGATTCCCGAGGTGTATCTCGAGCGGGTCGTGAATGCGTGCTCAAATGAAGGTGACTTGGTGCTGGACCCGTTCTGTGGGTCGGGCACGACAGCCACGGTGGCCCGTGCCTGGAACCGTCGCAGTGTGACCATGGACCAGAGTGAGTCCATTGCCGCAAGTGCATGGAACCGCATCACCGAGGTGGGCATGGTGCGCAAGGGCGCATCGAAGGGACAGAGCTCGGCGATCCATGCCCCCAGATCCAAGCGACCGAAGACGCTCTTCACCGGCAAGCGCACCTCCTGATGCTCCCAGCCGCTCCCCGTTGTGCAGACCAATCCACCGACCTGCTGCTTGAAGCAGCGTCGCTGTTGACGTCGTGTTCAAACCGCACTGGATCGATGATGCAGGTGGACAGTGGCACGCTCACCATCGCAGGTGACCTGCACGACAACCTCGCCCACCTCGCCAAGGTGGCGGTCCACGGTGGTCTGGATCAAGGCGGTCACGTGGTCGTGCAGGAACTGATTCACGGACCGGTGTTGCATCACGGGTGCGATCTCAGTCATCGCATGTTGCTTCGCATTGCCGCCTTGGTGAAGGCATTTCCTGGTCTGGTGCATCCTCTGCTGGGCAATCACGAGTTGGCTCAACTCCTCAAGCGCGGGGTGAGCAAGGGCGGTGGCAATTCCGTCGTGCAGTTCGATGACGGCCTCGACCTGGCCTTTGGCGACGAGGCGCAGAAGGTGAGCGACGCCATCGACACGTTCATCCGTGCCATGCCGTTGGCGGTACGGACACCCGGTGGCATTCTCATAGCGCACTCGATGCCCCAGGCACAGCACATGGCACGTTTCGATACGGCGGTGTTGGATCGTGCAGTGACCGAAGACGATCTGGCCGGACCATTCGGATCGGCCTATCTGCTGACATGGGGTCGCAATTACTCCGATGAGACGCTGTCCGAGTTAGCGGCGGCGTGGGATGTGCAGGGCTTCATCCTCGGACACATGCATGCTGAAATGGGCGCAGAAGCACGAGGCACGCGTGCCGTGATCTTGAACTCCGATCACGAACGGGGCGTGCTGCTGCAGATCGAAGCTGACACGGCCTTCAATGCCACGAAGTTCGCCATGGATGCGGTGCCTCTCCAGTTGATCTCGCTGCCAGATGGAGTGTTGTGATGCGCTGGATGCTGGCTATCGAGACATCGCAGCGCGAAGGCGAACTGGCGATCAAGTGCTCCGCAGGTGAAGTCCACACCGCCCAGCTGACATCGGCCAGTGGGATCGACGACCAACTCATGCCGCACCTTGATGCGCTCGCTCGCAGCGCCGGCTGCACGCCTGAAACGCTGACATGCGTGGGTGTGTCGATGGGCCCAGGTGGCTTCACCGGGCTGCGGATTGCCAGCGCGACCGCGCAAATGCTGGCCGAGTCCACCGGCTGCAGTCTCGTGGCAGTGCCCTCAGCCTTGGCCTGCGTCCAGGCCAGCGGTATGACCGAGGGCAAGATCGCTGTGGCCTTGGCGTCCAAAGGAGACTCCACCTGGCTCTCGATCGTGGATGCCGCGTCGATGACCCTCATGTCAACGGCGGGGCTGGTGGATGCACAGGCTGCTGCACCGCAGCTTGAAGGCTGCGCGCTCGTGCTGGCCGATGTGCACCTTCCAGGCCCGATAACAAGCCTTTTCAAAGCTATCGGATGCCCGTGCGCACCCCCCACGTGGTCGGCGCAGGCGTGTCTGGCCCTCACGGAACGAGAATTCGCCGCTGGCCGAACGGTTCCAGCCGAGGCGATGGTGCCGCTGTATCCCCGTGTGCCAGAAGCAGTCACGCTCTTTGCCGCCCGATCCAAGCCCACCTGAAGCGGCAGAACCTCGCACAGAACCCCAAGGTCGACTGAAACGCCCCTTGTGTCGGGTCGATTGTGCTTGTGTCGGCGGGACATCCGCTGGCAGGGAGCATACTGATGACGCCTGAGAAGCAAACAACGACCCGCACATCCACGGCCACCACCGCGAGCATTCTCGTGCTTGGGTCCGCCGGTGACTCACGTGACACGCTGATGAAGACGCTCGCGTCAATCGGCTACACGTGCACCGCGACCGAGTCGGTCGATTCGGCCCGCGAGACGATGGCCGCTGATACAGCCTTTGATCTGCTCATGATCGACGGCGGCACCGGACAAACGGGCCTGTCGATGATCCGCGAAGCACAGACCTCCGACCCATGCGTACGTGCCCTGGTCTACAGCGACAAGGCCAGTCCCAACGATGTGGTCGAGGCCATTCGTTGCGGCGCCAGTGACTTCATCGTGATGCCACGCGACATCGCCCGTCTTCCTGAGCGTGCTGCTCAGGTGCTCGAGCGTGTTCGTGCCCATCGTGAACGTGAACAGCGCGTGGAAGATCTCTCCCATGCCTGCGATAAGCTCAAGGCGACGCGCGACGAAATGTCTGATCGCGTCGACACGCTGTGTGGCGATCTGGCCTCCGCCTATCGCACCATGCGAGAGCAGATCTCCGACGTGGCACTGGCCAGCGAGTTTCGTGCCCTGCTTGGTCAGGAACTCGATCTCGAATCCATGCTCCGCACCGCGCTCGAAGCGATGATGAAGCAGGTCGGCCCTGTGAATGCATGTGTCTATCTGCAGCAGGCGCCCGGTACCTGGGGCGTGGGTGCCTATGTGAACTACCAGTGGCAGGATCGTGACATCATGCCCGTGCTCAACCGACTCGGCGACGTGCTCGGTCCAGGCATGGCTGATGAGCGAGGCCTAGTGCGATTCGATGACGCGAGTGAGTTCGCCGAGTCCGAGGGTGGCGAGATGTCACTCCTCAGTGACGCGGAGATCGCAGCCTTCGCGTGTCACCGTGGCGATGAGTGCCTGGCCGTCTTCACGCTATTCCGCGACGCCGACGAAGGCTTCGCCGATGACGACGCGGCTGCCATCGACGTGATGCGAACCATCGTGGCTGAGCAGATGTCACGCATCCTCCGTGTGCACCGTCGGAACGCCTTCCAGTGGCCGGATGAAACCAGCGGCGACGCATGGGGCAAGGCCGCCTGAGCCACCTGAACAGACATCAGTTCCCCGGCGCACGCCGTGGTGCACACGCACCGCGGCGTGTTGCTTTCAGAACCGCCGCTTGCGGTCGCGACGTTCGCCCTCTGGAATGCGGCCCACAAGCCGCACGCTCCCGCCGCCGAGCAGTCCTTGCAGCTGGCCGATGAGTTCACCATGAGGCACCACGCGAAGGCGACTTCGCCAGGTGACATCTTGTGTTCCGGTATCCATGCGGAGGAAGACCTCTGCTGCGCGGGCGCCGTCGCCCACCTGTGCCCCACCGGAGCGGCGCAGCAGGCCTGCGGCCATGTCCAACTTGCTTCGCATGTCCTTCTCGTCGTCAGCCTTGAGGTTGACTTCGATGCGTTCGGTGAGGAAGCGCGGCGCATCTTCCGGGGAAATCAGGCGGTCCACCACCACCTGCAGATCACCATTGCGTTCACCCACTTCACCGACTGCGAACACCACCTGGTCGATCACCGCCAACTCACTGCACTTGCGGAAGCTGTCAGGGAACAACACGCCCTCGATCGTGCCGAGCCGATCCTGCAACGTGAGGATGGCCATGCGCTGGCCGGCATTCCGGCCCTTGCTTGGCGTGACGATGCGGCAGCCCGCCACGATGGCGCCGATCACGGCCCGGCTGCCGTTGCGCAGCTTTACCAGATCTGGAATCGTCGATGTCCGATACACCTTCAGCAGGCCGTCGTGTTCGTCCAGCGGGTGACCAGAGATGTGGAACCCAAGGTGTTCTCGCTCAGCTGCGAGCATCTGCTTGGTGCTCCAGGCGGCGGCTGTTTCCAGCGGCGGGTCTTCCATGTCGGGTGAGTCGTCGGCGTCGTCTACTGGACCACCGAACAACGCACCCTGCCCGGAAGCCACGTCTTTCGCTCGCGCCGCGCCGCCCTTCATCGCCTTGTCGATCGTGGCGTACACACTGCCTCTAGATTCACCGCCATGCAGAGAATCCAATGCGCCCGCAGACACAAGCACTTCGAGCGTGGCGCGATTGACCGCCTTGCCTGACACGCGCTCGCACAGATCCCAGATGGATTTGAAGGCGACACCGCGATCACGTTCAGTGATGATGGCTTCCACAGCACTGGCGCCAACGCCTTTGATAGCACCCAATCCGAATCGGATGCTGCCTTCGAGCGACGTGTGCGGGCCTTCGGTGTCGTACACCAAAGCGAATGAGGCGCCCGACTGGTTGATGTCCGGCGGACGCACTTCAATACCGCGATGCGGCGAAGCGTCGGTGTCGTCGGCGTACCGCACCATGCGACACTCGTCGAGATACGGCGCCCAGTCTTCGGTCTTCTTGGCCTGTGATTCAAAGGTCAGCACCGCGGCCATGTACTGCACAGGGAAGAACGTCTTCATCCACGCCGTCTGGTACGCGATGATCGCGTAGCCGGTGGAGTGCGATTTGTTGAAGCCGTACCCCGCGAAGCGCAGGATCAGGTCGAAGAGCTTTTCCGCTTCTCGCACGGGCATGCCCTTGTTCGAAGCGCCTTCAATGAAGCGAGGACGATTCGCATTGATGACCTCTTCCTTCTTCTTGGAGATCGCCTTGATCAAGGTGTAGGCATCGCGCAGTGGCACGTCGCCAAGGCCGTGCACGATCTGCATGACCTGTTCTTGATACACCATGATGCCGTAGGTCTCTTCGGTGAACGCGTCGACCACGTCGTGCACCTTGGGCACCACGCTCGACCCATGCTTGCGAGCGCAGTACTCCGGAATCAGATCCATCGGCCCCGGGCGATACAGCGCATTGGCGGCGATGAGGTCTTCCAGACGGTCCGGACGCATCTCACGCAACAACTGCCGCATGCCACCGGATTCAAACTGGAAGATGCCTGACGTTTCGCCTCGGCGGAACAACTCGAGCACCTGTTGGTTGTCCAGCGGAATGTTGTCCAGATCGAGCGGATGATCCAGGCCGTCGCCAGGCACGCGGCCAACGGCAGCGTGGATTTCTTCTTCGCTCAGCGTCTCGCGAACAAAGCGCCGCCCCAATTCCAGCGTGGACAGCGTGCGCAGCCCGAGGAAATCCATCTTCAGCAGGCCGACTTTTTCACAGGTGGGCCCGTCCCACTGCGTGACGGCGTCATCGTTGCCTGACACGCGGCACAGCGGCACGATGTTGTCCAGCGGCTGGGTGGCCACCACCACACCGGCGGCGTGCACGCCCGCATGGCGAGCGTGGTGTTCCAACTTCTGGGCTTCGTCGATGACGGCTTTGGACTGCGGATTGGAGGCGTACTCAGCCTTGAAGTCCTGTCCGGATTCCAGCGCATCGGCAATCGTGATGTTGAGTTCCGGCGGCACCAGATTGGCTAGGCGTTGTCCATCCTGAGGTAGCAGACCAAAGACGCGGGCGACATCCTTGATGGCTGCGCGAGCCTTGAGACGACCGAACGTGATGATCTGGGCCACATGTCCGTACTTGTCGCGGACGTATCGGATGACGTCGCTGCGGCCGTCCTGACAGATGTCGATATCGATATCGGGGTATTCGCTTCGATTGGGATCGGTGAAGCGCTCAAACAGCAGGCCGTACTGCACCGGGCACGCGTTGGACAGACCCAACACGTACCCCACCATCGTGCCCACACCCGAACCACGAGCATTGGCGGGAATGCCACGCTGCCGTGCCCAGTTGACGAAGTCCCAGCAGATCAGGAAGTAGGCACTGATGTGCTTGTCGGCGAGGATGCCGAGTTCTCGTTCCAGACGTTCAGTGATGACGTCCGTCACACAATCTTCGCCGTATCGCCAGATCAATCCAGCTTCGCACAAGCGACGCAACACGCGATCGCAGTCGCGCTCGAGGGACGCTGCGTCGACATCGGCATCACGCTCTTCGTCGAATGGCAGCAGCTCGAACTCACGGCAGAAGGCCTTGTACCACTCGGTGCGGTCAGTGGAGCCATCCCACGCGGGCGTGTCATCGGGACCATGAGCGTGCACTACAGGGGCGTGGTTCGCATTGAAGTCGATGTCGACATTGCACCGCTGGCCGATGCGCGAGGCGTTCTCAAGTGCTTCGGGGCAGTCTGCGAAGAGCGCCGCCATTTCTTCGGGCGACTTCACATAGAGATCAGCCGAGTACTTGAGGCGATTGGGATCGTCTTTGGTGCGCCCCATCGAGATGCAGCAGAGCGTGTCGTGCGCGTCGTGGTCTTCGGCGCGAAGGAAGTGGGCGTCGTTGTCACACACCAGCGGCAGATCGAGTTCAGCCGCGAGCTTCTTGAGATGCGGATTGATCGCCTGTTGCATCTGCACGTCGTGCATCTGCAGTTCCACGAAGAACGTGGGTTCGCCCTGTGCGTTGGGGCGGAATGTTTCCATGTGCCAGCGGGCTTCTTCGATGGCCGCCTGCCAGTGTTTGTCGTCGCCGGTCTCCTCAAACTTCACCAGATGCCAGGCCAACGATGACCCGAGGTGGCCGTTGATCGCGATCAGCCCTTCTGACCATTGCGACAAGGTCTCCTTGTCCATCCGCGGGCGGTGGTAGAAGCCCTTGAGATACGCGTCGGAACTCAGACGAAGCAGGTTGTGCCAACCGGTTTCGTTTTCGGCCAGCAGCACAAGGTGAAAGCCGGCGTTGGGGCCGGTGGTTTCCTTCTCCCGTCGCGTGCGGGCCTGCGGCGCCACGTAGGCCTCGATGCCGAGAATCGGCTTGATGCCGTTGGCCTTGGCGTGGGTGTAGAACTCCATCGCCGCGTGCAGATTGCCGTGGTCGGTGACGGCCACCGAGTCCATGCCCAGTTCCTTGACCCGTGCCACGAGCCGTTTGACGGTGTTGCCACCGTCGAGCAGGGAATACTCGGTATGCAGGTGCAGATGAGCAAAGACAGGGTCAGCAGCGGCCATGTACGGCGATCGTACCTTGGGCCGGGGCAATCGCCTCGGTGTCCGGCGGAAGGGGGACACCTTGGGCATAGAATCCTGTCGATGGACCAAGGACCACGAGTGGGATTCGGCATGCCCGGCGGCCCTGGCGCCGCGCGGTTCGTGCAGGGCTTCTACCGCAAACCGTCGTTGGGCGGTCGAATCCTGGGCATGCTGCTGCTGATCGTCATCAGCGTGCCGTTGCTGCTGCTGATCTTGACGGTCGCCGTCGTGTCGGCCGTGGTGTTTGTTGTGGCAGCCATGTGGACAGCATGCACGGGCGCCTTGGGGTCACGCCGGCCTCCAGGCGGCCCACCTCGGCCTGGCCAAGACAACAGCGGCCGGCGAAACGTGCGTATTCGCCAGTGAGCTTACCTGAGGCCTGATGTGTTCAGCCCTCGGTGGTTTCCCGCTCGATCACCGTGAGCAGCCCGGTACGGAGATCGGCGGTGAGTGCGCCCACTTCGCCATCGCCCACGGGCTTGCGATGTAGTTTGACGTCATCCGGATCGGCGTCTTCGCCCTCGCGCACTCGCATGAGCAATCCAGTGACCGGCAGCACCTGCCACGATGAGTTCGTGAGGAATACCTCGTCGGCTTGCAAGAGCTCATCCACGCCCGGTGCGGTGCGTTGCACGTTGATCCCAGCTGCGGTGGCCACTTCGATCAGGGCCTCGCGGGTGATACCCGGCAAGACCGGGGGCACATCTTCGCCGCGATCTTGTTCACCTCGCGCTGGCGGTGTGTACAGCACACCATCACGCACGATGAATAGATTGCTCACACACCCGCTGAGCACCCGAGCGGCTGGGTCGGCCCACAGGGCTTCGCCAGCGCCCACGGTAGCGGCCTGCTGCAGCGTGCGGATGCGCTCCCAGTAGTCGATCGTCTTGTGCCCGGCCGCGGTGGACCACGGGTTCACACGACCCGGGGCCATGATGACATCCACGCCGGCACTGAAGAACTGCTCGGGATATGGCGTCGGCGGCTGAGGGACCACCAGGACGGTGGGGTCGTTGGCGCCACCTTCGGCGCCCTGTCGCAGCATGTTCAAGTCGCCACCGGTCACCGTGAGGCGGATACGGGCATCCTTGAGTTCACTGCGTTCAAGTGCATTGTTGACGGCCTGCGCCAGTGGCTCGGGCTGCAGTCGTTCAGTGAGCGCCAGGTGTCGAGCAGAGCTGATCAGCCGATCGACATGTCGATCGAGTCGAAACACGTTGCCGTTGCGGGCAGCCATCGTCTCGAACAACCCGACGGCGTGCTGCACGGAGGCGTCGAACACGCCCACAGCAGCCTGCGCATCGGAGACAAACGCACCATTGAGCCAGACGTCCATCGGCGAAGTGTATCTCGTGCCTCTCAGGCCGGCGTTGTGGAAACGCCACGAATCGTGGCGGTGTCGCTGCCAGAGACCGGAAGCACCTGCAACATCACCGTCCCGTTGGCGCCCACCACCCGCACGTCGAGCAGTCCATTGCGCGGTTCCGGGTCGATCTGCACACGCCAATCTCCACCAGCGACGGCGTGTTCGAGGCTGGTGTGAAACACGCTGCGAAGCGCGTCGGCCCCCCACCGCAGACGCAGACCGTCTGTCGGTGTGGCCGACTGTTCCAGCGTGCTGGTCACCAGTTGCTCGACAGCCTGCTGCACTTGGCTGCGTGTTTCCTTGGCATTGCTTGCGCCCCACCACCAACTCATGCCGGCAAAGCACAGGATGAGCACCGGCATCACCAACATCCGCTTGCGGCGTCCGGACACGTCGTCGGCGTGGGCCTGAAGCACAGGTTGATCGTCGGTGGTCTCGGTCACGGAGTTGTCGTTGGCGTGGTGCCTTGCGCCTGGGCAGGCGGCGTGATCGGATCGGAGAACAACACCCAAGACGTGCTGCTGGCAAATGGCTTGGTTGCGGCCATGGCCAGCTTCTGCGTGAATGGATACGGCACACCAGTGCGTGCGTTGTTGACGACCACCGTTTCAGCACCAACTTGATTGCCGTATTCATCAAAGAAGGCGAAGGCGATGCCGATGTTGCGAGTGTCTGCTGCAGCGTTGACCACACTGCCGGAGATGGTCATCACCGACCAGTCGATCTCGGTGCGTGACTCGGTGGTCACGCGAGTGCCGCCGAAGGGCGAGGGGTTCCAGGTGATGGTCTCGCCGGGACGATCGATCTTGGCGTAAGCGTAGGCGCTCCGACCACTCCATACGTCCTGACCAATCAGGCCAAAGTTCTGATCTCGCAAGGTGGTCTGCATATCCTTGCCGGGCGAGGCGATTTGGGCGGCGGTGTCGCGCTGGGCCTTGGCATCCTGCGCCTGCTTGCGCGCGAGATCACGTCGTGCCTTGCGTTCCAGTGCGGCCTTTCGTCGAGCCTCCTGTTCGGCCAGGCGACGCACCGATCGATACTGGGAGAAATCGGTGCCGTAGCGATCATGGTCGAGCACGAAGTCTTGCATCTCGGCCATTTGTGCTTCGAGCGCGGCAAGCTGCACCTGCAGATCAGCCAGTCGTGTGCGAAGCAAACGCGCTTCTGCTTCTCGGGCCACCAGTGCCGGGAAGAGGTTGCGGGGCAGCGTGGTTTCGTCGAATCCTTCATTGCGCAACACGTGCTCGGCGACGGCCAGCAGGTCGCGCTTGGTGCGGGCGTCATCCGAGGTCGGATCGGTCTGTTCTGCAGAGGGCTGTTCACCCGAATCCTGTGCAGGGACAGGCAGATCGGTGGGTTCGGGCGTTGCCGGAGGGTCTGTCACGGCGACAAGTGCAGCAAAAAGCAGTGTGTCAAGCATGGTGCATCTCCGCGGATCACGCCGCCCCACAGCGTGCCTTGCCCTGTGAGCCTATCGAATCAGGGCGTTTCGTCGAGGGGCAAGGGCACACTTGCATCCGAATCGCTCAGGAGAGCGTCGCGAAGGGTGTCGGCCCGATCCATCAAGTCCGCACGCGATGCATCTCGCGGCACCATGGGAATGTGCCAGTGCACCACGTGGTGTGTGTCGCCGGGCATGATTTCGACGATGAAATCGAGCCCAGGTGTGTCGAGCACGGGTACGGGCGCGCGGCGGGCGTCGATGATCGGTTCCCACCCCTTCTTCTTCAGCAGCAGGTCGTAGGTGCCGTAGTGCTTGAAGTCCACATCAACCGGCGTGCGGCCTACTTCGCGTCCATTCAGCCATACCAGTGCGCCCGCAGGCTCGGTGGAGATGTGAATCGTCCGTCGCACACATCCTGGCAATGTGAACACGGCGCAACATACGAGCGTCGGTAGAAGTTGGGGGCGATCAATCAAACTCATCACCCTTGAAGGTACTGGCGAGGTACGCCTCTTTCACATCGGGGTCGTTGATGATGGCCTTGGGGTCACCATCCTTGAGGTTCTGACCGTGGTGAATGATGTAAGCGCGGTCACAGATGCGCAAGGTTTGCTGCACGTTGTGATCAGTGACAAGAATGCCGATGCCCTGCTCGGCGAGCGTGCGGACTTGCGCCTGCAGCTCTTCCACCGTGTGCGGATCCACCGCGGCAAAGGGTTCGTCCAGCAGCATGAGCGTGGGTTCGGTGATCATAGCGCGGGCGATTTCCAAACGCCGTCGTTCACCACCACTGCATGTGCGTGCCTTTTCGCCGGCCTTGTGTTCCAGGCCGAAGCGATTCAGCAGTTTGCCACACCGGGCGTGTTGTGTGGCCTTGTCAAGATCTCGTGTCTGCAGGATGGCCAGCAGGTTGTCGCGCACTGACAGGCGGCCAAACACACTGGGTTCCTGACAGAGATACCCCATGCCCAATTGAGCGTGCCGGAACATCGGTTCGTGGGTGACGTCCTTGCCGTCAAAGCGCACGGTGCCCGCCTCGGGCGTGATCATGCCGATGGCCATGCGAAACGAGGTGGTCTTGCCGGCACCGTTGCGGCCGAGCAGGCCCACCACTTCGCCTGCACCCACATCAAAGCTCACGCCGTCAACGACACGACGGCCGTTGTAGGACTTGATCAGACTTCGCACTTCAAGCAGGGGCATCGGCAGTCAATCTACGTCAGTGGTAGACGAGCCGCCGTCCTGAGCCCCGGTGTCGTCTTCGGTGTCCGCTGAATCGGCCTTCATCGGCTTGGCTTGGGCCGTCCACGCATCGGGATAGCGGCTGGACGCCAACACACCGACGATATGGAAGAGGCCGCGATAGACGTAGTCATCGAGCAGCACACGGGTGCCGTCGGCATGCACGATCCACGCCTTGGACTTGGCCATCCACCTGCTCATGTCGATGTCGGCGATGGCATCGGCAGCCCACGTCCCTTCGGGCATGTGCAGCGTGCCGTCGGGGTCGAGGGTGTACGACCTCTTGCGGGCCTTAAAGGCGGAGACTGCGTACCACGGCACGAATGGCAGACAGAGGATGAACATCCACTGCATGGGCCGGTCGTACTTGGACGGCATGGTGACATCGCCCCACAGGTCGACAGCCCGACCGGCGAACTTCATGGCCGGCTCGAGTTGTTCCACAGGCCCGCCAGTGACCGTCAGTGGTGCCTGTGCAACCTGCATCATCAAGGCGGTCGCGATGAACCACTCGTTTCGTCCGCGGGTGGCGTCGTCGAGCTTCTGATCAGGCGCGGCCTTGGCCTGTTCCTGTTTGGCGTTGAGTGTCTTCAGCAACGCCGAACGAACCGCTTCGATGGTGGCCGGCGTGATGGCGTCGTCGTCGGCGAGGTGCTTGAGTGTGCCGAGATTGGCCTTCAACTCAGGGTCATCTTCATCCATCAGATCATTCACCACCGCCCGAACGAAATCAGGCATGGCGTTGTCATTGGCCACAACACTCTGACCATTGACGTGTGGTTCAGCGACCAGCAGAAAGGCGCTGCCCACCGCGGCGCGACGCGCTTCCACCTGCTGCTGGGGAATGGCCACGAAGTAGTCGTACACACCCCACACACCCAGCACGAGGCAGAGCAGCCCCACAAGGATGGACCGCACCATAAAACTGGTGGCGACCGAGGCTGTCAGTGTTCCGTCCGCCTGATCTTGCATGTTGCTCATGCTACTTGGCCCCTCACTCGGTCGATTCGATACTGCCGCACACGGTGATGATGTGGTCGTGCACGGTGTCTTCGTCTGGAACCGCATCGAGTAGGGCCAGCAGGCGATCGACGCGCTTCACGGGCTCGAGATCGGGCTGATCCATCGCGACGGCCTCCCGGCCAAGTGCTTCCATGGCGCTGCGGAACCACCCGGCGGACGGATTGGATTCATCATCCGGGGGGTCGATCTTTGTACGGACAGTGGCACCAGGGGCGATGGCCACCACGGGCACTTCGCCCAGTCGGGTGGTGGGTTCTCGGCAGACGACGGCGGCGGGCACCTGCGCATCGCGTGCAGCGATACGCAGACGTCGCGCATCAGCACCCACCGACGGCGGCTCGACGAGATGCCGTCCTTTGGCCAGGGGCGAATCGGCTTCGGACGCCTCGGGAATCAGATTCACCTTGGCCCGACTGGCGAGTGCTTGTTTGCGAATCTCACGTCGGGCATCGCGGAGCATGGTGACGGCTTCTGCGAGGCCGTCCCAATCCCGACGGGATCGAAACATGCCGGCGAGTCGCACGGCCTTCGTCTCGACATCGAAGTGGTCACCCTTCTTCGACGCAGCAGCCGCCTTCTTCATGAGGTCGGTGATGGTCTTGGGTCTACCGGAGGATTTTGGCATGGCGCCGTGACTCTGGGGCCGATCAGGCCGCGCAGATCTCCCGGACCTCTGCGGCGATCGCATCGTTGCCGAAGCTCAAGCGAATGCCGCGGTCGGGCACGATTTCCATCAGAACCGGCACACCGACAGTGATGAGCACCAGACCTTGGTCCGGTGTATCGGAGTCGCGCATCAAGGCCTGGAAGAGTTCTTCCAGAATGTGCAGGTCGCCGGCGTCGGCGAGCAGTGGATCTCGGCTGTTGAGTTCAACCGAAGCGGCAGCATCGATGCGTTGCCAGTCTTCGTTCTCCGCCATGGAGAACGCCACGATGTCAAACACACTGCGCCACTTGCCCACGGGCACGAGCACCATCTGGTTGTGATGTAACTTCTGCAGCAGGTGCTGCACCACGCCCGGCAGCGCCTCAGCGGCGATGTCCTGCCGGTCGGCGCCTTCTGGGCCTTCACAGTCCTGGCCAGCGATCGACAGCACCAAGTGCTGCACCGTGTCGCCGCTGGACATGCGGAGGAACACGTGATTCTCGTCTGTTGTGTCCTGCTCGATGCCGTAGTCGTTGAGCAGGTCGCGGATCTCATCCGCCTTCAAGAAGTTCACCGTCAAAAGGCTCCAAAGGGGTTTTGTCACATTCAAACCGTTTCAGCGCCCATGTGCAAGGCGGATCGGCATTCAGACGGTGGGTATCATTCGCGAGAATCCGTCGCAGTGGAGCCCGATTCGTGCGCACCATTCTGTTTGTCTGTACTGGAAACACGTGCCGAAGCCCGATGGCTGAGGGCATCGCACGGGCGTGGGCGGACACCGCAGAAGAGGATGTCTTCATTGCATCGGCTGGTGTGGCCACCATCGACGGCATGCCCACATCACCAGAAACGGTCGCCGTGCTGGATCGGCTGGGTACTCAGTGCGACGGGCGCTCGACCGTACTCACAGCGGACATGATCAAGTCGGCACAGGCCGTCCTGTGTATGACGGGCAGCCATATGGCGGCAGCGCGAGCACTCGTGGCTGACGATCCGGACAGCAAGGCGAAGGTCATGCTGCTTGATCCGACGGGCGATATCCCCGATCCCATTGGAAGCCCGCAATCCGTGTACGACAGCCTTGCCGAGGCGTTGCAGCGCCTCATCGCGGATCGTCTGCCGGCGGTGATAGACAGCGACGACTGAGCCGGCGATCCCGACAGCGTCAGCGTGCGAGACGTGCTGCGGTTTCCGCCATGAGCCGGGTGCCGAAGCCGGTTGGACCGACGACGGATGTGGGCAGCGGACTGTCGGTCGTTGCCGGTCCTGCCAGATCGACATGGGCCCACGGCACGTCCTTGTCCACGAAGTAGCTCAAGAAGGCGGCACCCTGAATGGGGTGCGCGGACCGTCGCGGACCGCTGTTCCAGATATCGGCGTGTCGTGATCGCATGAAGTCGCGGTGTTCTTCCCACAAGGGCAGCTGCCAGAGCCGCTCACCGGTGGATTCACCTGCAGCCTGTATGGTGCTGCGGAAGTCGTCGTCATTGCACCACAAGCCGGCGCACCACTCGCCTAGTGCCACGACTACACCACCGGTCAGGGTGGCCGCGTTGACAAGATGCGTGGGCTTGAGGTGCTTGCAGCTGTAGGCCAGTGCATCGGCAAGGACCAGTCGCCCTTCGGCGTCGGTGTTGGTTACCTCCACCGTGACGCCGTTGTACATCTTGATGATGTCATCGGGCCGGTAGGCATTGCCCGACACCATGTTCTCGGCGCAGGCGAGCACGCCGGTCACACGAATAGGCAGGCGGAGATCGGCAATGGCCTTCATCGCGCCCAGCACGGCAGCGCCGCCGCACATGTCGTACTTCATGCCCTTCATGCTGTTGTTGATCTTCAGCGAGTACCCGCCGGTGTCATAGGTGATGGTCTTGCCCACCAGCACCAGATGCACGTCCTTGCGGGCATTGCGGGGCTTGTGTTGCATGATCACCATGCACGGTGGGCTGTCCGAACCTTGTCCCACGGCGGTGATGCCACCAAAGCCCTTGGTCTTGAGCTCCGCGGCGCCGATCACCTTGGTGGTGATGGACGAAGAGCGGGCCAACGCGCGAGCCTGCTTGGCGATCCAGGCAGGATTGGCGACGTTCGGCGGCGTGGCGCCCAGTCGTCGCGATTCGTTGGCTGCTTCAGCCAGCATGATGCCGCGGCGAAGACCACCACGAAGGGCTGCATCCGAGGCGCCGATCGTGAGGTTGCCGGTGGCTGCTTCGCCCTTGGCAGCAGTGCCGCGATAGGTTTCCATGCGCCAATTGGCCAGCACCATGCCTTCGGCCAGTGATTGCCCGATGGTGTCGGCATCGAGCCCCCTGGTCTTGATGGCAGGCATGCACTCGATCTGCACGGCGGTGATGTCGGCCTTGTGCAGTGCCTTCGCCAATGCCGCGCCGAGGTTGCGCACATCTTGGGTGGAAAGCGTGTCCACGTCGCCCAGTCCGATCAGTACACCGCTCTCGTCCCCAAAGGCGATCTGGCCGCGAGCGCCCGTGAAGCCAGGCCGCACCAGTGCGCTCGACAGTGCGCCATCCACTGCTCGGTCCAGTTGGCCCAGCCCGCGGGGGAGGCGATCAGGATTGGCGCCGACAGCTGCGACAACCGTGGCTCTTCGAGGGCTTCCAGTACGAATATGGCGATACACGGCATCACTCCTGCGGTGTGGGAATCAAGACGGCTCCGCAGGATATACGCTTTGACAATGCCGCCCTTGGACCGACTTGTAGACGCCAATCGCAACCGTGCCGCCGAAGGCCTTCGCGTGATGGAAGACCTCGCCCGGTTCGTGCTGGAAGAAGGCCCGCTTGGCGGCGCTTTGAAGGCGGCACGTCATGATCTTGCCGCGGCGGTCAACGCCACGTGGGATGCATCCGCCCTGCTTCGCGCCCGATGTACGGCCGGCGATCCAGGCACCTGCCAACGCACGGACGGTGAGGGCACCCGCACCGACACCCTTGCCATGGCTCAGGCTGCGGCGGGCCGAGCGACCGAGGCGCTGCGAGCCCTCGAAGAAGCCGCCAAGGTGCACCGTGGCTCGGCCGAGCGGTTCGAAGCGATTCGGTACAGCCTGTACGACCATGCAGCGGCGCTGATGGGCCATTTGCAGCGGCGGTGCCCTGGTCAATGGCCGGTGTGTTTGATTCTCGATACCGCTCGATGCCGTCACCCCTGGCACGATGTGGCGGACGCTGCCCTCGCCGCTGGCGTGCGTTGTCTGCAGATTCGCGAGAAGGCCATGGCCGACGACGCGCTGCTCACCCACGCCAGTGCAGTGGTGAAGCTGGCCCATGCCCACGGTGCCGCGGTGATCATGAACGATCGCCCCGATCTGGCGATGGCGGCGCAGGCCGATGGCGTACACGTGGGTCGCCACGACATGCCTGTTGCGGCGTGCCGCCGAATCGTGGGGCATGAAGTGTGCATCGGGGCCACGGTTCGTACGGCGGAAGCGGCGAAGGCTGCCGCTGCAGATGGTGCGGACTATGTGGGCATCGGCCCGGCGTTCGCCTCGTCCACCAAACCCGACCTGGTCGCTGCGGGCGTTGGCCATGTGGCTGCGGTCGCTCAAACGTGCGTGCTTCCTTATCTGGTGATCGGCGGCATCACGCAGGCCAATGTCGGCCAGCTCACGGTTGCGGGCGTTCGAGGCATTGCCTTGTGCGACGAGATCTGCGCTGCCGATGACCCCGGTGCCGCGGCCGCGTCGCTCACCGAGGCCATGCAGCCTGTCGAGACACAATGATGCAGCGATTGTCGTGCACGGTGCTTGGCTCTGGGACGTCCGCAGGGGTGCCCGCGATCGGGTGCCGGTGCGACGTGTGCACCTCGACCGACCCCAAGGATCGCAGGCTTCGAACCGCCGCGGCGGTGCAGTGGATCGATGACGGCGGGCAGGACCGCGTGCTGCTGATTGATGCAGGCCCGGATCTGCGGCAGCAGGTGCTGGCTGCCGGGATCGACCGGTGCGACGGCATCTTGATCACCCACAACCACGTGGATCACATGTTCGGGCTCGATGAGGTGCGGCGATTCAACGTGACGATGCAGGCGCCGGTGCACGTGTGGGCTGAGCCCACGGTGCAGGCCAATCTGCGTCGGGTGTACGCCCACATCTTCGAGCCGCAGGACAACATCAATCCGTCGTTCGTGGCCACGATCGAGTTGCACGATCTCGCCCCGGCCGAGCCGTTCGAACTGCACGGCCTGACCATCACCCCCATCAGGCTGCTGCACGGGGCATTGCCGATTCTGGGGTTCCGATTTGATGCTCCAGGCGGTGCCCAACCACTGCCGCTGGCGTGGTGTACGGATGTCTCCGCCATCCCGGAGGCCTCCATGGCGCTGCTGGCTGGCGTGGACACCCTGTTTCTGGACATGCTTCGCGAGCGGCCCCACCGCACCCATCTCAATCTGGAGGCTGCCACAGCCCTCGCCGGCACGCTCGGGGCCCGCCAGACCTGGTTCGTGCACATGGGTCATGAGGTCGCCCATGCGGCCACCGAGGCTATCCTTCCTGAGGGCTGCTCACTGGCCTTTGACGGGCTGAAACTGACCAATCAGAAGGTGGCCGCGGCGGGCGAGAATCGCTAGAATTCCCCGTTCCTCATGGCACAGATCCGCGAAATCAAGAAGCGCATCGGCGCGGTCGGCACCATCTCTCGCATCACCAAGACGATGCAGATGATCGCCACCGCAAAGTTCACCGCAGCAGGTCAGCGAGCCAGCGCCAGCAAACCCTATGCGGCCATGATCGATGACATGGTGCGGCAGGCGGCGAGCAAGGCTGAGGACTACGCCTCGGTCCTGATCGACGGCCCGGCCGAGTCGTCCGGCAAGGAGCTGATGCTGGTGATTGCATCAGACCGCGGCCTGTGCGGCGCCTACAACGCCAACATCCTTCGCACCGCGCTCAACCACAAGCGTGAGAGTAATGCTGATGTGATCGTGGAAGTGGCCGGCAAGAAGGGCATGGGCTTCTTCCGCTTCCAGAAGATCGAAGTCAACAAGCAGCATGTGATCGGCGATACGCCCAAGTACGAAGACGTCGAGGCGATCGCTACCGAGTACCTCAATCGCTACCTCGCCGGTGAGTTCGACGCGATTCGCGTGTGCTCCATGCGGTACGTGAGCACCGCCCGGCAGCACGCCGAGGTCACACAGCTGCTGCCGCTGTCCATGCCCGAGGGCGAGGACACAGAAGACGCCAAGGGCCCGCAGGCCGTGTACGAGTTCTCCCCCTCCGCGGCGGAGCTGCTCGACGAACTGCTGCCCACCACCGTTCGCACCTTGCTCTTCCAGCTGTTCAACGAAGCAGCGGTGTCGGAGCACGTGCAGCGGATGATTGCCATGAAGGCCGCCACTGAGAATGCCAATGACTTCGGACGTACGCTCAAGCGAGACTACAACCGGGCCCGTCAGAGCATGATCACCACGGAGCTCATGGAAGTCATCTCCGGCGCCGCTGCGCTGGAGTGATCCGCGTCGGGTTTGTCCGCGCCATCATCGTCGACGGTCCACGTTGCGGCGTAGGTGCCCGTGCTGAGAGCACCCGTCAATACGGCAGTCAAGAGGCATTCAGCGCATCTTCAGCGGGAGGACTGGTCGTTTTTTCGAGATCATCCCTATGCTGCCCCCATGCGGCTGTACACCAAAACTGGCGATGACGGCACCACGGGCCTCTTTGGTGGTCAACGGGTGCCAAAGACGCACCCACGCGTGGTGGCCTACGGCGACGCCGACGCCCTCAACGCACAACTCGGGCTCGCACGGGCGGCGATCGACGCCACCACCACCGCCTTGGACGACGTGATCGCACACCTGCAGCATCGCTGCTTCGATTTGGGCGCCGACCTGGCCACGCCACCTGGCAGCGCCCACGAAGACAAGGTGCGACGGATGGCCCACGCCGACGTGGCCGCGCTGGAAGCCCACATCGATGCGATCGATGGGGCTAACGAGCCACTCAAGACATTTGTCCTGCCCGGGGGCTGTGAACTCGCAGCTCGCCTGCACGTGGCCCGTACCTGTGCTCGCGCCTGCGAGCGGTCGATGCTGGCTCTGCAACAGCAGGAAGAGGTCTCTGACACGGCCTTGATCTGGATCAACCGCTGCAGCGATCTGCTGTTCGCCATGGCCCGCGCAGCCAACCGCCTGAGCGGCACACCAGACACATCCTGGGCGCAGGACTGATCCGTAGCAGAGGGTACAATGCCCCCCTTCAGTCCCCCTCTCCTATCCCTCCACTCAACACTGAGCACCTCCATGATTCGTATCGGTATCAACGGCTTTGGACGCATCGGCCGCCTCGTGTACCGCGAAGCACTGCGGCGTGGCACCTTTGAAGTGGTCGCGGTGAACGACCTCGTGCCAGCTGAGAACCTCTCCTACATGGTGAACTACGACACCATGCACGGCCGCTTTGAACACACCGTTCGCGCCGAGAATGGTGCGTTGGTGACCGACGCACACTCCACTGCATGTCTGAGTGAGCGCGATCCTTCGGCGCTGCCCTGGGGCGACATGAATGTTGACTACGTGTTGGAGTCCACCGGGCTGTTCACCACAGCCGACGCGGCCGGACAACACCTCACTGCAGGCGCCAAGCGCGTGCTGATCTCTGCACCCACCAAGACCCCCGACACCGTGCCGACGTTCGTGCACAAGGTGAACTGCGATCAGTACGACCCTGCGTCACACACGATTCTGAGCAACGCCTCGTGTACCACCAACTGCTTGGCGCCCATCACCAAGGTGATCCTCGACAACTTCGGTCTGGAAGAAGGTCTCATGGCCACAATCCATGCTGCGACGGCCACGCAGCCCACGCAGGACGGCCCCAGCAAGAAGGACATGCGCGGTGGACGCAATGCGTATCAGAACATCATTCCCGCCAGCACCGGTGCGGCCAAGGCTGTGGCACTGTGCCTGCCCGATGTAGCCGGCAAACTGACAGGCATGGCCTATCGCGTGCCCACCGCGGACGTGTCCGTGGTTGATTTGACCTTCAAGACCACCACCGCCACGAGCCTCGCCGGCATCAACGCGGCCATGAAGGCTGCCGCTGAAGGGCCCATGCAGGGCGTGCTGTGCTACACCGAAGACCCCGTGGTGAGCAGCGACTTCCTCGGCGATCGCCACAGCAGCATTTATGACGCCACTGCCGGCATGGAACTGAACGCGAACTTCTTCAAGATCGTGTCGTGGTACGACAACGAAGCGGGATACGCCAACCGCTGCCTCGACATGTTGTCGATGATGGCGGCCAAGGACTGATCGTCCATCCAACCAGATTACACGCCACGGCCTCGCGCATGCGGGGCCGTGGTTGTGTCATGGTTGGACGTGATCACCAACTGCAATCGTTCCGCCGCTGATGATGCGGCAGTTCAATCCACTGCGATCAAGCATGAGTTCCACGAACGCAAAGCCGAGCTCTTCGGCGAGCGGCTTGCATGGCTGACACAAGCGCATGCCTTGCACGGTCACGCCACCGATGGCGAACTGCTTGCCGACGAGCGCATTGAGACCAATGCCGATGGTGACCAGATTTCGGCGCGACGCTTCGCCGGTGAGCGTGATGTCGTGCGTCGCTTGTAACCAGTCGAGTTGTTCCTGTTCGATCAACGTGAGCTGCCGATCCGGACCATGCGACGTCTTGGATTCGCTGCCGTCAGGGCGGGCGTAGCGATCGCCAGCGAGGCCGGCGTCTGCAATCGCTTCGATCTCCGTGTGCGACACGGTTGGACCACGGCCCATAGGCGAAGTCCAGATTTCAGTCACGGTGCCGTGTGCAGTGCCACTCATGCATCCAGTCGCTCATGCAGGGCCTTGAGGTTGTCGGTGAGCCATTGTTGATCATCGGCATTGCCAATCGCGGCGCCCTCCAAGGCTGCCGTATCAATCACCTCATGCGCTTCGTCCAGACGGCCCGCGGCGATCAAGGCTCGGGCACGTGCCTCGTGGGCGAAAGCCAGATCAAAGACACCATGATCGTGTTCCAGGCACGACTGCAGGCACACGTCGGCATGGTGCAGGGCCTCGTCGCCTCGGCCCACTTCAGCACAGCAGCGGGCGATGAGCCAGTGGCCGCGCTCGCGGTTGAGCTCAGTGCCCACTTGTAACCAGTGCCACAAGCTGGCCTGCGCCGTGGCGATCAGCTCGTCGTCTTGTGCCCGCGTGCGGTCAGCGGT
The DNA here is from genome assembly GCA_022446965.1 of Phycisphaerales bacterium. Classification (GTDB taxonomy): domain Bacteria; phylum Planctomycetota; class Phycisphaerae; order Phycisphaerales; family SM1A02; genus JABAAC01. The sequence continues at coordinate 25,800 of JAKVBV010000026.1, forward strand.
GTCCAGCAATGTCCATGATCTGTTGAACAGCGCCTTGGCAAGGTCGCTGTGCGCAGCATCATCGATCACTTCAGCTGGTCGGTCGTGCATGTCCACAGGCTACAGGCCCGGAAGGATGTCAGACGGACGGTGGCTCAGGCGAGATCCGGGAAGGTGTCCCGAACAGTGTCCACGAGATCCTTCACGTGACTGATGGACTCATTCATGAGCTCGGTTTCGGGGCCATCGAGATCGATCTCGATCACCTTCTCCACGCCACCGGACCCAAGCACGCACGGCACACCGACGAAGTACCCGCCCACGCCGTACTCGCTGTCGCAGTAGGCGGCACACGGCAGGATGCGCTTCTTGTCCTTGATGATGGCCTCGGCCATCTGCACGCTGCCCGAGGCGGGTGCGTAGTAGGCGCTGGTGCCCATGAGCTTGACCACTTCGCCGCCACCGACCTTGGCGCGGTCGACGCAGGCGTTGATCGTTTCTTCGGACAGCAGCTGCGTGACCGGAATGCCGTGCACACTGGTGTAGCGCGGCAGCGGCACCATGTCATCGCCGTGACCGCCAAGCAGCAACGCAACGACATCTTCAACGGAGCAGCCGATTTCCCAGGCGATGAACGTACGGAAGCGGGCCACATCAAGGGCGCCAGCTTGACCAACGATGCGGTTCGTGGGGAAGCCGGTGGTCTTCCACGCGGTGTAGACCATGGCGTCGAGCGGGTTCGACACGAGGATCACGGTGGAGTCGGGGGCGTGCTCGGCGATCTGCTCGCTCACACTGCGCACGATCTGCACATTGGTGGCGATTAGGTCGTCGCGACTCATGCCCGGCTTGCGGGGAATGCCAGCAGTCACGATGACGACGTCACTCCCGGCAATGTCGGCGTAGTCGCACGTGCCCGTGATGGCGGCGTCGAAGCGCTCGATGGGACCGCAACAGGCCAGATCCAACGCCTTGCCCTGTGCGACACCTAGTTTGTCGGGAATGTCGACAAGCACGATGTCACCGAGTTCCTTGGCAGCGGCCCAGTGGGCACACGTTGCGCCGACGTTTCCGGCACCGATAACACTGATCTTTGCACGAGGCATGAGGGATGACATCCTGTTGCTGAGAGGCCTTGCTGGGGGTGCCGGCGGATCGCGGCGAGCCGCGTATTGTAGGCCCAACGCTATGTCCGGGCGCGTGGCAGGCCGCGTTCGTGAAGTGCTCGATGGTGGCATCGATTCAGGGGGGCTGGTATCCTTCCCGGTCCGGGCTTGTAGCTCAGTTGGTTAGAGCGCACCCCTGATAAGGGTGAGGTCGCTGGTTCGAATCCAGCCAGGCCCATTGCACAGAGGACCGCCTTCGGGCGGTCCTCTGTGCATTTGAGCCCGCCGCATTGAAGCCCCCTACTCCTATGCAGGCCGCGGACGGCCGCTGCTTGCTGCCGCCAATGACAAAGCAGGCCGCCTGAAGGGCGGCCTGCTTCGCAGTCATGTGGTGGTGTGTTGTCGTGCAGTGGCGTGTGGGCTCAGCACGGTCCCCATGCAGCGAGCATGGCGAGGAGATCCTCCACCGTGGCTTCGCCGTCGCCGTTCCAATCGCAGTCGGATGGGCCGCCGAAGTCGCCGAGGAAGGCGAGCAGGTCGTCCACATTCACGTTGCCATCGCCGTTGCAGTCGCCTTCGCAGGAGACGTCGGTGCAGTCAATGTCATCGCACGAGGTGAAGTCACCCTGATACTCGCCGCCGCCAGCAATGCAGTTGGACTCGGCGATCTGGATACATGCGGTGCCATTCACGCAGCACGCACCAGAGGCCACGCCCGGCATGATCTTGAACACCTCACCACCGAGGTCGCAGATGTACATCTCTCCACTGCCGTCAAGGCCGAAGCCCGAGATGGAACCGATCGAGGGGCTGCCTTGGGGGTCGAGGTCATCGGTGACGTCGGTGACGATCACGTTGTTGCCATTGCGCTCGAGGGTCCAGATCTGGTTCGAGCAGTAGTCGCCGAAGAAGTAGATCCCCTGGAGGTTGGGTATGAGCGAACCGCGGTACACCTCACCACCTGTGATCGAGCAGCGATACGGCGAACCACCGTGGCTGAACTCATGGATGGGGAAGGTCATGGTGCTTGCACTGGGGCAACCACTTGTGTTGTACGTGTGGTCACCCTCGTAGCAACGCCAGCCGTAATTCGCGCCAGCGTCAGCCTCGGCTGCCGCCACGTTGATTTCTTCCCACGCGTTCTGGCCCACGTCGGCCAT
>JAKVBV010000027.1 GCA_022446965.1 Phycisphaerales bacterium
GCGCAAGACCGCGTGCTGGGCGAAATCGCCGACGATCTCTCCAAGGCTCGGCCCATGAACCGCCTGCTGCAGGGCGATGTCGGTTCGGGCAAGACTGCCGTGGCTGCCGGCGCCATGCTGCTGGCGGTGGCCGACGGCGCTCAGGCCGTGCTTGTGGCCCCCACCGAATTGCTCGCCGAACAGCACATGAGCACATTGCGCACCATGCTCGACGATTCACGTGTGCGATTCGAGTTGCTCACCGGGTCGGTGAAGACATCCACACGCCGGGTACTGCTCGAACGCCTGATCGAAGGCGACATCGACATCCTCGTGGGCACCCACGCATTGCTGAGCCAAGGCGTGCAGTTCAAGAATCTGGCACTGGCCGTGATCGACGAACAGCACCGATTCGGCGTCCAGCAGCGATCTGAACTGGGCACCAAGGGCGACTCCGCTGTGCATCGCCCGCATCAACTGGTGATGACCGCCACGCCCATTCCCCGCACGCTGTCGGTGAAGTGGTTCGGCGATCTCGACGTGTCCGTGATCGACGAGCGACCTCCGGGCCGCAAGCCCATCCGCACACGACACGTGTCCGCCCGCGATGCCGACGCCGTGTACGCCCACCTCGCCGAGCGTGCCGCCAGTGGCGCTCAGGCTTGGATCGTGGTGCCCGTGATCGACGAAAGCGAGCGCGGGTTGACCGATCTCAATTCGCATCTGGACCGGCTTGCGGAAGGCCCACTGCGCGGGCTTCGGCTGGCGGCCATGCATGGCCGGCTGCCGGCCGACGAGCGTGATGCCGTGATGAGCCGGTTCCATGCAGGCGAACTCGAAGCACTGGTGTGCACCACCGTGATCGAGGTGGGCGTCGATGTCCCCAACGCCGGCATGATCGTGATCGAAAATGCAGCGCAGTTCGGCCTGGCCCAGTTGCACCAACTGCGAGGCCGGGTGGGTCGAGGCGACGTGCAGGGCGAATGTGTACTGATTGCCGATCCCACGACTGAAGACGGCACCGCGCGCATCAATGCCATGCTCGACACGGACGACGGCTTCCGCATCGCCGAACACGACCTAGCCATCCGCGGCGTGGGCGAACTGTTCGGTACGCGGCAAAGTGGCATGCCCCCGTTCCGCGTGGCCGATCTGCAACGCGACATGGCCCTGCTGCAACTTGCCCGCACGCACGCCGACGCCATGGTCGAGGCAGATCCAGATCTGGCGGCACCCGAATCCGTGCTGTTGCGACGTCGTTTGCTCAAGGCCCACGGTCGATGGATGGGCCTCGGCGACGTGGTGTAGGCTTCCGTTCCATGTCGATCAATCGTGAACTCGCCGCGCACTTTGACATGCTGGCCTCCCTGATGGAGATCAGCGGGGCCAACGCCTTCAAGGTGAATGCCAACCGCACCGTGGTGCGGGTGCTCGAATCGCTCGATGACGATGTGGCCCAACTCGCTGCTGCCGGCACGCTGGAAAAGGTGGACGGCATCGGCAAGGGCACCGCAACCAAGATTCACGCCTTCATCGAAACCGGGTCGATCCCGGAACTGGACGCGCTACAACTCGAACTGCCCGAAGGGTTGATCGGTCTGCTGGACATCTCCGGCCTGGGCCCCAAGACCATCGGCCGTTTGTGGCGTGATGCCGATGTTGTCGACCGCGCTTCGTTGCGCACGGCGATCGAGGATGGTCGTCTGGCCAGCTTGCCCCGCATGGGGGCCAAGACCATCGCCAACATCAGCGACTCACTCGACTTCGCCGAGCAGTCGGCCGACCGCACCCCCATCGGCGTGGCCCACCCGTTGGCCAGTGCATTGGTGGACGCGCTCGGAGCCGTCGCCGGCGTCCAGCGCATCATGTGGGCCGGATCGCTTCGACGTGGCTGCGAGACCATCGGCGACATCGACATTCTCGCCGTGGCTGACACACCGGCCGATCTGATCGAAGCGTTCACCTCACGAGACGACGTCCTCAAGGTGCTCGTCGCAGGCGACACCAAGGCATCGGTGCGACTGGATGCCGGCATGCAGGTGGACCTGCGTGTTGTGCCCGACGACTGCTGGGGCGCCACGTGCATGTACTTCACCGGCTCGAAGGAACACAACATCGAACTACGGGGGCGGGCGCAATCGATGGGGATGCGGCTCAACGAGTACGGGCTGTTTCCCGATGACGGTGATTCGACCCCACCGCAAGATCGCGGCATCGCGCCGGTAGCCGCGGCCACGGAAGCGGACATCTATGCCGCCCTCGAACTCCCCCTGCGTGATCCGGCGCGACGCGAATCAGGCATCGACATCACCACAGCCGACGCGCCCTTGATTCAGGTGGATGACATTGGGGCCGAACTGCATGCCCACACCACCGCCAGCGACGGGCACCTGTCGATCGACGAACTCGTCGATGCCGCACGGCGACGTGGCATGCACACGATCGCGGTGACCGACCACAGCGTGTCGAGCGTGCAGGCCAATGGGCTGTCGGTCGATCGTCTGCTCGCCCACGTGCAGGCCGTCCACGAAGCCCGCGACCGCCATCCAGACATGACGCTGCTCGCCGGCAGCGAAGTGGATATCCACGCTGATGGCTCGCTCGACTACGACGACGATATCCTCGCCCAGCTCGACATCGTGGTGGCGTCACCGCACGCTTCACTCAAGCAGGATCCAGCCAAGGCCACCGCACGCCTGCTCGCGGCGATCGAGCATCCGCTCGTGCACATCATCGGGCACCCCACCGGCCGCATGATCGGCCGACGCCCGGGCCTCGACCCGGACATGCAGGCCCTTGTCCAGGCTGCAGCATCCTGCGGCACGGCGCTGGAGATCAACGCCAATCCTCGGCGACTGGATCTGCGCGATCGCGATGTCCGCCACGCGGTGGCCGCCGGATGTCTGATCGCCATCGACACCGATGCCCACACCGACGCCCACTTCGACTTCTTGCCCTACGGCGTACTCACCGCACAACGTGGCGGCTTGGCGGCGGCGCAATGTGTGAACTGTCTGCCCGCCGACGCACTTCTCGCCTGGCTGGCGGACAAAGCCTCACTGGCCGGTGCCTGCGGCTAGAATTCGTCGATGCTCGATGGGTTGAGTCAACGTCTCGGCGCGGCATTCAAGTCGCTATCCGGCCAGGGCCGCATCACGGAGAAGAACATCCGTGAGGCGATGGATGACGTTCGCCGTGGCTTGATCGAGGCCGATGTCAACCTCAAGGTCGTCGACGACTTTTGCGCCCAGGTCAGCGAAGACGCCATGGGCGAATCGGTGTTGCAATCACTCAAGCCCGGCGAACAGATGGTGCACATCGTGCACCAGCGATTGGCCGAGCTCATGGGGCCGGTGGAAAGCCACATCCCCTTCGTCGACCCGGGCCCCACCGTCGTCATGGTGTGCGGCCTGCAAGGCACGGGCAAGACCACCACGTGCGGCAAGATCGCAGCATGGTGTCGCCGCAACGGCAAGAGTGTGCTCGTGGCGGCGGCCGATCTGCAGCGACCTGCCGCCGTGGAGCAACTTCGCATCACCACCGAAGGCGTGGCCGCCAACGCCAAGGGCAACGCCAAGATCGGATTCCACGGCGAACCCGACCGCTGCGCCGCCTACGGCGAAGCGGTGGGCGAGGCCATCACCGTATGCATGAACGCGGTCCGCACCGCCCGCGAAGAACGCTACGACGTGGTGCTGCTTGACACCGCCGGCCGTCTGCACATCGACGACGCCCTCATGGGTGAACTGCGCGGTGTGCAACGAGCAGTGAACCCGCATTCGATCCTGCTCGTGATCGACGCCATGGCCGGTCAAGACGCGGTCAATGCCGCGGCTGCCTTCAACAGCCAACTCGAAGTCGACGGCATGGTGCTCACCAAGCTCGACAGCGACACGCGAGGCGGCGCCGCCCTCAGCGTGAAGGCGGTGACCGGTGCGCCGATTCGCTTCATCGGCACCGGCGAAAAGTACGAGGACCTCGAGGCCTTTCACCCCGAACGCATGGCCGGCCGCATTCTCGGCATGGGCGATGTCGTGTCGCTCGTGGAGAAGGCGCAGGACGAAGTCGACGAAGCCGAAGCGGAGGCCATGGCCAAGAAGATGGCTGAGGGCCGCTTCACCATGGACGACTTCCTCAAGCAGATCAAGTCACTGCGTCGCATGGGTTCGATGAAGCAGCTCATGGGCATGTTGCCGGGCGTGGGCAGCATGATGAAGAACATGGACATCGACGAGGGTGCCCTCGACCGCGTGGAGAACATGGCCAACTCCATGACTGCGGCCGAGCGTGAAGACGTCTCGCTGATGAACAAGTCCCGCACCCGTCGGGTCGCCAAGGGCTCGGGGTCAGGTCAGCAGGATGTCAATCGACTGCTCAAGCAGTTCGACATGGTCAAGAAGATGAGTCAGCAGATGGCTGGCGGTGGCATGAAGGGCCGCATGCAGATGGCCCGACAGATGGCCTCCGGCGGCATGGGTGGTGGCATGCCCGGCTTCTCCGCCAAGGGGTCAACGAAGACCGCCGGCGTCAAGCAGGGCTTTAAGGCCCGCAAGCGCAAACGCAAGTAACTGCGATCAGGCGCCGCCCTCCGGAGCGGATCAGGCCCGCCCCATCTCCCGCACTTTGGGAATCACCACATCCACCAGGGCAATCTTCACGCAGGCTGCCACTGGAATCGCGATCAGCATGCCGTACATGCCCAGCACGGCACCGCCGGCGAGGACGGCCACGAAGATCGTCACCGGGTCCAGATCGGTCGTGCGGCCCAGAATGATCGGCTGTAACACCCACCCGTCGAGCAATTGCGCGATGGTGAACACGAGTGACGGCCACAGGATGATGCCCCACCAGGCCATCCGGTCGTCAACGGGCAGATCCAGTTGTGCCATGGCCAACAGGCCGATCGCCAAGGGCAATATGAGCCCGCTCACGAAGGGCACCAGACACAGTGCCGCAGTCACCAGAGACAGCACGAAGGCGTAGGGCACACCTGCGATCGACCAGCCGACGAAGAACACCACACCCAACATCGCTGCGATCAGCAGTCGTCCACGCACGAATCCAGCCACGGCCCGATCGAACTTCGTCAACAGCGGCATCACGGTGGGCTGCACGGTTTCGGGGATCATCGAATCCATGAACGCGGCCACACGTGGGTACGACACGCTGAAGAAGAAAAAGTAGAACGGAATCAAGAAGACCAACAAGCCCACGGACATCACGGTGTTGATCGCCGACATCACGAGCTTGCCCGTGCGACCGGCCAGCCCCCACATGTCCAGATCGCCCGTTTGATCTCGCAACTGCGCCGCCATCGCGGCGGTGTCCGGTGCGGGTACTTCTGTTGTCGTATCTGCATCGCTGCCGTCGGGCAGATGATCGATGAACCATGCTGCTTCTTGCTGCACGGTTGCCGGCAGATAGTCCGCGGCGATGGCTTCGGCTTTGGTGCGGGCGGTGCCATCTTCCACGCTCTTGACCAACGTGACCGTCTGCCCCACCACCTTGGGCACGACCAGCGCTGCGCCGGCGAGCACACCGATCGACAACCCGATCAGCAGCACCGAAACGGCACCGGTGCGCCCGAATGGAATCCACTTGGCACGTGCCATCGCGGCCACCATGGGCTCGCACAGGTAGGCCAGCAGCAAGGCCACGAGCAGCGGCACCGTGATGTCGCGCAAGGCGTATCCCAGCCACAACAGGCCCACCACCACCGCAATCAGCAGCACGTCACGAACAGGTCGGATCTGCCAGAGATGGCGGTCCCACAGCGGTCGGTCAGGGTCGTTGGTGGCCACGAGCGAAGAGAATCAGCTGGGCTGTGGTTCGCCGATGCGAGCCTGCAGGCTGCGTTCGTCGAAGGCTTCGCGGAAGTCGTACACGCTGCAGAAATCCTCGAGCGTGTCGTCGGCGCGACGATGCATCAGGCCCTGGTCGATCATGGCGAACACCATGCGGCCGAAGTCTTCGGTGCGATGGACATGCCACAGCTCGAGCACCATCGGGGCGAGCAGCCCGTACTGCTCGATGGCGTAATCACGGAGACCCATGCACAGTTCCTGGCCCGACACGTGTCGGTCCTGGTCGTACATGGTGGCTTGGGCATGCACACGGTCGGCCGTTTCGCCGAGCCCGCGCTGTAGGAAGTCGTATGCCTCAAGGGGCCACGGGCCAGCCTTGGACAGTGCTTCGAAATGATCTTCCAGAATGGTCATGCCGTCATCCACTGCGGTCACTCCACTTGCCATGATATCGGTCGTTCTGTCGCATTGACATGAAGAGGTCGCTGATTGGCCCCTCTTTGCTCGAAAAAGCGCGATTTGAACGCAGATGGACCGTGTTCACGCTGGGCGTGAAAGCAAGGCGCTGTCTGCATCGCAGAACCGCAAGCACGCCCGTCCCCATCGAGTGTGCGCCATCGTGCCCATGCCGATGCGCGCCGAGCGTGCAACGCGGCGTGGTGCCGCGCCCCGTTCGATCCACACGTCGCCCCCGCGGAGATCGAGACCATCGTGTGCACCACTGATGCCCATCGCATGACACAGTCGACCAGGACCTCGACACAGGTCGCGATCACCACATCGGCGCCGACGCCGCATGCGCGACACGCCATCAAGCGGCTCAACGGCCCGCAGCAGCACGGCGGCGCCTTCGTCCGTGCGGCCGCTGACGATGTTGGCGCACCAATGCATGCCGTAGATGCGATAGACGTACAGATACCCCGCCCCCAGCCACATCGAGGCATTGCGAGGCGTTCGGCCATGGTGGGTATGGCAGCAGTGATCTTGCGGCCCCAGATAGGCCTCCGTCTCCACGATCCGGCCTCGCAGCACCGTGGCACCGCTGGCGACACACAGCACATCACCGAGCAGCGACGCCGCCACAACATCCGCCCGGCCACGAAAGTCCCGTCGCACGGCGTTCACATCAAAACGGCCCGGCGGCCCACATCGGTGCCGCAGTGGATCGAAGCACATCCTCGAGTGAAGCCCCCGGCAGCGCCAGCACGCCGGCGGTCGGCCCGGGTCGAAGATCCACAAGCTCGGGCTCGACATCAATCGCCCGCGCCGCAGTCGTGGTGATCATGGCCAGCACGTCGATGGGATCAACAGCATCCGCTGCAAACAACAGTCGCCCCTCATCAAGCGTGCTGATGCGATCGGGGGTGTCCAGACACAAGAGTGAATCGGTGCCCAGAGCGATGTCCACGCCCGCTTCGCGCAGCATCGCCAACGGGCCGGGCATATCACGGCCAAAGTACCGCGTGGCCCGCGGGCACAGACACGCCGTCGCCTGCGCTTGCGCCAGCAGCCGAGCGTGTCGTGGTTCGATGCAGTTCAAGTGCACGCACAACGCACGATGCAAATGCACGTGCAGATGATCCACTGGATGCGCCCCCGGCACCGGGAGCGCCGCTTCGGGCAACCCGATGTCGTGCTGCAGCATGTCGGCGAAGGCGCCCGTGCCGCTGGTGAGCAGCTCCACTTCTTCAGGCGTTTCAGCGAGATGCGTGCACACCCCGCCAGCCATGGCAGCCGCCGCGGAGAACACATCTTCCCCACAGGAGTACGGCGCGTGTGGTGAGAACCCTGTCTGCAGCCGCCCGATGCGGTGTCCCGCACGAGATGCGAATCGATCAACGGCGTCCTGCTGCATCGCACCCAATCCGAATGCCTCGATGAACGCGATGCCGCGCAGTGTGCTGTCCACCAGCGCGCGGAGTGCCGCGTCTGCCGGATGCGCGACGATGTCCCCCACCGCCATGGTGCCGCCGGCTAGGCTCAGGGCCACGCCATGCGCCACCGCCGTCTGTCGTTGGGCGTCATCCATGGCCGCCCGCATGGCACGAATTCGACCGACCCACGCGCGGAAATCGCTGCATGGTGCCCAGCAGCCGTCACCGCTGAGATCCAGGTGTGCATGTGCATTCACCAACGCGGGCATCAGCACGTGGCCGTCGAACCGTGTCACCGGCGCGTCGCCGGTCGATCCGATGGCCTGCGGTGTGCCGGTGGCTTCGATGCGGTCGCCGTCCAACACGACCACCGCCGGCTGACAGGTTGTCCCCATTGCATCCACCGCAGCGTCGGCAATCAGCACACTTCTGCCTGTTCGACAGCGATCGGAAGTCATGTCATGGCCTTGGGGTTCACACATGAGAAACCGCCCCTACACTATCCAGCGGCTCGCCCCAGTGTGGGCGGAGGAGGAAAGGTGCACATGACCAAGCGTGTTTCAACGGTACTGATCGGCGGCGTGTTGCTGGGTTCAGTAGGGATGACCGGCTGCGTGCCGCAAGACAAGTACGACTCGCTGCTGCAGGCGAACCGCTCGATGGTCGAGCAGCTCACCTCAGTGAACGAGGAACGATCCACCCTGATGGCGCAGATCAAGAGCCGCGATGCCCAGCTCACGCAGGCCCGCAGCGAGATCAACCGCCTGCAGAGCGAGTACGCCCTGCTCGGTGGCGAGTTTGAAACGCTCAACGCCAACAACGAGGCCCTCGCCATTCGTCTGGCACAGATGCAGCCCACCGCGCTGCCCGCTGACGTCGAAGCCGAGATGGTTGCACTCGCACAGGCACACCCCGATCTGCTGACGTTCGATCCGGACACCGGCATGATCCGCTTGTCCTCGGACCTCACCTTCGGGTCGGGTTCGCACGAACTGAAGAAGGGTGCCTCCGAGGTGATCTCCACGGTCGCCGGCATTCTCAACGACGGCGATCTGGCGAACTTCCAGGTGCTCGTCGTCGGTCACACCGACAATGTCCCGCTGGCTCGTTCGAAGACCAAGTACGGCAACAACGTGCGTCTGTCCGCCTATCGGGCCGACTCCGTGCGTGAAGCCATGGTCGGCGCCGGTATGGCCAAGGACCGCTTCCGCATCGCCGGCGATGGTCCATTCAACCCAATCGTGCCCAATGAGGCCAAGGGTGGAACGCAGGCCAACCGTCGTGTGGAAATCTTCCTCGTGTCTCGCACCGGCAACGACAACGCTGCCGAAGCCGAAGCCACGATGACCGCGGAAGAGCCGACCACCGAGTGATCGGCGAGTGACGACGCTGGTGGAGTAGGCTGTGCGGCAGTGACCGCGTCCACTTCACCTTCGACGTCCTCACCACCCGCGCCCTCCCCCGGGCTGGGCACCGTGGTGCTCGCTCGAATCGGACGACGTGTTCGTCTGAATCTGGAGGGGATGGGCCAATGCACGCGATTTACCGCCGCCATGGTGCACGCCACCACGGCGGCGGTTCGCGTTTGGGCGCGATGGGACCGATTCAGCCGGCAGCTCTATGAGGTGGGCACGCGATCCATCCTGGTGATCGCGGTCACCGGTGCGTTCATCGGCATGATCCTGGCGCTGGAAACCTTCGAGCAGTTCGCTGCGTTCGGGCTCGAGAGCCGCATGGGCATGATCATCAACGTGTCGGTGGTCAAGCAGATCGGCCCCGTGCTCGCTGCGGTCATGGTGGCCGGACGAGTGGGCTGCTCGCTCGCGGCTGAGCTCGGCACGATGCGGGTGACCCAGCAGATTGACGCCATGCGGGCATTGGGCGTGGATCCAATCGCCGTATTGGTGGTGCCTCGCGTGCTGGCCTGCACAATCATGACGCCGGTTTTGACCACGCTGTCGGACATCACCGGCATCGGCGGCGGCTGGCTATTCACGGTGGTGATCTCGGGTGCTTCGGGCACCGAGTATTGGACGCACGCCGCCTGGTTCCTCGGCTGGTGGGAGCCCATGACCGGCCTGATCAAGGCGACGGTCTTTGGATTCGCGATTGGCCTGATCGCATGTTGGAAGGGATACTCCTGTCGAGGCGGTGCCGCGGGCGTGGGCCGGGCAACAACCGCCGCGTTCGTGGTGTCCTTCCTGGCGATCATCATGCTCAACTTCTTCCTCGCTGATTTCATGAACGCCCTCGAGCAGGTGGTGCTCGGTGGCACGATGAAGAGTCCACTGTGATGCGTATTGCTCCACTGTCGTATGCCGCCGTGCTGATGGCTGGTGTCGTCTCCACCTCCGCCATCGGCCAGATGCACGAACCCGAAGGTCCGCTTGTTCGCACCGATGGCCGCTTTCACGATGTGGCCATGCAGGTGGTGCTGTGGCAGATGCCTGAGGCAGGTGGCGATGCACCATTTCGGCTGCCGTTGATTGTCGATGGGCCTTGGAGCCTGGTTGATCCCACATCACTGATCGCCGAAGTCCATGCCGGCTCGGCCTTGGTGGAACGCAAGACCGCGGAAGACTTCAAGCGCCCCGATGCGGTGGGCGAACTCGATGTTCGTGTGCCGATGACAACCGCAGCACGAGCGCCCATCACGGTCACTGTGCAGGGGCGATTCGCCGTATGGTCCAGCGCTCTCGATGAATCGGTTGCAGGCACGATCGGATGGCCGGCGAGTTGGCCCAGCGATGCACGTCGGTTCCTGACATCCGAGCCGTTGATCGAGTCATCGAACGAGGCCATCATGCAGGCGGTGGAAGCCACGGTGGGCCCCGATCCACAGGCGTGGGGAGCGCCGCTGGCCGTCGCCAAGCGGCTGACACAAGCCGCGTGCGCCCAGTTCCAATCGGACGGCGCACATCTGGTCCACGGGCCCAATCAGACGATGCGTGGCATCAATGTGGACGGTGCCTTGATGGCCCTGCAACGAGGCGGTGGATCAGAAGCCGATCTTGTGTGTCTGGTGGTCAGCGTGTTGCGGGCCGCCGGTATCCCCGCTCGCCCGGTGATCGGTGTGGGTTCGAAGCAGAGCCCACGTCGTGGTGAGTTCACGGTGTGGGCCGAGTGTTTCCTGCCCGAGGCTGGCTGGGTGCCCATCGAACCCGATCTGTTGCGTCGGCGAGGTGTGGGCACGCGAGCCATCACCCAGATATGGCGTGGCTTTGGCGATTGCCCCGAACTCGATGATGTCGTGCCGCTCTGCTGGAGCTTTGCGGGAGATGATGGCGGCGATGCCTACGAAGCATGGGCCGGATGGACGTGGGCGCGGCTGGCTCCCACGGCACCATTCCCGCTGGATGTGGAGACTGGGCAATTCCGGGTTGGTGATCGTGTGCTGGTCACCGGGCAGGCCAATCTGCACTCGAGCGTGCAGTTTCACACCATCAACAAGGGCCGACCGAAAGGCCAGATCGCCTCGCCCTGGCGTGAGGCTGATCCCACACCCATCACCACGCCATGATGTGGCGTGATGACGACGAAGGTCCGTCGGCCGACGATCTGGACCGCTTTGGTGACGACGCCGGCACGACCGGTTACTGCCCACAGTGTGGCGGTCCGTGCTACGACGACGCGCCGGTGTGTCCGCACTGCGGCGTCACGGTTGATCGATTGCTGCCACGCCCCAAGGCCGGCCACGACATGCAGCGCCGGTTCGGCGTGGTGGTTGTCGTGCTCGTGCTGATCGCATTCTTCTGGGTGGTGTTGTGAGCGGCGTCTGACACCTTTGCTAAATGCCATTCGTGCACCTGCTGCGGTACCGCCACCCGATCATCGACCCCCGCCGCGGTGTTGTAGCGTGGCTCCATCGACTGTGTATCGTCAAGTTCGAACAACACATGCACGCCAGCCGAGAGCACGTCACCATGAAACGAAACACGGCGGCATGGCCTCCTGCCACAACCGCCCTGTGCAGTGTCTCGTGCCCCCTCAGGGCGATCGGGAACTCACATGTCGTCGTCTTCTTCGGCCTGACTGCGGGCTTGGGCATCAATGAGCCGCCGCAGGTAGCGATTCTCACGCCGCGTGGCTTCCAGATCAAACACCAGGTACGTCAAGCCAAGTCGCATCGCATGCATCTGTCCCGCAAAGGCCCCCGCACCGTCCTGGTGCGTCTCCTCGTCAGCGGCCAATTGTCGGCCCAGCGAGGCCCGCACCGACTCTGGCAACTGCGCCATGGCCTCCAAGAGCGATGCACATCGCGTTTGGAAGATCCGTTCATCCATGATCCCTACTCCGTCTCTCTCGTGCCTTGGTGAAGACAGTGGTGTCAACGATGCGTCGTGCATCGCCACTCCAGCATGACACCATCGCGCACGATGACCAGCCTTGGTCCCGCCGCAATGCACGCAATCAACGATTGCCCGTTGGGTTGTAGGGGTTGCGCCGCCTGCGCGCCCGTCAGATCCGCACACGCCGCAAGCGTGTGGCAATGGGCGGCGGGATCATGCCGGCACAATCGCGGCCGTTGCCGTGGCTTTCCTTCAGCAGCCGCACCAGATGGCGATCACGCTCCAACGCCCATCGCTCAAAGAACTGCTCCAACTCGTGACGGTTGAAGGTGGACAGCGGATCATCGAGCGCCGTTTGCGCCACGGCCCAGTCCATCAATGACCGACCCGTGGGCTCGAAGCGATACAACTCGAGCGTCAACTCGATGCGCTGCTCGATGGTCTTGAACGGATCGGTCACCCGCTCCGGCAACTCGGCCATGGCCTCACGCAGTTTCTTCTGCGCCATCGGACCAAGAAGTTCATCATCGGCATGCCGCTCCAGGTCGGCCATCGCCGCAGCGCCTGGGGCGCCAGTGGGCTCATCACCCTCGACCCGCTCCAATGGCGCGGCGGATATCACCAGGGTCTTCAAACCGGCATTGGGGAATCGGACGGCCACACGCCAGTCGGGGGTGCCGTTCATCACCATGGCCTCCACCCGCGTCACCGTGCCGATGCCCCATTCGGGCTTGGCCCGATGGCGCATGCGATCACCGAATGCACAAGGTGCTGTCGCAGCCGAAGTGGTCTCACTCACGAGTCGATTCCCAAATCCTTGGGCCCATTCCCATTGGGTGGAGGGCTGTGCCCCGTCACTGGTCAACACGGACCAATCAGGACACCACACAGTTGATCGTTCAGACGCACCCGGTGTCGCCACGCATCCGGCCAGCAGCCGGGGGCGTTTCGGGTACCCCCGAACTATACCAGTCAGATGCCGTCACTCCAAATGCCTGCCGAAAAACTCACACCAGACCGTGGTCCAACATCGCGCCAGCCACCTTCTTGAACCCGGCGATGTTCGCTCCGTGGCGATAATCACTGCCAAATCCGTACGTCTGCGCCGCCTCGAGACAATCACTGTGAATGCGCCTCATGATCGACTTCAAGTGTTCGTCCACCTGCTCGGCGGTCCACGGCACACGCTGCGATGCTTGTGCCATCTCCAAGGCGGACACCGCCACACCACCGGCATTGGCCGCCTTGGCCGGACCAAGCAATACACCACCATCCACGAGCACCTGCTGGGCCTGCGGCGTGGTGGGCATGTTGGCGCCCTCACTGACGACGGTCACACCGCCGGCCACCATGGCCGCGGCGTCGTCACCATTGATCTCGTTCTGCGTAGCCGATGGGAATGCAGCCTGGGCCGGCAGCGCCCACAGCGCATTGGCCTTGCCCGATGCGGGCGCGGGGCTCCACGTGGCGGAACTGAAGTGCTCGCAGTACTCGGCGATTCGACCACGACGAACATTCTTCAGGTCCATCACGAACTGCAGCTTCTCTTCGGTGATGCCCTCGGGATCGTGGATCCACCCGGCACTGTCTGACAACGTGATGGGCCGCGCACCGAGCTCGATCAACTTGCGACAGGTGAACTGCGCCACGTTGCCCGATCCGGACACGAGACAATCCATGCCCTCCAGCGATCCACCATTGACCGCAAGCATCTCTGCCGCGAAGTACACGGCGCCATAGCCGGTGGCTTCGGGCCGCAACTCACTGCCGCCCCAGTCCTGGCCCCGTCCAGTGAGCACACCCGTGAACGTGTTGGTGATGCGCTTGTACTGCCCGAACATGTAGCCGATCTCACGACCACCCACGCCGATGTCGCCTGCGGGCACGTCGGTATCGGGGCCAATGTGGCGATACAACTCGGTCATGAACGATTGACAGAACCGCATGACTTCTGAAGCACTCTTGCCCCGGGGATCGAAATCACTGCCGCCCTTGCCGCCTCCGATAGGCAGCCCGGTGAGCGCGTTCTTGAAGATCTGCTCGAAGGCGAGGAACTTCAAGATGCTCATGTTCACGGACGGGTGAAATCGAAGGCCACCCTTGTACGGACCAAGCGCCGAATTGAACTCAATCCGAAAGCCACGGCTCACGTGCACGGCGCCGGCATCATCCTGCCACGGCACACGAAACTGTAGTGCACGCTCGGGCTCGAGAATGCGCTTCACGATGTTCGCCGCGGGATACTCGGGATGGCGATCAAGCACCGGCCCAAGGCTGTCGAGCACTTCGCCGACGGCCTGATGAAACTCGGGCTGGTTGGGGTCTCGCTTCTCAAGCGTGTCAAGAACATCGCGAACGAGCGGATGCTCGGTTGCTGCTGTCGTCATTCCATGTGATCCTGTTGAACGGTGGTTGCGATCCTGCGTGGGATCCCCTGCAAGACATGCGTCAGGGACACGGTGAACTGGTTGGGCAATCCGGGAGATTCCCGTCTGGTCACCTTGCCGGATTGTAGGGTCATCGCGCACCATGTCGCCATGACCGCCCCCCCGCCCGATGACCGGACCGACCAGCCCGTTCCACCGGCCCTCCAAGCCCTGCGAGACCGCATCGACGAGGTCGACCTGCAGCTGGTAGATCTCCTCGGTGCCCGGGCCAAACTCATCACCGAAGTTGCCGCTGTCAAGCGAGATACCGGCGTACCGATCAAAGACCCGGCCCGCGAAGCCAGCCTGTTGGCGTCCCGCACTGCACGGGCCGTGGGCACCGGCGTGAGCGCCGACACCGTGGAGGGCCTCTTCCGATTGCTGCTGCGAGCAAGCCGCGATCGCCAAGCGGGCTTGCGGGCGGCTGTCCCCACCGATCTTCGGTTGTGCACCGTTGCTGTGATCGGTGCCCATGGCGGCATGGGCCGACTGTGGACATCGTTGCTGGAGACCGTCGGGCACACCGTCCTTCCGGTGGATCTCGACACCGACCTGTCGATCACCGATGCCGCAGCACGCGCCGACGTCGTGCTCGTGGCCGTGCCCATAGATTCCACCGAATCGGTCATCGCTCAGGTCGGCCCCGTCATGCGCCCCGACGCCCTGCTCACCGACATCACGTCGGTCAAAGTGGCACCGGTCACCGCCATGTGCGAACACTTCGGCGGCGCCGTGATCGGCACCCACCCGTTGTTCGGGCCGTCGGTCCGGTCGCTGCAGAATCAACGCATCGCCATGGTCACGGCCCGCGATGCCAACAACTGGAGCGACTGGCTGCACACCACCTATGCCGCACTTGGACTCACACTACTGCAGACCAACGCCGACAGCCACGACCGCATCATGGCCGTGGTTCAGGTGCTCACTCACCACGCGACAGAAGTGATGGGCCGCACCATGCAGGCCATGGGTGTGTCCGTGCAGGACACGCTCGAGTTCACCTCACCGGTGTATCGCATGGAACTCCTCATGACGGCACGGCACTTCGCGCAGGACCCCGATCTGTACCGAGCCATCGAGGCAGGCAATCCCAATTGCACCGCCGTCACCGAGGCCTTCCGCCGCAGCGCCGAGGAGTTCTCCACGGCCCTCACCGTGGGTGATGCCGAACGCTTTCGTGCCATGTTTGGTGAAGTCACGGCCTTCTTTGGCGACTTCGCACCTGGCGCGCTCGCCCAGTCCAGTGCCCTGATCGAACGCCTCGTGGAGATGGAGTGATCCACAGGCCGCACCCCGATAATCCGGCCTCGTGGTCCCACGGAGGCCATTTCAACGAAACCGATACCATCTTGCGTGAACCCGTCTCGGGCCCGCGCCGTACCCCTGAGCACCCACGCATGACCCGCGTGCGAAGGAGAATCCGGCCTTGCAGTCCCGAATCATGTCGACCTCACCCGCG
This sequence comes from Phycisphaerales bacterium, assembly GCA_022446965.1. Taxonomy (GTDB): domain Bacteria; phylum Planctomycetota; class Phycisphaerae; order Phycisphaerales; family SM1A02; genus JABAAC01. The sequence goes on from JAKVBV010000027.1 coordinate 15,832, forward strand.
CACGCCTCGGAGCCGTCCATGTCCGCAACAGACAACGCCCAGTCCCTCGATGCCGTGACCGTACAGGTCCAGGCCGCTGCGGCCCCTTTCCCCAAACTTGCCACCGCCATGCACGACGTGGTCGTTGGACAGGATCTCCTGATTCGCCGCATGATGATGGCCATGCTCGCCGACGGGCACCTGCTCATCGAAGGCGTGCCGGGCCTGGCCAAGACACTGGCGGTCTCCACGCTGGCCCAGGGCATTGACGCCAGCTTCCAACGCATTCAGTTCACCCCTGACCTGCTGCCCGCCGATGTGGTGGGCACGCTGGTGTATCGCCCTGACACGGGCGATTTTGAAGTGCACGAGGGTCCGGTGTTCGCCAACATCGTGCTGGCCGACGAGATCAACCGTGCGCCGGCCAAGGTGCAGAGCGCCCTGCTCGAGGCCATGCAGGAACGCCAGGTGACCATCGGTCGCAAAACGCACACACTGCCCAGCCCATTCATGGTGCTCGCCACCCAGAACCCGGTGGAGCAAGAAGGCACCTACCCGCTGCCCGAAGCGCAGGTCGATCGCTTCCTGATGAAGGTGGTGATCACCTATCCCGATCGCAACGAAGAGCTCGAGATCCTCAAACGCATGGGCAGCACGGGCGCGTCCACCACCATCGACTCGGTCATTCAACCCGGCCAGGTGCTTGCCGCTCGAACCGTGATCGATCAGATCTACGTGGACGATCGCGTGGCCGGATACATCGTCGACCTCGTCACGGCCACCCGCGAACCGCATCGCATCGATCCGGAACTCACCGCGCTGGTGGAGTTCGGTGCGTCACCACGTGCCACGCTCGCCCTCACGCTGTGCGCCCGCGCGAACGCCTTCCTTGAAGGGCGCGGCTACGTCGTGCCACAGGATGTGAAGGACGTCGCCCTCGATGTCCTTCGCCACCGCGTTGCCACCACGTATGAAGCCGAAGCGCAAGAACGCACCAGCGACGACATCGTGCGCACGTTGCTCGACCACGTCCGCGTGCCCTGACCTCCCCCCTCACGCTTCGCCCTGCCACCGCTGCGCGCCGAGACCAACCCGTGATCCCCGCCGAACTGCTCCGCAAAATTCGCCGCATTCAGATTCGCACCTCGCGTGCGGCGGCCGACATGCTCGCCGGGCAGTACCACAGCGCGTTCAAAGGACGCGGGATCGAGTTTGAAGAGGTGCGGGCCTATCAAGTGGGCGACGATGTCCGCAGCATCGACTGGAATGTCACCGCCCGAGCCGGCGAACCCTTCGTGAAGGTGTTTCGCGAGGAACGCGAACTCACGGTCATGCTGATCGTGGATGTGTCGGCCTCGCAACGCTTCGGCACATGCGACCAGTCCAAGCGTGACCTCATCACGGAAGCCTGTGCCACCCTGGCCTTCAGCGCCATCGACAACAACGACAAGGTGGGCCTGCTGCTCTTCTCCGATCGCATCGAGAAGTTCGTGCCGCCCCGCAAGGGCACACAACACGTGCTGCGGGTGATTCGCGAACTGCTGGTCCACGAACCCTCCGGCACGGGGACAGACATCAAGGCGGCCCTGGAGCACTTCCAGCGCATTGGACGTCGCCGGTGCACCGCGTTTCTGGTGAGCGACTTCGTGGATGCCGGCGACTGGGCCACTGCCGTGGCGCCCGTGAGCCGCCGCCACGATCTGGTGGCCGTGAATATCGAAGACGCCCGCGAGTCGGCCCTGCCCAATGTTGGCATAATCGAGTTGCGTGATGCCGAAACGGGCGAACTTGCCCTTGTAGACACGTCAAGCCCTTCAGTACGGGAAGCTTGGGCGGCCCAGGCACAGGCCACCGAAGCCCAGGTGGAATCGACCTTGCGTCGCCATCGCATTGATCGGCTCCCATTGGCGACAGGCACCGACTTCATCGACACCCTTCGCCGGTTCTTCAAGACGCGAAAGGCCAGGGCCGCTCGATGATGTCCACCACCCACATCGCCGTGGGCATCGTGTTAGCCAGCGCCGCCATGGGCTCGATGGCGAGGGCGTCAGACGAGAACGCCACCACCGTGTCAGCCACCCGCGGACCAGTCACGATCACGGCGACCATGTCGCCCAAATCCCCCTTCGCCGGCGAGCACATCACGTTGACGATCGATGTGCACGCTGCTGCAGGCGTACACGTGCAGACACCGCTCATCACCCCCACCGACGGCATGATCGGGCACTTCAACGTGCTGGCAGATGAGCAGCTGCCTGATCTCCCTCACGCTGACGGCGGACGGCACTTCGGCCAACGGTTCACCTTGGACACGTTTCAAACCGGCGACATTCTGCTGCCTGCCCTGGATGTGCACTTCAGTGATGAGCGTGGCGAAATGCCCATCGCCGGTTCGGTGGCCGTGCCGTCGATCGATCTCATGGTGCAGTCGTCACTCGAACCAGGCGAAGCGGACCTGCGCCCGATGCACGGGTTCCACGACGTCCAGGCCGAGATGGTCTTCTCCTGGTGGTGGATGCTGGTGCCTGTCGGCCTTGCCGGTGGTGCCCTTGGTCTCTGGTTTTGGATGCGTCGAGGCAGCGTCGCGGCGGCGATCGTGCTGACCCCGGCCCAACAGGCGCGTCGCGAACTGGCCCGAGTCGAAGCACAAGGCCTGCTCGAACGCGGCGCCACTGATGAGTACTTCGCTCGCGTCACCGACATCGTCCGTAGGTATCTCGAAGCGCGATTCGGGCTGCACGCCCCGCGTGCGACCACTGCGGAGTTTCTCCGCATCGCCAAGTCGAACGACGAGTTGGATGCCGACCACCGAGCCCAACTGCAGCACCTGCTCACACTGGCTGATCTGGTGAAGTTCGCCCGGCACGAACCTCCCGCCGAAGCGCCGGCCCAGGCCATGCACACGGCGCTGGCCTTCGTCGATGACACCGACCTCCCCGAGCCTGAATTCGCTGGGGGTGCAGCATGATCACATTGGCCTGGCCCTGGATGCTGGCCCTGTTGTGCCTGGTGCCGTTGGTGTGGTGGGCGTGGCGACGCCCCTCCCGACCGGCGATCACATGGTCTTCAGTCCGAATCGCTCGCCGTGTACCGCGCACCTGGGCGGTGCGAACACGGTGGCTGATTCCTGCGCTGCGATGTGGTTCGATCGCCGTGCTGGTGATCATCATCGCCCGCCCCATCAAGGGCGACAATGAAACCACGCAGCATGCCGAGGGCATCGCCATTCAGATGGTGGTCGACCGCTCCGGCTCGATGCGAGCGCTGGACTTGGACCCTGAGTCGCTGCAAGCCAACCGCCTGCAGGTGGCGCGGTCCGTGGCCGCCGACTTCATCACAGGCGAAGGCGAACTGCCCGGCCGGGAACATGATCTCATCGGCCTGATCGACTTCGCCTCGGTGCCCCGCGTGCGTGCCCCGCTCACATTCGACTACGACTTCATCGATCGGGCATTGGTGCGCACGAAGATTGCCACCGAAGAAGAAGGCCAGGGCACCGCCATTGGAGATGCGTTGGCACTGGCCGTGTCTCGATTGACCGAACTGGAAGATCGCCCTGATCTGCAATCTGACGACATCGCTTCACGCATCGTGATTCTGCTCACCGATGGCGAAGACACCGACAGTGAGATCCCGCCACTGCAAGCCGCCGAAATCGCCGCCGCGATGAATGTGAAGGTGTACACGATTGCCGTGGGCACACCGGGCGGCGGCCTGGTGCCCGTGCCTGCGGTAGATCCCTTCGGCCGCACGTTCATCGATCGCGCGATCGTGAATGTCGACACGCAGACGCTTTCCACCATTGCCGAGCGTACCGGCGGCGCCTTCTTCCTGGCGTCGGACGCCGCGAGCCTGCGTGACATCTACGCCCAGATCGACACACTGGAAAAGAGCACCGTAACCGCCGAGTCGTTTCTTCATGTCACCGACATGGCGGTGGACCGTGTGCGCTTCGCCGGATGGCTGCTGCCCCCACTGCTGCTGATTCCCATCGTACTGGTGCTCGCTGAGATCATCGCCGCGTCGACACGATGGAGGACCGCACCGTGACCCTGCAGTTCCTGCATCTCGACGCCATCGTCTGGCTCTGGGCTGTGATGGTGGCCGGCATCGTTGCCGGCGCCGCCATTGGCTGGCGATGTCGCATCTGGCGCAAGCTCGCCACGGCGCCGATGCGTGACCAGTTGCGTGCGTCCACCGGCAAGACCCGGCACGGCATGCGCAGCGTCATGGTGGTGACGGCACTCACCCTGTTGGTGGTGGCGCTGATGGATCCGCGATGGGGCGTGCAGTACACGCCGGTGGCGCAACGCAACATCGATGTGATGTTCGTGCTCGATACATCGCGGTCGATGAAGGCTGGCGACCTGGCTCCGTCCCGATTGGCCCGGGCACGACAGTACATCGAAGACGTGCTCGATCATGCTGCTGGCGACCGCGTGGGTCTGGTGTCGTTCGCCGGCACCAGTCAGTTGGATGTCCCGCTGACGCGTGACACTACGGCCATGACATTGGCGCTCGACGCCATCGACGTGCGTGGCGGGCGCGAGGGTGGTTCGCTGCTGGGCGACGCCATTCGGCTGGCCACCGATGCCTTTCCGGAAGACGACGCCACCAAAGCGATCATCGTGCTGTCCGACGGCGAAGACATGGGCTCATGGCCTGTTGAAGCGGCAGCGACCGCCGCTCAACACGGCGCCCGCATCTGGACCGTGGGCCTGGGTGATTCCGACCAGGGCGCACGAATTCCGGTGGACGTCGACGGCGAACGACTGTTCCTCACGCACAACGGCGAAGAAGTGTGGTCGATCATGGATCCAGTCACGCTCACCGCCGTGGCTGAGGCCGGCGAAGGCACGTTCATCCCCTCTGGCACCGCCAATGTGGATCTCGGCGAAGTGTATGACGCGGTCATTGCACCAGCAGCTGGCCGTCGCACGAGCAGCGCCATGATCGAACGGCCCATCCCCCGCTATCACTGGTTTGTGGTTCCGGCATTGATCCTGTTGATCATCGAGTGGCTTGCCGGTCGATGTTGGTCGCAGACGACCAGGCCCGCGTCGATCACGGAGGTGACGCCATGAGTGTGCTGCTCGCTCTTGCACTACTGGCCCAACCCGTGGCCGACGATCCCGCACCGTCGCCGGAGGTGCCAGTGATCGAGATCGCCCCCACGGCATCTGCCGGAGTGCTCATCACCCGGGCCAATGCCGACCTCGATGCCGAGCGGTGGGCACACGCCGCCGCTCGATTCGCCGCGGCACGCGAGCGCATGGACACACCCCCGGCCGAGCTGGCCTACAACGAGGGGCTCGCATGGGCGCACGCCGCGGCGCTCGACAAGGCCGCCTCGGCGTTCGCAGCCGCCATGAACCAGGCTGAGCCGGGCGATCTGAAGGCCGACGCGGCCTACAACCTTGGCAATGCCATTCACGAGCTCGGGGCCGAGGCCCTCGGTGGTGATGGTGAACAGGCTCAACTGCAAGCCGCCGCCCGCGAGGCCCTCGACGAAGCAATGCAGCTGTACCGCGCCGCTATCGCCGCCAACCCCGCTGACGCTGATGCCCGTGCCAATGCACAGCTCACGTGGGAGCGCATCCAGCAGCACGAGCAACAACAACAGCAGCAACAGAACCAAGATCAGCAGCAAGATCAGGATCAACAGCAAGATCAGAATCAACAGCAGCAGAACCAAGACCAGCAGCACGATCAGGAACAACAGCAGCAGAGTCAAGATCAGCAGCAAGATCAAGATCCAGATCAACAGCACCAAGACCAGCAGCAGCAGTCGACACAGGGCAGCCAGCAGGCGCCCGCCCACACCAAACCGCTGTCACGCGAAGAAGCCCAACGCTTGTTGCAGCGCGTCCGCGATCGTGAACAGGCACAGGCCAAACGCGATGCTCAAGACACACCGGGTGTGCCCTCCACAGGAAAGGACTGGTGATCTTGTGATTCGTCATGCCATGATTGCCGTCCTGGCCATACTTGCCACCATGCCTGCCTTGGCCCAGGAGGTCTATCAACAGGCCCGCCAACGCACCGGCTGGGTCGGCCAACCACTGATCGTGCAGTATGTGTATGCCAACGTGCCCGATGCCCTTCCGCCGGCGCTCCCCCCCGTCGATGGGCTTTCGTTCGCTGTGCAGCCACCGAACACGTCATCGAGTTTCCAGATCGTCAATGGTCGGCAGACATCCAGTTCGGAGACCACCTTCCCCGTGGCGGTGACCGCGAGCCGCCCAGGACGTTTCGTGATCCCGGCGTTCGATCTGCAGGCCGGCGAGCACACGTGGCGCACCACGCCGATGGAACTCACATTCCGTGCCGCTGACGACACCACCATCATGCAGGCGGATGTGACCACCGCGACATCCAAGAGTTGGCTTGGCGATGTGGTCCCTGCGACGCTCGAGATTCGCGTGCGGCCATTTCGACATCAAGCCCTGCCCGGCGGCAAGCTGTCGATGGCGGATACGTGGCGGTTGATCGACGCGGGGACAGCCACGTGGGGGCCCTACGCAGGCGCCATCGAGCAGATGCGAAGCAACCGTCGAATGCCCGCCACCACGACGGTCCCTGATGGCCACGGCGAGGTGGAGTGGTACGTGTTCACCGTGCCCGCATTGCTGCGGCCCGATCGCACCGGGACGGTGGACATGGGTGATGTGCTCGTGCGCATGGACTATCCCGTGGACATCGGACAAAGCCGCGATCCGTTCGCCGGACTCACCGGCCGCGGATCGCTGCGGATCACGAGGCAACGTCCGGTGACCGCGACACCTGAACCAGCACTCGTGCAGATCGAAGCGCCGCCTATGGATGGTCGCCCGGCCGAGTGGACTGGCGCGGTGGGCCGATTCACGTTTGAAGTCCAGGGCACACCGCACACCGTCGATGTCGGCCAGCCGGTGACACTGCGCATGACGGTGACCGATGTGGGCGATCGTCCTGCGGACATGGACACGCTGTCCGCGCCAGCGCTGCATGAAGTCGCCGACCTCACCGACGAGTTTCAGATCCCTGCAGATCGACCCGGCGGCATCGTATCGGGCCGCAGCAAGACGTTCACACAGTCGATTCGTCCCGTGGCTGACACCGTCGACATGATTCCGCCGGTGCCCTTTTCGTGGTTTGATCCGGACACAGGCACTTATGTCACTGCGGTTTCAAAGCCAATCCCGCTGACTGTGAACGAAGGCCACACGCTGACATCCACTGATCTGGGCGCCGCGCCGGCCCTGAACACCGCAGGTCCACTTACCGCTGTTGACGGAGGCCTGTTGGCCAACATCACCGATCCTGATGTGCTGCTGCACCGCCCTGCCGACGCCAGCGCCGTTTGGATGCTCGCCATGGCCGTGGTGGGCCCGGTGTGCTTCGCTGGGGCATTCACGGCGCGACGCCTACGCATGCGCACGGCCTCAGATCCCGGACGCCGACGAGCTCGAGGTGCACGCCAACGTGCGTCCGCAGCTGTGGCGGCCGCCGAAAACGACCCGGCGGCGCTTGCCGATGCGCTGCGTACGTTGGTCATGGATCGCCTAGATCTAACCGATGGCCGAAGCAGCGCCGAGGTGGTACAGGCGATGGCCGAGCGTGATGCCGATGCCGCCAACGTGTTAGCCGCCGTGCTCGATGAGCTTGATCGTCTGACGTTCGCCGCGACTGGTGATACCGTGCCTGCCGAGATGATCGCTTCTGTCACGACCTGTGTGCACACGATCATGGAGGCGTCCCGATGAAGTGCATCCATGCATGCAGTCTTCTCCTGGCGCTGATCCTGGCGCCCTCGACGTTCGGCAGCGCGTTGAATGCGCAGCAACAGGCCTCGGTGCTAGAAGAGGCACAAGCGGCCTATGTGCAGGGCATCGAACTGCGATCCACCGATCCATCGCAGTCGGCCAAGGCCTTTGCTCGATCAGTGGATCGCTTCAGCGTGCTCGTTGATGACGGCATTGTGAACGGCCCCCTGCTGTACGACCTGGGCAATGCACAGGTGCAGGCCGGCGAGATCGGTCAGGGGATCGCCTCCTATCTCCAGGCCCAGGCCTTGATGCCAGGCGACGCTCGAATCGCGGAGAACCTGGCCCATGCCCGCAGCAAGGTGCGTACTCGTGTGCAGGCCGATGGTTCAGAGGCGGTCGTCGATCGCCTGTTGTTCTGGCATCATCAGTGGTCGACAGGTGTTCGTGGCACTCTGTTCGCACTGGTGTGGTGCGTGTTGTGGGGTGTGTTGGTCGTGCGGTGCTGGCGCTTCGTTCCCGGATGGCGAACGACCACCTGTGTATCCGGCGTGTTGTCGGCAGCACTGGGCGTGTCCTTGTTGTCGCCGTGGCTCGGCGCGACGTCCGCCCGTGGTGTGCTTGTGCAGGATGACGTGATCGTGCGCAAGGGTGACGCCGAAGCGTTCGCCCCTCGCTTTGAAGAACCAATCCATCAGGGCGTGGAGTTTCGCGTGCTGGAAACTCGGCCGAATTGGCTCCACATCGAATTGCTCGATGGGCAAGATGGCTGGGTGCCGCGCGACGCGACGGAAGTGATCGGTGCAGCAGGGCGCCGCGACGCGGCGATGTTGTGTCGGCCTGATGGTCGGCCGCGTGTCAGCAGCCCTTCTTGCTGATCACCATGAGCAAATCGTCGATGTTGACCACGCCGTCATGGGTGTTGCCGGCGTGAGCCAGCCGCGCAGTTGCAGATCAACATCCCCAGTCGCTGATCACCATGAGCAGATCGTCGATGTTGACCACACCGTCATCGGTGATGTCGGCGTCGGCATCATCAGTGCCCCACACATCGAGCAGCGCAAGCAAGTCACCCACGTCCACAGCACCATTGCCGTCAACATCGCCGATGCAGGGGTCGCCCGCGGGTTCCACCGTGATGTTGAACGTCACACCGAGCTTGCCTGACGACTCCCCGGGCAGATCTTCATCGCTCACTTCGATCGTGAACACCGTGAACAGAGATCCGGGACTCATCGCGTCGGTATGCAATGTGAACTGCAATGCCGCAGGGAATCCAGCGATGTTCTGCGGCAGCGTGGCAGGTCCACTGACGAAATCCGGGAGCCCGCCAGTGACAGCATCCACATCGAGCCGTGCCTGCAGACTGTGCCAGCCGTGGTTCCACAACGAAACGGTGTGACCAACATCCCCCGAGTGCTGGGTGACGGTGAGGGGCACGAACAGCGACGTGGTCGGCGTACCAGCAGCGAGCGATGCCACGGCGTGGTCGAGCACGGTGCCACTGATGGAGACGTCCAACGGGCTGTGCTGCACACCGAATCCCTCGGCGCTGACGGTGGCCTGGGCATCAACCACACCGGGCGTGTTGAGATCGACGGGTAGTGTGAGCTCATGGGTATCGCCAGGTGCGAGCGTTCCACTTTCGCCGGCATCCGATGCCCATTGAAGATGCGCGCCGGCTGCATCGGCCGCGTTCACGACCGTGACCTGTGCTTCGATCTCGGCACCAACGATGACCGTGCCGACATTGCCGCCCCCGGATGTGGCCAGTACTGCAGGCAAGCGGTAGTCCGCCATCACCGGAAGGTGATCTGAGGCATCGTGCAGATGGTCGGCCAACGCATTGGATCTCGGAATGTCGTCTGGAAAGTAGGTGTTGTTGCCGTCGTTGATGGCATCGTTGTAATGATTGCCGTCATTGCCGACGGATCGCATCGATGTGGGCAGCATCGAGATCGCATCGGTGATGCCGAAGCCGTCGACTTCGAAGATGAAATCGAATCGGTCATCGAGGCCACCGCTAGCCAGCCCTCCACTGTTGATCGTGCGCGGTGACTGCGTGTGCTTGATCGCGTTGGTACTGCCACCCCAACTTCCGGTGCCCAGCGGATCTTGCAGCACATCGACGAAGGCTTGATAGGCGGGCTCGCCGTTGTCGTACAGGTTCATGTCACCGCAGACCAATGCCGGCGTTCCCTGCGGCAGTTTGGCGATGTCTTCCAGAATGCGATTGGCGCCGGTGAGCCGTTGCTCTTCATTCGCCGAGCCGGTGCCCGCCTTGAGGTGGGCGGAGTACAAGTAGAAGTCCACGACGGGGTCGCTGTAATTGACCAGTCTGAACTGCCATCGATCGCAGCGTCGGCCGGCACCGGTGTACAAATCATCGTGCCCGGTGGGCAACTCCAGCAGCTGATCGGCGCGATAGAAGCAGGCCTGGGCGCCGCCGTAGTTGTCTTCACTGGTATTGGTGTAGGTGGCGGCCGACCAAGAGAGTGGCAAGGCATCGAGCAGGGTGTCGAAGTCGTCCTGCTGGACCTCTTGCAGCACGATCACACTGACAGGCGTGGCCGGTGTGCTGTGGTCATCCGTGTCGAGGCTGTCGATGACCGCGAAGATCGAGACCTCTTCACCACGGAAGGCAGCAACATTCCACGTGGCCACCCGCACTTGCGCCCATGCAGGGACAGCAAGCATCAGCAGGCTGATGCAGCTAAACAACACCGATCGCGCGCTCACGATGAGCTCTCCTTCGCCCTCAGTGTAGATCCGATTCCCCGTAGGGAAAGAACTTCCTGGGGTCAGACCCCAATCGTGAAGTTTCACCCCTGCAGATTGGCCTGTGTTGATACACGTTGCCCCCCTGAAGCCCACCCACTTCGTGCACGAGCCAGTTTTGGGGTCTGGCCCCGGCCGAAGGCCGGGCAAAAAAGAACGATCGCCGACCAGAAGGTCGGCGATCGTCAAGAGCGTTCGCTCTGTGACAAGTGGACGGTCAATACGCCAATCGAACTGCCTCGCAGCAGCTCTTTCCGCCGAAGCGGACGAGGTTGTCCTGACAACCTGGTGCAGATCGCTCTGCGACGGTGTTGGTTGGGCCAGCCAAATGGCTGACGGAAACACCGACATCCAGGTCTAAGGAAATCCCTTAGAAAGGAGGTGATCCAGCCGCAGGTTCCCCTACGGCTACCTTGTTACGACTTAGTCCCAGTCACCAGTCTTGCCGTGGGCACCGCTGAATCGCGGCGACTTCGGGCACTACCAGCTTCCATGACTTGACGGGCGGTGTGTACAAGGCTCAGGAACGTATTCACCGGGGCGTAGCTGATCCCCGATTACTAGCGATTCCAACTTCATGGAGGCGAGTTGCAGCCTCCAATCCGAACTGGGGCAGGTTTTTGCGATTTGCTCCACCTCGCGGTATTGCATCGTTCTGTACCTGCCATTGTAGCACGTGTGCAGCCCTGGGCATAAAGGCCATGCGGACTTGACGTCGTCCCCACCTTCCTCCGGTTTAACACCGGCAGTCTCGCTAGAGTCCCCGCCATTACGCGCTGGCAACTAGCGATAGGGGTTGCGCTCGTTAAGGGACTTAACCCGACACTTCACAGCACGAGCTGACGACAGCCATGCAACACCTGTGTATGTTCCACCCGAAGGCGTGGCTCCCTTTTCAGGGAGTTAATCCATACATGTCAAACCCAGGATAAGGTTCTTCGCGTTGCTTCGAATTAAGCCACATGCTCCACCGCTTGTGTGAGCCCCCGTCAATTCCTTTGAGTTTTAGCCTTGCGACCGTACTCCCCAGGCGGTGCACTTAACACTTTTGCTTCGGCCGGGAAGAGCGTCAGAGCTTCCCCGACCTAGTGCACATCGTTTACGGCGTGGACTACCGGGGTATCTAATCCCGTTCGCTCCCCACGCTTTCGTGCCTCAGCGTCAGAACAGGCCCAGTCGCCTGACTTCTCCTTCGGCGTTCCGGTAGATATCAACGCATATCACCACTCCACCTACCGTTCCGACCACCCCTACCTGTCTCAAGACACATGGTTCGCCCTGCAGTTCCTCGGTTGAGCCGAGGGATTTCACAAGGCGCCTTCATGTCCGCCTACACACGCTTTAAGCCCAGTGATTCTGATTAACGCTCGGGCCCTTCGTATTACCGCGGC
>JAKVBV010000028.1 GCA_022446965.1 Phycisphaerales bacterium
GGTGTGAGGTGCTGCATGCCCTGGTCGCCCCAGTGATGCATGTCGAAGGTGCCATCGTCGCGCACACTCGTGATGAGGGCCTGGCCAAGTTCATTGATGTCCGACGCGATTAGGCCGGCGCCGATCTGGCAGCCCACACGGTCGGGGGGCAACGTGGGTTCGGCATCCTTGTCGGTCGCGGCGGTGACGAGGCCGGCGTCCTGTACGGCGTTCATGGCACCGGCAACAGCCAACTCGATGTCACGGCACATCACCTTGATCGCCTTGCGATAGTGCTTGGGAACCCAGTCGCGCACCTTGAAGGTGTCATCGAGCTCGGCGCCTACTGGGCAGCCGAAGTTGCTCGCATCGAACTGGCGGATGGTGTCGACCGCCGTGCGGCCTTCCAACAAGGCCGACCAGAGCGGTTCGATCCCCACACCGAAGGCCGTCACCGGCCCGATACCACTGATACCTGTTCGTCGTCCCATGGGGGCGGTAGTGTACCGCTCAGCCTGCCCATGCAAGAGGGGCACCCCGAATCCGTACCACCATGTGGGAGTCCATCACATGAACGCATTCCAGAACGGTCCGACGACCGAAGAGGCCAATCGGCTCAAGGTGGCGGCAGGGATCTGCGGCATCCTGCTCGGGTCGCTGGGCATTCACAAGTTCATTCTTGGATGCACAGGGGCCGGACTGGTGATGCTGCTCGTGTCCGTGCTCACCTTGGGCTTTCTCTCGCCCATCATGGGTGTCATTGGCATGATCGAGGGCATCGTGTACCTCACACGATCCGACGAGCAGTTCCTCGACACCTACGTGGTGCGCAAGCGAAGTTGGTTCTGATCGGATCACACACCGCCGAGGCGGCGTGAGATGAGCATGGCCATTTCCAATGATTGCTCCGCATTCAGGCGGGGATCAACCATCGACTCGTAGCCTGCGTGCAGATCCTGATCGCGGAGCCCTCGGGCTCCACCGGTGCATTCGGTGACGTTCTCGCCGGTGAGTTCAAAGTGCACGCCGCCGAACACCGACCCAACCTGCTGGTGCAGGTCGATGCTCAATTCTATTTCGCGGAGGATGTCTTCAAAGCTCCGGGTCTTCAGGCCGTCTTCCGTCGTACGTGTGTTGCCGTGCATCGGATCGCACACGAACAGCACGGTGCGGCCCGTCTTGCGCACACAGTCGACCAGCGCGGGCAGATAGTCCTCTGTGGCGTCGGCGCCGAACCGGTGCACGAGGGTGAGGCGACCAGGTTCGTCGTCAGGGTGCAGGACATCAATCAACCGTGACACACGCTTTTGCATGTCGGCGATGGACATGGAGGGGCCAACCTTTACGGCGATCGGATTGCGAATGCGCTCGAAGAACGCAACATGGGCACCATCCGGGCAGGCCGTGCGCATGCCGATCCAGGGGAAGTGTGTTGACAGCAGCCACCAGCCGTCGCGTCGAGGCACGTGTCGAGTGATCGCAGATTCGTAATTCAACAACAGCCCTTCGTGGCTGGTGAAAAAGTCCACCCGGCTCAGATCAGCAGCTGACGCGCCGGAGAGTGTCTCCATGAACGACAGGCCGTTGGCGATTTCATTGATGAGCCGTGCGTAGTCGTCGCCAAGTTCCGCATGGCTGACGAAATCGAGATCCCAATACTCGGGATGGTGCAGGTCTGCGAAGCCGCCGCCGACAAGGCCGCGAATGAAGTTCAACGTGAGGGCGGATCGTTCATACCCGCGGAGCAGGCGCCATGGGTCGGGTCGCCGTGACTGCTCTTCGAACGCGGGGCGATTGACATTGTCCCCAAAGAACGAGGGCAAGGTGGTGCCGTCTCGTGTCTCTTCATTGCTCGAACGCGGCTTGGCGTACTGTCCGGCGAAGCGCCCGACACGCACCACCGGCCGACGGGTGCCGTGCACCAGAATCAGGGACATCTGCAGCAAGATCTTCAGCTTGTTCGTGATCCGGTCGGGTGTGCAGCCATCGAACGTCTCGGCGCAATCACCGCCTTGCAGGAGGAATCGATCGCCTTGGGCGGCCTGAGCGAGCTGCGTCTTGAGCAACTCCACTTCCCATGATGTAACCAAGGGTGGAAACGCAGCCAACTCTTGGGTTGCTGCTTCCAACTGGTCCGCACACGGCCATGGCGGCTGATGCGGCACGACCTTCTCGCGCCAGGTGTTAATGTCGGAGTGTTTCATGTGCAGCGGTGACTCCAGACCATGTGCCAAGCCGTGTACTTGCGCAAAGGTACAATGCGGACGGGAGGACTCGAACCTCCACGGGTTGCCCCACTGGAACCTAAATCCAGCGCGTCTGCCAATTCCGCCACGCCCGCGGCTCGCTGGATGATCTCCGGATCCGGGCAGTTGAGCAAGTCCAGAAGCGAGGACATTTGTCATGCAGTGCAGTTCATCAGGCAGCGTCTTTCGGTTGCTCGTCAGGATCGCACTTGGGCTGTACATGTTTCTGCTCGGGTGGCATCTGGTGTTCGACACCGTCACGGTGACCACCGAGCAACTTCGTGTCCTCGGCGATGACGCAGCCGTCGCCGTGGTGCGCATGTCCGATACCGCGACCACGCCTGATGCGGTCGTTCAACGCAAGGCGGTCACCGGACTGGCACTGGACATGCACGCTGCCGGGATCACGTGGGGCACATCGGGAATTGCCTGGAGCGGCGCTTTGGTGTTGCTTGTGGGTGGCGCCTTGATGTGTGTTGGGCTGCTGACCCGGCTCTGGGGTCTGCTGGCGATGGTGATCACCGGCGGGCTGATCTGGACGCAGACCTGCCATGGCGGGGCCCTTGGTGGTGCCGATCCGCTCGCCTGGGCCTCCAATGCGCTCGCGTTCGAGCGCGTGTTTGCGCAGTCCATGGCGGTGCTGCTGGGGCTCTACCTGTTGGTGAAGGGGCCCGGAGGCGTGTCGCTGGATCATTTCTTGTTCGGCCGGCGTCCTGCCAGGGACGCCACCACGGCCGACGAGGCATGATGGGGCCAAATGGCCGACTGTCAGCTTCGTCTTGAACGGGGCTCTATCCTGCCCCTTCTCCCGTGAAGACTTCGAGCCAATCCAATGCACATGCCGCGTCCGGTGCCAGACGGGTTGGACCGTGGGTCGTGTCGATCGCGTTGCATGTGTCACTTGTCCTGATCGGGCTCAGCCTCACGTGGACCATCATCCGCTTGGAAGATCGTCCGCCATCACCCATCGTGGAGGCCGGGCTTCCAGCCGTGCACTTGCCGGCCGTGATGGAGATCACGCCGATCGAACTTGTTAGTGAGGGGCCAGCCCCCGTGCCGCCGGCGCCTGAGATGGAGCCGTTGCCAGACATTGAAGTGCCCCAGGTTGCACCGCCGATCGTGAGCCCGGGCACGCCTGCGGAAGTGGCCGGCATCGAAACGGTCTTCGCCGGCAACGACCTTCCCCCTGGAGACCTTGTGTTCGTGATCGATGCCAGCGGCACCATGATCCCGTGGTTCCATGCCATTCTCGACGAGTTGGAGCGCACGCTCGAGGGCATGCGCGACGGCGATCGGTTTGCGGTCATTCTCTTTCGTGGCAGTGACTCGATCACTGTGCCGCCAGGGCGATTGCGTCCAGCTGCTCGAGCCCAGCGAACAGCCGCATTGCGATGGCTGCGAGATTTTGGAAACTGGGGCGGACCAGCTCGTGGGAGCGACCCGGTTGCCGCTCTTGAAGACGCGTTCTCGCTTGCGCCCTCGACGATCGTGCTGTTCTCCAGCGGGATGGACGCCTCCTCGAGCTTCCGTCTCGACCCGACCGAAGTGCTTGCGAAGATCGCCACGGCGTCCACGGCCGCCGAAGCGACCGACGGCACCGCCCCTGTCATTCGATGTGTTCAGTTGTTGCCTGGCGATGCCACGACCGCTGATCCACTGCTCACCGCCATCGCCGCCGCCCATGGTGGCGGTACCGTTCATCTTGTGACGCCGGAGGAACTCGACCCATGAGTGTTTCGCTCTCTGCTTTGATCGCGACCGATGCGGGCGCCCGCAGCTTTGCTGCCGCGTTCTTTCTCAGTCGCAACGCCGATGGTGGCATCGAGTACATCGGCACAGCCGTGACCTGGTTGCTGTTGTGCTTGTCGGCCACCGCAATCGGTCTGGCGTTGGCCATGCTGATGGACACTCGTCGAGCAGATCTTGTGCCGGATGCACTGCTGAAGGATCTCCGCGAAGACTTCAAGCAAGGCCGGTATGCCGAAGCGATTCAGCGCGTCAAGGCGGATGGATCGTTCCTCGGCAGTGTCTTGCGAGACGCCTTTCAACAGGCACCATCCGGCCATGCGGCAATGCGACACGCGATGGAACAAGCCGCTGATGCGGCCCTCATCGGTCGCATGCGCCGGCTTGAAGTGCTGAATGTGCTTGGTCAGGTCAGTCCGATGATCGGTCTGTTCGGCACGGTCTATGGCATGATCCTCGCGTTTCAGGCCATCGTCGCATCGGGCGGCGCGGCCGACCCGGTGATGTTGGCCGGCGGTATCGGCACTGCGTTGACGACCACCTTCTGGGGTCTTGTTGTGGCGATTCCGTCCATGTCCGCCTATGCGTTGCTTCGCCAGCGTCTGGAAGGACACGCCACCGAAGCCATGCAAGGCGCCGATCAGTTGCTCGGTCGATTGCGGAAGGGCACCTCCCGAGACGCCGGCACGTGAGGGTTCGTGCCAAGCACATGTCGGTGCCGGGCATCACACCACTGGTTGATGTGGTGTTTCTCTTGATCGTGTTCTTCGTGCTCGTGTCACGTGTGGTGGACCTTGATCGTGTTCGAATGGATCTGCCCGCACCGGATCCGGCGGCCACGTTGCCCCGTGATCAGGCGGCCGCGGCCGTTGTGAACGTGATGCCGGGTGATGCCGGCCACGCGGCTGGATACCGCTTCAATGGTGTCGTGCACGGCGTGGATGACGCAGGGCGGGCGAGCTTGCAAGCGGCATTGGCGGCGGAGTTCGCCCAGGACGACACGACAGCGGTGGTGGTGCGTGCAGACCGGGCTGCATCGAGTGGGTCGGTGTTGCCCGTGCTCCACGTGGCGCGACGAGCAGCCGCGCACGCGGGATTGACGCACCCAGTCCGGGTGGAACTCGCGGTGGAGGCGGCACGATGAAGTGGTCTGCCCCCCATCGTCGTCGCAGTTCCGGCCCGATCTCGCTCAACATCGCTTCGATGATCGATGTCGTGTTCTTGCTGCTGATGTACTTCATGGTGGCGACCGACTTCTCGCCTGCGGAAGAGACCTTCCGGATGGACCTGCCGGATCGCACCGCCGGGTCGGAGGCGTTCACACTGCAGGACCATCCGCTTCAGGTGGAGGTGCTGGCCGCAGGTGTGCAGGCCCAACCCGTATTCACCATCGCCGGATGGGGCGTGCCGACTGGGTCGGTAGATACGCTTCGTGGCCAGCTGCAGCGCCTGTGCGGTGAGGGGGGGGAGACCTTCTTCCTCAATGACCACCCAGTCGAGATCCTCGTGTCGCCGCAGGTGGCGTGGTCGCATGCAGTGGAGGCATTCAACGCTGCAGTTCGTGCTGGCTTCACGCATGTGCGCCTGGATGAACGGAGCGGCACCTGATGCTTGTGGCGGTGCTCGCCATCTCGCTCATTCAGGCTGCGCCACAGCAGCAGGACACCCCCGTGCAGGGGCAGGCGGCTGGCCCGACGCCGGAGTCCATTCAAGCAGCAGCGGTGGTGGATCGACCACTGTTGATCGATGCGCGACTGAGCGCCGATCGACGAGCGTTGGCCGAGGCGACAGACCCGGACGAGCAGGCACAGGCGGCGCTCACCTTGAGCCACGACCTGCTCACGCTCGCGTGGGCGCGATCGCTGGCACCCGAGCGTGTGCTGCTGGGCATCGCGGATGCTGATGAGGTGGTGGTTGTCGAACGACTCGGTCGGGAGCTAGTCGAGGTGACCGCACCATTCATCGGCCCGGGACGTGTCCACCGCGAGTTGCTGCCGTGTCACGCTGCAGGCCTCACCTTGCTTGCGGCCAGCGGGGCGGTTGACATCGATCAGGCGCAGGCAGCGTGGCAAGGCATCGACATGCGACGACAACGATCTCGCGTGGTACGACTGGCCATCTGGTCTGCCGATGCGGCCGGCGCCTTGCGGGTGGGCTCGGACCGACTGTCCGTGTTGCTGCGACACGGTGTGCCGGCGGAGTCGTGGCTGGCCCAGATCAACAAGCGTCGGATGCTCGGCGAAGGGCAGTGGCCCGCAGCCGATCCCCCATGGCAGATCTTGTTGTTGGCCGAAGCCAGCGCGGCATCGATACGCGACCCGGCCGTGGGGCAGGCCTTGATGACACAAGCATTGCCACAACTTGTCGCCGCGGGCTGGAGCGAAGACGCAGCAGCCTCGGTGCTGGTGGATCGCATGGTGCGGCTTCCGTCTCCGCCGACGGATGAAGGTGCAACGGCCTTGGCCCGATCGGCGGCTGCCGCGGTTCGTGTGGCTCGTGGCGACACCGAAGCATGGCAACTCGCCAGCGCTGGTCCCGCTGCAGCGCCATGGACACGGCAAGCAGCGACACGAGCTGCCAGATCGCATGCCGCACAAGGTGAAACACGCAAGGCCATGGCGGCCTGGGCCGCAGCAGCTCTCGCAGGTGATGCCCACGCGGCTCAGCATGCGGCCGGTTGGATACTCGGTCTGCAGCAGGATGAACCAGACGGCGGCGTGGTTGCCATGTTGCAACTGCATCCCGATCCGGTGATCGCGCGTGTGTCTTCGGGTGTGCATCACTGGCGTTCGGGAGACGTAGAAACCGCAGTGCGTGACTGGGTCAGTGTGCCGCCAGGATCTCGAATTCAAGCCGGTGCATTGGTGGCCGCTGCCGCTCGGCTCGGCGAGGTTGATCTGGACATGCTCGGCGCCAGCCTGCGTCGTCTGCGGACGGCCTCCATGATGGCGGCGACCGACCAACACGATCCGCACCGCGCTGCGTTGGCTCGACAAGCATCGGGCTGGGCCCTGGCCGCGGCGATCGACCACGCGATGGCTCAGGATCGAATCGAAGCTGCGGCACGATTGTTGCGGGCTGATCCGGCGGCAGCGCATCTGTCGCAACGAGATCGACTTCGGCTCGACGCAGTCGTGGCGCTGCGTACAGGGCAGGCCGAAGGTCCACTTGCGGCACTCGCCGCGCTCGACCCGGTGTTGGCCCGGCGGCTGTTGATCGAGCGGGCACTGCAGGTGATGGGGCCTGATCGGGGTCTCGGCCCAAAGCCAGCCCCACGCGATGTCCAGGGCCTTGTTCGATTGCTGGATCTGTTGCAGCAGCACCTTGAAGACAGCACGGTGCAGCACCGATTGCTGCTCGCCGATGCGCATCGGCTCGCGGGCAAGGGGTCGCCCAAGGACTATCGAGACATTCTTGACGCCTCGCCGAATCTCGCCGATGCGATGCTGGGATTGGCTGAGCATCTCAACATTCGATCCGATGCGGCATCGTTGGAAGAAGCGATGGGGCTGTATCGCAGTCTGGCGTCGGCCGATGTCGCCATGGCACCACATCGTTGGTGGTTGGCGCAGTTGCGGATGTTGCAATTGGCCCAGCGGGCTGGACGCGGACTCGATGAGCGACAAGCCCGCATCGCTCGATTGCGACACGACCATCCTGACTTGGGTGGTCCGCGATGGGCGAGTGCCATCACCAGCAGTGCTCAGTCGGGCAACTGACGAAGTTCGTCACGCAGGATTGCGGCCAGTTCAAAGTTCTCGCAATCGATGGCCAGCTGCAGTCGGGTCTGGAGTTCCACGCGTTGTGAGGCCGGGAGCCGAGGCGTGAGCGCATCTTGCAGCGACTGCAGCATCTGCACCGACGGCTGGTCGTGAAATCCTGATTCGGGCAGGTGGTCGCCCAAGGCGTGCAGCCCGCTGAGGATCGCTGCTCTCGCCGCAGCCGTGTCACCGCCGGCCGACGCGATACTGGCCCGGGCTCGCGCGTGCAGAGAGATCATGTCCGGACGCATTTGTGCCAACAGGGCGGTGACGGCGTGGTTGGGTGCCAGCCGGGTGCAAAGGTCGATGCGGCTGAGGTTGTCCTGTGTGTCCTGGACCAGCACCGCGTGCATGTCCAACAGGTGCAACACCGCGCATCGGCGGGCAACTTGGGCGGCTTCGGCCTGCAGGGCTTCGACATCGGCATCGGGCAGGGTCATGCCCTCAGGCATGGTGCCCGGGGTCTTCTGTATCCGCTCCAGATGGGTTGCCCAGCCCTGGGGCCTAGTGCCATCGGGCCGTCCGTGCAATTCCATTTGCATCAGGCCCAGTTCAATTCGAACCTGCAACACATCTCTGCCATCTGGAAAGGTGACGCATCGGACGTCAATCTGGTCCGGCGTCCACGGCCAGTGTTCCAGCAGCGATGTCAGATCGAATGGGTCAGGCATGGGCGGTGGCGCCAGGCGTGCCGGTTGTGCGGGTCAGTCGGGCAGAACGTGCCGGGAATCCCGATTTCACTGCACACACACCTCAAGGCGGGGCATAGACGGGTCGATTCTACGCGCGGTCGAGGCTCCAAATGGGGCCTTGTCACGTGCCCAATGTGCACTGGCAAGGCAACTCGGTGGGGTCTGCGGCCGTATCTGACACTGTGCAGAGCCCGACATGGGCTTCTGTGCCCTGCTGTGGAACTGCGCTGAGGCGAGATGGCACGACGATTCAACGACACGACGATCCAGACCTACCTTCGAGACATCAACGAGGTTCCGTTGCTCACGGCCCTGCAGGAGCGTGAGCTGGGGTGGGCCATCATCAACGACAGTTGTCCAGAGGCCAAGGATCACATGATCCGGGCCAATCTGCGGCTGGTTGTGGCTATCGGGAAGCAGTTCCTGCATCGCGGTATGCCCTTGAGCGACCTGATCGAGGAAGGGAATATCGGACTCATTCGTGCGGTGGAGGGCTTTGACCCGGCCCAAGGGGCTCGATTCTCAACCTACGCCGCGTGGTGGATCAAGCAGGCGATCAAGCGGATGTTGCTCAATGCGACGCAGCCGATCCATGTGCCGGCCTACATGATCGATCTGATCGGCAAGTGGCGGCGAGAAGCAGCCCGGCTGGAAGAATCACTTGGCCGGCAGCCATCCATTGACGAGGTGGCCCAGGTGCTCGACATCCCTCGCCGAAAGGCCGAGATCGTGGTGCAAGCCATGCAGACACGTCACACCGTGGGCCGAGTGGCCATCGGCGAAGACGGCGAGCCGCGAGACTTCACGGAACTGCTCGAAGACCGTCGCGGCGCGTCACCCACCATCGCTGCGGAGCGAAATGAAGATCTCGCCACCGTGCTCGAAGTCATCGAGAGTCTCACGGAACGGGACCGTCGCGTGCTCAAGCTTCGATTCGGGCTGGAAGGGCAGGCGCCTTTGACGCTCAAGCAGATCGGCGCGGTGATCGGGCTGACCCGTGAGCGCGTGCGGCAGATCGAGATGGAAACGCTCAACCGCATTCAGAAACGACTGAATCAGCGCAATCACGCCCCGTCCAGGTCCAGCGTGCAACGCAAGGCGTCCTGACCAGCCCGATCGCGGATACCATTTCCCGAATGGCAACCGCGACCGATCTCAAGCAGACCCCCTTCTACGACTACCACGTGCAGCACGGCGGCAAGCTCGTCGAGTACTCCGGCTGGGCAATGCCGCTGCACTATGGATCGATCATCGAGGAACATCACCAGACCCGCCGCAGCGGCGGTCTGTTTGATGTGTCCCACATGGGTCGGCTGCGATTCGACGGCACCGATGCCGTGCGCTTTCTCGACACCATGGTGACCCGCAATGTGCACGACATGCAGGTGGGCCAGGCTCGCTATGCCATTGTGTGCAATGAACACGGTGGCTGCCTCGACGATGTGCTGGTGTATCGCCTCAGCGACACAAAGTGCATGGTGGTCTGCAACGCCGCCAACCGGGCCAAGATCGTGGCACACGTCGAGGCCATTCGCGGCGACATGTCGTTCACAATGAAGGACGACACAGAGTCCACAGCGATGATCGCGATGCAGGGGCCAACCGTCATGGCTCTGTTGTCAGCATTCTCCACGTCGATCGGTGAACTCAAGCGATACCGCTTCATCGAGAAGAAGGTGTTGCTCGCCAGCGTGATGATCTCCCGCACCGGGTACACCGGTGAGGATGGGGTCGAGGTCATCCTGCCCAAGATGCTCGCCCGCAAGGCGATGCAGATGATGCTGGCCAATCTTGACAGTGAGGTTCCTGAGATCCAACCCTGCGGGTTGGGATCGCGTGACTCACTTCGCTTGGAGGCCGGCATGGCCTTGTACGGCCACGAAATCGACGAGACGATCGATCCGATTTCAGCGGGGCTAAACTTCGCCCTCAATCTCGACAAGCCTGGAGGCTTCATCGGGCAGGCGGCGCTGCAGAAGATCGCTGCATCGGGCCCGGTCCGCACGCTGGTGGGCCTCACGCTCGACACCCGTCGCGCTGCCCGCCAAGGCATGGCTGTGAAGGCAGGTGACACGGTCGTGGGCACCGTCACAAGCGGTTGTCTGAGCCCCACGCTCGACGCCTCCATTGCCATGGCGCTGGTCGATACGGCGCACGCCCAGGCCGGCGGCATGCTGGGTGTCGATCTGGGCCGATCCACGGTGGAGGCCACGGTTGGCGCACTGCCGTTTCCTTGGCGAGAAGCCAAG
Source organism: Phycisphaerales bacterium (assembly GCA_022446965.1). GTDB lineage: Bacteria > Planctomycetota > Phycisphaerae > Phycisphaerales > SM1A02 > JABAAC01. The sequence goes on from JAKVBV010000028.1 coordinate 10,674, forward strand.
GGCTGAACCCCCTGTGAACAGGCAGTGAGGGGCGTGTCCTCGGTACACTTCGCCCGTCGAATGCGACCTTGGCTCGTCATTGTCGTGGGAGTGTTGTGTCTGCTTGGGTCACCTGTGGCCCAAGGGCAGCTCGCGCCGTCTGCCGCGCAGGATGAACGTCTGGCCGATCGTCCGGTGAGTGCCATCGACCTGCAGGGCCTCGGCCGCGTGACCGAGCAGCAGGTGTTCAACAACATCCGATCGCGGGTGGGGCAGCCCTATGACCCCGATACCGCCCGGGCTGATGTGAATCGACTCACCCGGCTGGGTGACTTCCGCAGTATCGACGTGGTCGCTGTGCTCAATGACGACGGCACCGTGTCATTGCGGTACCTCTTCGCCGAGGAAGAGCTGCTTTCTGAGGTTTCGGTTGTCGGCAATCGAATGCTCAGCGACAGCGCGCTACTTGGCCCGGTAGGCCTGCACCGCGGGTCGCCCAGGGATGAATTCTTGATTCAGCGCGGCGTGCGCTTGATGGAGACGATCTATCAGACCAAGGGCTTCTACCTCGTGGAAGTGCGTATCGACGAACGCACGCTCGCTGAGGACGGCGTCTTGATCTACGAGGTCATCGAAGGCCCTCGTGTTCGCATCTGCTCGATCGAGTTCGTCGGCAACAGGGCCTTCGACGACAAGAAGCTTCGGTCGCAGATCGAAACCACGACATGGTTCCCCTTGTTCTCTCGTGCAGCGCTCGATGAAGACCAACTGGTCAAGGACGTACGTGCGCTGGGGGCGTTCTACGCCGACCGTGGTTGGATTGATGTCCGCGTCGATCGGTCGATCGAGATCAGCCCCGACCAGCGTGAGGCCAAGGTTGTGTTCCTTGTCGAAGAAGGCCAGCAATATCGGGTCAGTGGCATTTCCGTTGCAGGCATGTACGGTGAGCCGACCGAGGTGCTGTCAGAGCGACAGGTGCGATCCTTGATGACCCTGCAGGTGGGCGATGCGTGGCGGGCCGACCTGCTGCGGCGCTCCGAGCAGGCGATCCGAGATGCCTACGGTGTGTTGGGGTACCTCGATACACAAGTGATCGCGACGCCCTTTCGTCGGGGCGATTCAACAGAGCTCGACCTGCATGTGGAAATCAGCGAGGGTCGAATAGCCGATGTTGGTCTTGTCAGCATCACCGGCAACACACTCACGCAGGATCGCGTGATTCGCGGTCTGACCGGATTGAAACCTGGCCATCGATTCGACGCCCGCGAGATCGCCCGCACGGAGGAACGTATTCAACAGTCGGGCTTGTTCAGTCACGCCAAGGTGCGTGTGCTGGATCCTCGCCCAGACAGCCCTGATGAACGCGACGTACTCATTGAGGTGAAGGAACGCAACACCGGTTCGCTGAACTTCGGTGTTGGCGTGGGGTCCGATTCCGGTGTGCTGGGCACGATTTCACTCACACAGAACAACTTCGATGTCGCTGATGTGCCACAGACGTTCGGCGAGTTCTTCGCGGGACGTGCCTTCCGTGGCGCAGGCCAGCGCTTCTTGATGAGCGTGCAGCCCGGTGACGAGATCTTCACCTACAACATCTCGTTGACCGAGCCGCACTTCCTTGATTCGGATTGGTCGCTGGGCGGCAACGCCGGCTACCTCCGTCGTATCTACCAGGAGTACACCGAAGAGCGGCTTGCCACTGGAGTGGTGGTCAGTCGGCAACTGGGCGACGTCTGGTTCGGCGACTTGCGGGTCGACTTCAAGGACATCTCTCTGCTTGATCTCCCCGCCGACACACCGGATCAGATCACCGATGATCAGGGGCCGGATCGGCTGCACACGATCGGCGGTTCACTTGTTCGTACGACCTTCAATTCGATGCGGCGACCAACACGCGGCAGTCGAATCAGTCTGTCGTACGCCAACACGGGGCTGCTTGGCGGAGACCTTGAATTCAGTCGTGCCGGGATCGACTTCACCAGTTATCTGTTGGTCGACCGCGACTTCATGGATCGGCCCACAACATTGCGGTTCGACGCGAAGTACCACCAGATCTTTGGTGGCGAAGCGCCCAGCTACGAGAAGCTCTATCTGGGCGGTCGATCATTCCGCGGCTTCAACTATCGGGCGATCAGCCCCAAGGGCACCTTGGCCGGAGCACCGACCGATGTGTCTGTCGGTGGTGACCTGATGATGTTCGTCGGGGCCCAGTATCAGATGCCCTTGGTGGGCAACACGCTTGATGCAGTGTTCTTCGTGGACTCAGGCACGGTGAATGATGATTCAGGCCTGTCCCCGTATCGCGTCTCGGTGGGGGCGGGTGTTCGTGTGTATATTGCCGCGCTCGGCAGCACCCCCCTGGCCTTCGACTTCGGTTTTCCCGTGTTGAAGGAAGACACGGATGAAACGCAGCTCTTCAGCTTCTCGGCCGATTTGCCCTTCTGATATCCCGCAAGGAGACCACTCCACATGCACCGTTCACTCTTGACAGCCCTTGTGGCCCTGCCCTGCATCGCTTTGGCAATCGTCGCCGTTCGACCGGCGGGTGGCGCCGGCAATGCGATGGCGGATTCCACATCGGTGGCCGTGATGAACCCCAGCCAGATTCTTGAAGGGCTGGCCGAGCGGGCCCAGGCTGAGGCTGAGTTGCGAGCTCGCTTCGATGAACTCAAGACCGAGGCCGACGCTCGTACATCCGAGATTCGCTCGTTGCAGGCACAGGCTGAACAGACGCAGGATGCCGCAGCACGGCAGGCATTGATCGAGGAGATCGAAGCCAAGAGCGTGCGGGCGATCGCCTTTGACCAGTTCGCCGCACGTCAATTCGACATCGAGCTGGCACTGTTGCAGCAGGATCTGTATCAGCGGATCAAGGCGGCGACTGCGGAGTTGGCACAGGCCAATGGCATCGACATCGTACTGGTGCATGATGGCGCCAAGCCGATTCAGGTGAATCCCGAACTGCAGGTGGCTCGATCCACTCAGGTGAAGGACCAGATCTCCGAACGACGGGTGATCTACGCCGCTGGCCCCGTGGACATCACGGAAGAACTGACATTGCGCATGAACAACGCCCACAAGGAACGAACGGGTCAGCGTTGAGCGCCCGGGAGCACACGATGCACACCAAGTCTTTCCGACGAATCAAGACACTGCTGATCACCGCGTCAGTCGTGGGCATGCTGGCTGCGGCTTCAAGCCTGGCCCCCAACCCCTCGGCCGTGGCGGTGGTTGATCTGGGCAAGGTGTTCAGTGGATTGAACGCCTGGCAGGCGTTGCAAGACACCAAGACGCAGATGGCCGAGGCGGCGCAGCAGGATGCGGCGGCCCAGCGATCACGGATCGAGGAACTGCAGGCCGACCTCGAAGACTTCCCCGAGTCCAGCGATCGTCACCGCGACGCGCTCCGTGCCCTGCAGCTGGCTGCGATTGAGTTCGAGGCCAATCTCACCTATCGCGAGAGCCAGATGAGTCGCTTTGAGAGTCGCGCCATTCGCGACTTGTACGAGAGCATCCGCGAGGCCGCTGCCGAGTACGCCACCGCCAATGGGTTTGACATGGTGCTTGTCGATGATGGCGTCACGCCCATTCCAGAAGATGCGCAGGATCCCATCGCCATGATTTCGTCGCGTCGTGTGCTGTTCGCATCGAGCGGGATGGACATCACCGACGGTTTGATCGCGGCGATGAACAAGGGCAACTGAACGTTGGCGGGGCTCGATGCCATGCAGGCGACCGCAGGCGAACTGGCCGAGATGCTCGGTGGTCGGCTTGAGGGGTGCGCCGACATCGCCCTGAATGGCGTGCAGGGCCTGGAACATGCCGGCCCGAGCGACCTGACCTTCATCAGTGCGGGCAAGTGGGCAACACAATTCGCATCATCCAACGCCAAGGTGGCGCTCGTCACCGAGGGGATCGATGTCCCGGGATTCGATGCCGCGTCCGAAGCATTGATCGTGGTCGCCAATGCCGAGTTCGCGTTGATCACGTTGCTCGAAGCAGTGCGTGACATCATTCGTCCGTTGCCCGAGCCGGGCGTGCATCCCACGGCCGTGGTCCACGAGGCTGCCACGCTGGGCAAGGACGTGTTCATCGACGCCTATGTCGTGATCGGCAAGGGCGCGGTGATCGGTGATGGCGCACAGATCCATTCGCATGCAGTGGTCGCTGATGGATGCACCATCGGCGCCCGTACCGTGCTGTTTCAAAAGGCAGTCGTGGGTGGAGAGGGCTATGGCGTATTGCCGCATCCAGAAACGGGCATGCTGACTCGGGTGCCGCATCTGGGCTCGGTGGTCATTGGTGACGACGTCGAGATCGGTGTGGGCACATGTGTCGACCGAGGCAAGTTCGGCCCCACGACGATCGGTGACGGCACCAAGATGGACAACCTCGTACAGATCGGTCACAACGTCACGATCGGTCGCAACGTCATCATTTCTGCGCACACTGGCGTGGGCGGCACGGCGCACATTCATGACAACGCCATGATCGGTGCTCGAGTGGGCATCGTGCCGCACGTGGTGATTGGCGAGGGTGCACAGGTCGCTGGTGCCTCAAATGTGCTCCGCGATGTGCCTGCCGGGGCCGCTGTGGGGGGTACACCGGCGATTCCGATTAGGGACAAATTGCGAGAAATCGCCGCCCTGCGTAGACTCCCCGAACTGGTCGCTTCGTCCCGTTCTCGACGCGACTAGGTGGGAACCCTCCATGGCCGACATGACACAAAACGCGGTTCTACAGCCCGCGGCTCCGTTGCAACACACGGTGGCCGACACGGTGCGCGTGGAAGGCCACGGTCTGATGTCTGGCGACAAGGCCCAGTTGCTGATTCAACCGGCGGAGGAGAACCACGGCATCGTCTTCGAGCGGATCGATCTCGACCCACCAGTGCGAATTCCCGCCCTCGTGGATCAGTGCATCGACCTGCCTCGTCGCTCGACCGTCGCCCTCGGTGACGTGCGGATCGAGACGATTGAACACTGCATGGCCGCGTTGGCAGGCCTCGGCGTGGATAACGCGCTGTTGCAGATCGACGCGGGCGAGTTGCCACTGGGTGACGGCAGCGCCGAACCATTCACGTCGGCCATCGAGGCGGTGGGACTGCGAATGCAGGACACCGAACGCTCCGCCATTCGTGTGATGGAACCTATCGTGATCGAAGAGGACGGGGCGATGATCGCCGCTTTCCCCATGCCGCATCCTGCCTTGCATGTCGTCTACGAGCTGGACTACGGTGACGCTTCTGATCGCATCCCCCAGCAGGCGTGGGGATTTCGGATGAGCCGTGAAGGGTTCTGTGCCGATGTGGCGTCGGCCCGCACATTTGCGCTGGAAGAAGAGGCGGCAGCATTGCATGCTGTCGGGCAGTGCACGCACCTCACGCCATCGGACATTCTCGTGATCGGTGATGACGGCCCGATCGACAACGCCTGGCGTTTTGACGACGAACCTGTGCGTCACAAGGTGTTGGACATGATCGGCGACCTGTATCTAGCAGGGGCGCCGATTCATGGTCGCATCGTCGCGTCGCGCAGCGGACACGCGCTCAATCGCAAGATGGCTGCGGCATTGCGAGAACAGGCTGGTCGGATCGCACGATCAGCGGCCAGCCCAGGTTTGTCGCTGGACATTCGCGCGATCCAGAAGATTATGCCGCATCGATATCCAATGCTACTGGTGGATCGCGTGCTCGAGATCGATGGTGACGAACGCGCCGTGGGTATCAAGAACGTCACCATCAATGAGCCGTTCTTCGGCGGCCACTATCCCAAGACCCCCATCATGCCCGGTGTGCTGATCGTGGAGGCGATGGCGCAGCTGGGCGGACTGCTGCTCAGTCAGCGTCTGGAGACGACCGGCAAGATCGCGGTGCTGCTGAGCCTGGACAAGGTGAAGCTGCGGCATCCGGTGACCCCGGGTGATCAACTTACGCTCGAAGCGAGAACGATTCGATCTACCAGTCGTATGGCGACGCTCGAAGGCCGCGCCTTCGTGGGCGAAACGCCGGCGGCCGAAGCCACCATTCGATTCATGATGGTCGACGCGGAGAAGTAGACCCATGACAACGATTCATCCAACCGCCGTCATTGACTCGTCCGCGCAGATTGCTGACGGAGTGGAGATCGGCGCCTGGACATATGTCGGTCCGGGTGTGGAGATCGGAGAGGGCACGGTGCTGCGCGAGCACGTGCACATCGGGGCCAACACAACGATGGGTCGGGGCAATGTCGTGGCGCCCTTTGCTGCCGTGGGCGGAGAGCCGCAGGACCGCAAGTTTCATGGCGAGCACACCGTGCTGCGCATGGGCCATGAGAACGACATTCGCGAGCACGTGACGATTCATCGAGGCACCGGAAACGGTGGGGGCGAAACCGTCATCGGGTCGAACTGCCTGATCATGGTCGGCGCACACATCGCGCACGACTGCATCCTCGGCGACCACGTGACGCTCGCGAATCAGGTGATGCTCGCCGGCCATGTGATCGTGGAAGACGGAGCCGCCATGGGCGGGGGTGCGGCGCTGCACCACTTCGTCACCGTCGGCACCATGGCGTTCATCGGCGGTCTGTCCAGAGTGGGCCGTGATGCACCGCCGTACATGATCAGCGAAGGCCATCCCGCAGACGTCCGGGCCATCAACTCCATCGGACTGGTGCGCAGTGGCATGTCGCAAGACACCATCGACATCCTCAAGACGTGCTACAAGCGGTTGTTCCGCGGTGGGCCGGCGATGGAGGGCGTGGTAGCACTGCGGGAAGAGTTCCCGGAAGTGGCCGAAGTGGGTCGCTTGTGCGACGCGATCGAGGCGGCCAACAAGGGCACGCATGGTCGAGCTATGGAAAACGCTCGTCCGGATGATCGTTGGGCCAAGGCGGACGGTTGATCAGCTTCGGTCAGTCGTTTTCGTCCAGATCTGACCAGTACGCATCGTCATCATCATCGTCGTCGTATGGGACGTCCTCGTCATCATCGAGGTCGACGTCATCATCGTCATCATCATCCACATCGAGGCCGTCCGGATCGTCATCGATGACCTGATCTTCAGCGTCGAAGTTGATGCGACCAGTCTCTTCCTGGCCGGCGGCTTCCTGTTCGGATTCTTCCTGGGGATGTTCGTCTTGCATCGGTTCGTTGCCCATCGGTTCAGCCGGTGTTGTCTCTCAAATCATTCGGGGCGTCAAGTGGAGGCAGCGGTACGAGCCAGGTGTCGAGGTCATCACTCAGCAGCAACATGCCGCCGGTGGTACGAAGTCGTCGGATCCGGCTGGCCATGGGGAAGAGGTCTAGAACATCGAGAAGGCGCCCATCGGCGTCGAGCCGTCGCACCCGGTGCATGGTGCGTGCCTCGGTGGATAGCAACACATCCTGCACGATGTCGTGTTCCTGCACGAGAATCGTCTCATCTCCGGCCATGGTGAGCAGAGGGGGTGCAGTGGCAGCCCATTGGGCGTCGGCCCAGAGCAGCTCGCCCGAGGCATCGTGTCTGCTCACGCCGGTGTCGCGCAGCACGTACATGCCGTCGCCGGTGGGCAGTACGTTCTGCAGGGGTGCACCGCCGCCTGGGGGTGTCTCGATCGTTGGGCGCACGATTCCGGTTTCAGGGTCCAGATTGAAGAGGGTGCCGTCGGCCGCGGCCACGATGACCGCGTCGGTCAGCACCAACGCTGCTCGCAAGGCGGAACTCGCATCCACCGAGGACATCCACCAGAAGTGTTCGCCAACACCTGGCGCGAAGGCGATCTGGTCCTGATTGCCCACGATCACTTCGCCCAATGGGCCGCGGGCGAGCCACTGCACGGTGTCGAACATCGGCGGCAACGGCCATCGCATCGATCGTCCGTCAGTCGACACCGCGTGCAGTTCATGGCGGCGGGCCTCGGTATTCCATGTGGCGATGACCAGCATGTCGCCCACGGCCAGTGCCGAGACGGGTCGCCCTGCCGGGGCGTGGTCGATGGGCTGACCAGACTGCAGATCCACCAGCCAGAACCGCTCACGCCCGGCGAGCGCAGCGGTTGTTTCTGTAGCGGCCAGTACGGCCGGCGGGCCAAGTGCGGCGCCGAGTTGGTCGAGGTTCAATATCCAACGCTCGGTGCCATCTGCGCGCGAGAGTGATTCCAATCGGCGGCCACCACCGAGTCGATCAATCGCGATGACAACTTGGTCGTCATCTGCGGCAATGATGTCGCTCGGTGCACCTTCAAAGAGCACCGACCAGGATGCAGGCGCGAGCGGGGACTCGTGCCAGGTGAGCCGGCTTCCATCACGCAGCACCATGGCGGCCTCGATGGGCGATGGCACTTCGGCGCCGTCGAGGCGACGCACCTCACCACCATCTGACAGTGGTGTGTAGGTGGAATCGCGAATGGCGGTGACTTCAGTGCCACTCATGCCGCCGATGCTCGCGGCAGTCATGGCGTCGACTGTCTGTCGCGCGGCACCGATCACTTCGAGGACATCACTTCGAGATGGCGAATCGGGGTGTCCGCGGAGTCGTGCGCCTGCGGTGGCACCCTCCGGCGGCCAGGACACGGCGGCGTGCAGCCCGTGTCGGTGCAGTCGCACGGCGGCCAGCGCCTCGGCGGGTGCATGCACGTCACCTTCAGGCACCCAGTGACCGCTGCCCTGCACATGGGCCGCTTGCAGCCACGCCTGCACGGCGGCCGAGGGATGTGTGTTTTCGAGCCAGTCGCCATGTGCCAGGTGCACCTTGGGCCCGGCGGCTGCGTTGTCACCCAGAACGGCCAGCGCTGCGGCGACGAGGGCCTGGTCTTCGGGCCGATCAGCATCAAGTTGCGACAGTGCATCGGTCAGCGTGTCTGCCGCCAGTTCGGGATGGTTCGGCATGGCGACCGACAACGCTCGAGGCAGATACTCCCGGAGGAGATCTGGTCGATGCGCATGGCGAGCGAGGTTGGTCATGGCGGTGAGCGGCCCGGGATTGTCCGGTTCGAGCTCCGCGCGTGTGTGCAGTGCTGCAAGGCCGGAATCCAGCCCAGCACGAACCGACAAGGTCGACTGTCCGGCGAGCACCATCATGCCGTTGCCGGCCAACGGGTAGCTCGCAGCGGCGACATCAATCGGATCGACCGGCGCACCGGTGTCCATGTGGCGCACTTCAAGGCTCGTGAGGTGTGGCAGCAAGACTGTGGCCCCTGCGCGATGGGGCTGCGCGGCAAGCGGCTCGATGTCCAGTGGACCCCATCGTCGCTCCAGTGCGGCCTTGTCCGTGAGTGCAAAGCGGGCGATCGTGTCTCCAACCGACATGCATCCGTCAGATGTGGGGAGCAACGCGAATGTTCGTGGCGGGCTTGGCGTGGAGCTGCGAAGCGCGCCGGTGTCACCATTGAGCACCAGCATGTGTGTTCGATCCGGCGAAAGCGTGACCAACTGGTCGCCGATGCGAATCGGGGAGGGTACCGACCACGGGGGCGGTGCGGTGGCGTCGCGGCTGGTCCATCGTCCCGGCGAGGATCGCCGCAGCCAGTCGACGCCGCCATCGCGTGGGTCCAGCGATGCGATCACACCGTTGCCAGTCTGCACGACGATCGCATCGCCGTCGGCGATGATCCCATCGCCAGGCCACACCACGCCACGGACAGGGGCTGCGGCTGTGCCCAGCCAACGATGCCATCTGGGCAGTCCGGATTCCAGATCCAGAGCAACGAGCCATGACTCCACCTCCATGGCGCGGCCGTATCGACGCAGCGGGATGAACGCCGTGGCATCGTGAATGAGCGGGGTGCCAGACGGTCGCAGCACGCCTGTTTCATCGCCGAGTTGTTGTGGATCCCATGTCCATCGCACGGCGCCGGTGCGGCTTGACAGTCGCATCACTCGACCCGTGCCTTCAAAGCCTCGCGCGATCGGTCGTCCAAGCCAGGCCACGATGTCCTCGCCGTGCACGGCAGCTGCACACAGGGTGCCACCGTCGTGACGGCCGGGCACGCCGGCGGTGTCGGCGAGGCTCTCGCGATGCCACAGCGACGTGCCGGTGAGCATGTCCCACGACGACAAGCGGCCCGGGCCGGCGAGCACGATTTGATCACCAATCAGCAGTGGTGCAGCGGCGTTGTCCTCAAGTGTGCGTGTCCACAACGGGATGGGGACGAGATCATCCGGGAGCGGGTCACCTTGGGTGAATGTCGAGGTGGCGTCGACGGGCTGTTGCGCGAACCAGAGCATGCGTGCCAGCGGAGAAGTGGCGTTGGACTCCTGGAGCCATCGCAACGCTGACGCAGTGGCCCCCGAGGCAGCGGCAAGGCGAGCATGCCGCAGGGCATCCGGATTCACGGCAACCGGGTCGCCCAGCAGCGCGGCCACACGGTGCCGCACCTCGACAAGGCATCCTGGTTCGTCGTCAGACACTGGAACCAGTCGGTCGCCGTGGTCTTCGATCAACTGCAGCAGCCGTTGGCGTCGCACATCGGGGTCGAGGGTGTCCCGTTCGATCCGTTGCAGTTCGGCCACCGCCGCCGGGGCTTCATCCACGAAGACCGCTTCGACGTCTTGCGTCTGCATCAGTGCCGCCAAGAACAGGGACATGACCACCATGGCACGACGATTCTACGCCCGTGTAGAGTGTGCCCATGATTCGGCGAGCCATGGCGGTGTTCATTCTGATTGCAGGTGGTGGCTGTGCATCGGGTACCAGTGTGCAGGTGGAGCCCGCTGGGGTGATCACGCAACGGGCCGATACGGCTCTGGCGGGCACCATCAGCGTTCGAGTCGCCAACCACGGCGAGCTGGAAGTGCAGGCCGTGGAGTACACCTACACGGTGAGCACCGCCTCGGGCCCCTCCTGGACGGGGCGTCAAGCCGGGGAGATGGTGTTGGCGCCCGGATCAGAACGCGTGGCGGAACTGGCCATCGTGGTGCCCGCTGGTGCAGGGGGCTGGACAGACGGGGGGCCGTCCATCATCGATGCCCATGTGCGTGGGTCGCTCATGTACATCGGCCGCAGCGTGCAGTCGGAGACGATGGCTGATCTGGGCTATGAACCCATCGCCTCGTTCGCCGGACCAATTCGTCTCACCTCCGGCACAGACCGCACACCCGGGTAATCCACATTTCCCGGCAGGCCGCGCAGGCTCACTGACAGGCGCAGGCCCACCCGACATCTTCATTTGGCCCGGGCCACCGGTGCAGTGATCAAGAGATGTATCCGACGCTTGATGGTGACGCGTCTGGAGACACCCTCGATGAATATGCATGCCATGCTCACTGAAGCCCTGCACCAGGGGGCCAGCGATATCCACCTCGTGCCGGGGCACGTGCCGATGTACCGCATCGACACTTGCATCAAACGTACTACACACCCGGAGTTGACCGCCTCTGATGTCGACTCGTGGATCGATGCGATGACAAGTGAAGCACACCGCGCCGCATTCGCGACGGCGATGGATGTTGATCTGTCCTGGGCGGTGCCCGACATCGGCCGCTTTCGCGTGAACATTCATCGTCAGCGCGGCGTGCCGGCGATCGCCATGCGCGTGGTCAACGATGACGTGCCGCCGCTGGAAACGCTCGGATTGCCGCCGATCATCGAGCAGCTCGCCATGTTGCCCCGCGGCCTGGTGCTCGTCACAGGCGACACCGGCTCGGGAAAGTCCACAACGCTGGCGGCCATGATCGCGCTGATGAACGCCCGGCAATCCAAGCACATCATCACACTCGAAGACCCGGTTGAGTACACCTTCGAGAGCGACACGTGCCTCATCGAACAGCGGGAGCTGGGCGAAGACCTTCCCTCGTTCGCCTCGGGGTTGCGTCACGCCCTGCGGCAGGATCCCGACACCATTCTCGTGGGTGAAATGCGCGACCTGGAAACCACCGCGCTGGCCATGAGCGCCGCGGAGACCGGGCATCTGGTGCTGTCCACCCTACACACGGTCAATGCCTCGCAAACGGTGGAGCGCATCATCGACATGTACCCGGCCGGGCAGCAGAATCAGATTCGCGCCATGTTGGGCAACACGCTACAGGCGGTGGTGTCACAGACACTGCTTCGGCGAATCGACCAACGCGGCATGGCCCCTGCGGTGGAGATCCTGCTCTGCACACCGGCCGTGCGCAACTTGATTCGTGAAGCTCGCACCTTCGAGATTCCCAACGTGATCGAAACCAGCCGTCGGCAGGGGATGGTCTCGATGGATGCGTCCATCCAATCGCTCTTCTTCAACGGCATGATCTCTCGTGAGGATGCCATTTCACATGCCAGCCATGCTGATGCCATGGACAGTGCCCTGGCCGCCTGAGGACCCGACCGATGCCCAACTATCGCTATCAAGTTCGTGCTGCCACCGGTGCAATCGACACCGGCGAGATGATGGCGGACAGCGCTGCCGCGGCCGCTGCAACGCTTCGTGCGCAAAATCGTCAGGTGATGCAACTGGTGCCCATCGCGCGCACGCGCAAGATCGACTGGGCGCGAGTCTGGGAAGTGCTCAATGCCGGATCAGGGCCGACGCAGAAGGACATTCTCGATTTCACCACCCAGTTGGCGGTCATGGTGCGTGCGGGGATCAATGTGCGGCAGGCTCTGGAGGGGATCGCCGAGCAGCAGTCCAAGCCTGTCTTCAAGCGGATCTTGCAGCAGTTGCGCAGCGATGTGGAAAGTGGCAAGTCGTTCTCCGAGGCACTGGCTCGTCACCCACGACACTTCAATGCGTTGTACGTGAACATGGTGCGTGCATCGGAAATGTCCGGGTCGTTCGCCCGGATGCTCGATCGCATCGCCGCCTTTCTTCAACAGCAGTTGGAGACGCGCAAGATGGTCGTGGGCGCGAGCATCTATCCCGGTGTGATCGCCACCATGGCGATCGGTGTGACGATCTTCCTGCTCACCTTCGTGCTGCCGCGCTTCGCCGGAGTGTTCGAAGGCAAGGAAGAGATCCTCCCGGGTCCGACCACGTTCCTCATGGGCCTGTCGTCCTGGATGGTCGAGTGGTGGTGGATTCCCTTGTGTGGTCTGGTGGTGGCCATCGGTGGGTTCATGGCAATTGTCCGAACCGGTCCAGGGCTAAGCTGGTGGGACCGCCTCCGTCTCCGCGTGCCGCTATTCGGTCCCATGTTTCGGGCGCTCTACGTGAGTCGATCTCTGCAGACCATGGGGGAACTGCTCAATGCCGGCGTGCCCGTGCTCGATTCACTGGTCGTGACCAGCGACATTTCCGGCAACACGCACTACCGCAGGCTGTGGCGGTGCGTGGGTCGATCCGTGCGCGAAGGCAAGCGCATCAATGCGGAGCTCAAGGACACGCAGCTGCTGCCCCGCAGCGTGGTGCAGATGATCGCCGCGGGCGAGGAGTCGGGCCGCCTCGGCGAGGTGCTCGAAGAGATCGCCCGGTACTACGTGCGGCTGCTCAAGGATGCCATCAAGACGATGACCGGCATGATCGAGCCGCTGTTGATCGTGGCCATGGGGTCACTCGTGGGCTTCATCGCCATGGCCATCATTCTTCCCATCTTCAAGATGAGCTCCATCGTCAGCTGATGACACGGCAACGACCCAATCGGAATTGCGCCGGCTTCACGCTGGTCGAAACGGCGTTGGCAATCGTCATCGTCGGCACCGGGGTGTTGGCCTTGGTGCTGGCGCAAGAGACGGTGCATCGTCAGAACGCATGGGGTGCCCGGGCCGCACGTGCGGCGCGGCTGGGCAACGAGATTCGTGAACGCTGCTTCAACCTTTCGCCCTGGGATCCCGTCACAGGGACGGCGTACTGGGGCATGGAACCAGGCGAGTCGGTGGTGACCGACTTCGACGACATCGATGATTGGGACGGGCTGGTCTTTGCCGGCACAAGTGGCCCCATTGATGCCGCGGGCACCGTGCTCGTCGACATGGAAGGCTGGGAACAGGCCGTCACCGTGGTGGCGGTCAATCCTGCGGACCTCACGCAAGTGGTGGCCCCGGGCACATCCGACGTACTTCGTGTGCGGGTGGATGTGTCGGCACCGCCACAGCCAGGGGCACCCGCGGAGTTCATCACCAGCGTCACATGGGTGCAGTCATGGTGAATGACACCTCTTCACGGCGCGGTATCACGAGCGTGCTGACAATGATGTTCCTCGTGCTCTTTGCAGCCGTCATCACGGCGATGACCGTGGTGGCTGACGGCAACGTACGCACGGCTGAAAGCGCGGTATCGGTATCGAGGGCGATCAGCGCCGCCGAAAGCGGCCTGCACTTTGCATCACGGCGTCTTCGATTGGAATCCGCACGGTTCACCGTGGAGCGGGGCACCACATCGGGGGGCTTCGGCGCTCGACTGTGGAGCGGCACGTGGACAACCGACGACGGCACGGTGATCGTTCGTCCTCCAGATGACTACGTCGTCACATCGCCATCTGGTTCAGGCCTGCTTCATCTCGTGCACGATGCACATGGCCATGCAGATGTGCATCCACCCGTGGTCGTGGACGGCGTGTTGGTCGATCGCGAGCTCGATGGGTCAGGGTTGTGGGCACGATCTCAGGGCATTCCGCTGCATGACGGCGGCGACGCCCCGTGGTTCCGCATCCGCTACGAGTGGGATGGCGATGCGGTCAAGGTGACCAGCGAAGGCCGTGACCGCGACATCTCCCGCACCATCACGATGCGGTTCGAACTGGCCAAGAAGATCGAGTTCGCCCTGCTCACGCCTACGCGCATCATGTTGGGTCGCAATGTGCTGGTGGATGGGCCCGTGGGCACGTTCTACGGGCTGCAGCCAGGTGAATTGGAATCGACGTTTGGAGCTCCGCTCACCGTGGTGAGTGACTTTCGCGATGTCTCCGAGGCACTCGACGGCCAGCTGGACCTGCTTGATGGCCAGGTGATCTCGTTTGATGTCGACGGCGACAATCGGCTGCGACCCAATCACCCCTCCGAGGCGCTTGGACTGACGGCGCCGGAACTGGCTGACCACAACCACGACGGCTACGTGGACGACTTCGATCTCTTTCTCGGCATGTACGACGCCAATGCCTCCGGCGGCGTGGTCTATGACCAGGACCTCGCCTTTCTGGCGGGACACGGGGCGCTGCCGGAGGAGTTCACCGACGACCCGCAACTGGGCGGGTTGCTGGATCATGCGCGGTCCGATCGCAACGACGACGGTCAGGTGGACGCGTTCGACACCGCGCTGGGTTACGGCGACGGCATCATCGACGACCTCGATCGGTACGCCAAGATCAACGGCGATCTCGCATTCGCCGTGGATGGCGGGACGTGGGAATCAGTCCGCGGTGTGCCATGGCAGAGCAGTGTGCACGGCCCGATTTTCCCCGGCCCCTTGGCACCGGCGGTGCGGTTCAACGTGACCGAACCTGAGATGGCCGAGATCACCAACGACATGTTCAACAACTCCACCACGTGGTTCGAGACGGCCGCGCAGGCGGGGGCGTCGTTCTCAACGCAGCTGATGGCCAACGGTGGGTGGAGTGGCGAAATCACGCCGACAGAAAGCGTGCCCTACGGCAGTGCGGGCGCCTACGACCTGTACGACCGACCGGTGTATCGCAACATGACCTTCAGCAACGTGGTCATTCCCCGTGGCACCAATGGCCTCTTCATCAACTGCACGTTCATCGGCGTGACCTGGATCGACACGGAAGAGGCGTGCACCAGTCCCAATTGGAACTATGTGGGGTCTCTCGAGTTCGGCGAAGGTGGCGTGGTGCAGCCTCGCTTCGAAGAACTGCCCGAAACACCCGGCTATCCACCGGCACCATCCGACACCAAGATCGAATCAAACAATCTTCGTTTCGACTCGTGCACATTCCTCGGTTCGATCGCGGGTGAGCGGCCACTGCAGTACACGCATTGGCGCAACAAGATTCAGTTGACCGGTGACACCCGCATCTTCATCGATCCAGAAGACGACGATCTGCTCGCGCAGCCCGACGGCGCGATCCTCCGCATGCTGCTGTACGGCTTGCCGGAGCAGGATCGTGAAGAACTGGCCAAGAGCACTGTGCTGCTGCCGGGCTGGTCGGTTGATGTGGGACCGTTCGACAACGGCAATGCTCATGTGCAACTGACCGGCACGATCGTGTCGGGCATCATGGACATCCGTGGCAGCGCCGACGTGCACGGCACGTTGTTGATGACATTCCATCCCGAATCGGACATGGGCCCGCTGTACTACGGGGGTTCACTTGACGCCTTTAACACCACCATCGGGTACTTCGGTGCGTCCGATGGTGATGGAGAAGGTGTCGACTCGAGCCATCCTCAGTTCAATGGGTACGGTCACATTCAATTGCGGTACGACCCCGATGCGGAACTACCCGACGGCATCCCCTGGCCGCTGCAATGCTTCGCCGACCCGACCTCCTATGTGGAAGGTGGCGCTCTGTGAAGCGCCCGCGGCGTGGGTTCAGCTTGATCGAAGTGTTGATCGCACTGTTGTTGTCGTCCATCTTGTTGACGGCGATGTTTGTCGCGTTGGACGTCTCGTTTCGCGCCTATCGGGCTTCGGCAGAAGAAGTGTCTGCCAACGTACAGGGGCGAATCATCGTGGAGCGATTGCAGGCCCTCATTCGATCGGGCGTAGATTTCACGCCACTGCCGCCATCGCCATCCACCACGCAAATGGACACTGACACGCTCAGCATTCAAATGCCCGCCGGCGACTGGATCACCGTGACGTGGGATGCCGGGCTCAACCAGATGCGATGGACCGACACTACCGGCACCTGGCCGTTGCTCGAAGGTGTCACACAATCGCTGGACAGTGGGGGCACGTTGCAGCCATTCCGGCTGGAGTTCCACGAAGGACGTTGGCTGATGAATGCCACCGTGGATCTGGTGGTGGAGGTGGAAGAGACGGAAGGGCTCGACATGGAGGGCGACCAGACACCGCCGCTCCTGTTCACCGGTTCGGCGCGGCCGCGAATCGCGGCATGGGCAGGTCGCTGACACCCGCAGTGC
>JAKVBV010000029.1 GCA_022446965.1 Phycisphaerales bacterium
CGCACCTGATCAGGCGTGCCACTGACGCCTGCGCCCACAAGGGCAATGCACATCACTGCAATCGACATGCCTTCAATCTAGTAGCAAACGCCCGGCGCGGAACGATCTTCTATTCTGCCTGTGATGAACAGCACCCCTACCGAGGCTGGCAGCCCACTTCTTCTCGACGACTCGGCTGCAAGCGAAGCCGTCGCCAAGGCTTTCGATCAACTTCAAGCCTGGACCGCATCCTGGGAGATCGGCACGTTCTGGAGCGAGACCATCGCGGTGCTCATTGCTGTGGTGGTCGTTGGCGGTGTGTGCTGGATTGCCAACTGCATCGCCAAGTGGGGCATCAAGACGATCGCACTGCGGCCGTTGCGCAAGAGTAAGACACGTTGGGCGCAGGCCATCATCGATCAAAAGGTGCTCGAGCGTCTCTCCCATCTCGTGCCGGTTGTGTTGCTCGCCGTCGCACTTCCGGCATTTGCCGCATACGGCGTGGACACCTGGCTTCGACCGGCCATTGAGATCTATGCAATCTTCGTTCTGCTGCTGACGGCCTTTGGCCTGTTGGAAGTGGGCGAGGAAGTCATCGCCCAACTCGGCCTCGACGACAAGGTGCCAGCTCAGGGTATCTCTCAGGCCCTCAAACTTGTGCTCACCTTCGTGGCCATCGTGCTCATGATGAGCGTGCTGTTCGACAAGTCACCGTGGTGGTTCCTCTCCGGTGTTGGTGCCATCGCGGCGGTGTTGATGTTGGTGTTCAAGGACTCGATCCTCGGCCTGGTCGCCGGCATTCAGGTGAGCGCCAACGACATGGTGCGTGTGGGCGACTGGATCACCATTCCCAGCAAGGGCGTGGACGGCGACGTGGAAGAGATCTCCCTCACCACGATCAAGATTCGCGCCTTTGACAAGACCGTGTCGCTCGTGCCGGCGCATGATCTGGTCACCAGCCCATTCACGAACTGGCGAGGAATGTCTGAATCCGGCGGGCGCCGCATCAAGCGCTCGATCACGATTGATCTGGCGACGATCCGCTTCGTGGGCCGCGACGATCTGCAGCGATACCAGAAGTTCACGCTGCTCAAGGATGAACTTGATCGCCGCATTGCCGATGTCGACGCTTGGAATACCGAACATCAGGTGGACACGACAGAACAGATCAACGGTCGGCAACAGACGAATGTCGGGGTGTTTCGAGCCTACATCGAGGCGTATCTACGGCAGCACCCCAAGATCCACACCGAGGGATTCACGTTCCTCGTGCGTCATTTGCAGCCGGGCCCCGATGGATTACCCATCGAGCTGTACGTGTTCAGCAACGACAATCGCTGGGTGCCCTATGAGGGCATCCAGGCCGACATCTTCGACCACCTGCTTGCCTCGGTGCCCGAGTTTGATCTGGCGGTGTTCCAATCGCCCAGTGGCCGGGATGTAGCGGCACTGAAGTCCACATGAATCCCAAGGACACGCGCTGGTGCATCGCCTCGACGGGCGCCATCGCGCGAGTCTTCACCACGTGCATCTCCACATCGAAGTCCGGCCAGGTCGGCTCGGTACTCAGCCGCACACAGGCCGGGGCTGAAGCATTCTGTGCAGACCATGGCGGCACCCCGTGCACGGACATCGATGAGGCCTTGTCCGATGCCGACGCGATCTACATCGCCACACCACATCCGATGCATGCTGAACTCGCCCATGTGGCTCTTGAACGTGGCGTGGCCGTGCTGTGCGAAAAGCCAATGACCTGCGCTGCCACTGACACGGCCGCCGTGGTCGCCGCTGCACGCCGCCACGGCACACCCCTGATCGAAGCATGGATGTACCGCTGTCATCCGCAGATCGAACATGCGGTGCAAGCGATTCGCGCCGGCGCCATCGGCACGCCGGCACATGTTGAAGCCCATTTCGGATTCACCGCTGAGGTCGAGCCCACCCACCGTCTGCGAGATCCTGCGCTCGGCGGCGGCGCCATTCTCGACATTGGTGGATACGTGATGAGCATCGCCATGCTGCTGGCCGCTGGCGACGACCAGTTCGCCGTTCCCACCTCAATGCAAGCATCGGGCACGCTCGACACCACGGGCGTAGACGCCGACGCCCACGCCTCGCTCACTTTCGACGGCGGCATGACCGCGGCCATACATGCGTCGATCACCGAGGCCACCGGCATGGGCACCACCGTGCATGGAGATGCGGGCACGCTGCACCTGCCCTGCCCGTTCCTTCCCGAATCACTGCGTGAGGGCACGCGGGGCACGGTGATCGTGAACGGTGAACCGACGCATGTCGATGGGCCCATGGACTGTTTTTCACTGGAAGCCCGCGCGTTGACCGCGTGCATGGCTGCAGGCACAATCGAACCTGCCTGGCCGATGGTGACGCACGATGCGTCGATCGCACTGGCTCAGGCTCTCGATGAATGGAGGGGGTTGTTGCTGGAGTCCACCCGTGCTTGACCTCGTCATCTTCATCGCCGCCCTTGTGGTTGTTGCCGTGGTATCCGTGTGGGTGTCCAGAGGCGAACGCACACGTGACCAGTACTTCCTCGCGGGACGCAAGCTCACGTGGTGGCTGATCGGCTTCTCACTGATCGCGTCTAACATCAGTACCGAGCACTTCGTCGGCATGACGGGGAACGCCGCGAACAGCGGCCTAGCCGTGGCCAGCTACGAGTGGCTCGCCGTTCCGGCGTTAGTGCTGGTGGCTTGGTGGCTGCTACCCACCTTCTTGCGGTCGGGCATCACCACGATTCCACAGTTTCTTGAGTACCGATATGACCGCGGCACCCGCAGCATTCTGGCCGTGCTCATGGTGGTGTTCTTCGTGCTCACGGTGCTGGCCACCGTGCTCTACGGCGGCGCCGTCTTCTTGACGAGTGTGTTTGACCTCAACGTACACATGGCCGCCTGGTGGAACCTCACTCCGGAAACTGCCGACTCCGTTGCATTCTTCACCGTGGTCTGGGGGATCGGCATTTTCGCCAGCGTCTACACCATCACTGGCGGACTCACCGCCGTGGTGTGGTCTGATCTTTTGCAAGGCACCGCGCTGTTGGTTGGCGGTTTGCTCGTGCTCATTCTCGCGTTGATCGCGTTGGGTGGCGGCGACGGCATGTGGGCCGGCTGGACCAACTTCACCAAAGCCAATGCAGACGCCTTGCACGTGGTTCGCGCGTGGGACGACCCGGAGATCCCCAGTCTCAGTTTGATGACCGGCCTGTGGATCCCGGTGCTCTTCTATTGGGGGCTCAATCAGTTCATCGTGCAACGCACGCTAGCCGCGGGGTCACTGCGGGAAGGCCAGAAGGGCATCCTGTTCGCCGCCGCAATCAAACTGGCGCTGCCCTTCCTCGTGGTGATCCCCGGCATGATGGCCGTGCAGTTGCTGGGCGATCAGTACGACGCCTCCAACCCGGACGCCGCCTATCCCGACCTGCTGCAATCCTTGCTGCCCACCGGCATGCTCGGGCTCATGCTTGCTGCCGTTGCTGGCGCCGTGCTGAGCAGTTTCAATTCCGGGCTGAATTCCGCTGCAACCGTCTTCACGCTCGACATCTGGGGCACGCATGTCGAGAAGAACATGTCGGACGAGCGCGCGGTTCGCGTGGGTCGCATCTCCACAACACTGCTCGCCATTGCCGCGTGCATCTGGGCACCGGTGATTCACAGCTTTGACGGCGTGTTCAACTACATCCAGGAAATCTGGGGGTTCGTATCGGCGCCCACGTTTGCGGTCTTCGTTGCCGGGCTGCTGATTCCCCGTGTGCCGGCTGCTGCAGCCAAGGCGTCGCTCATCGTTGGTCCTGCGCTCTATCTGATCAGCCGCCTGCCCTCATGGATGATCGACCCCGCTTCGATCGAAAGTGACATGGTGCAGGCCGTACACGACTACTCCGCGATGGCATTCCTCTACCACATGTTCATCATCTTCCTGGTGTTGATGGCGATGCAGTGGATCTGGAGCGTGAAGGCACCGTGCACCCCTCGCCCCTTGCCCAACGACGCACGAGTCGATCTGACTCGATGGTCCGGGCTGCCCGTGGCCAGCGCTCTGCTGTTGGTGGCCGTTGCGGCGCTGTATTGGCGTTTCTGGTGAGTCCCCATACGGGGCCGACTTTATTTCTTGATTCACGATTGGCGGATATCGCCGAGCCTGTCACAATTGACGTCGGTCACTGCTCAGGGGTGACTGAGGGAGACGAGACATGCGAACTGCAACCGCCTTTTTAATCTTTGCCACCGTCTTACTTGCCATACACACTACGGCGGTTGCAGGCGACCCACCGGTGGAATGGTGTCCTGATTGGTCGCAACGATTGATGCACCCCAACTCGATGGCTGATGATGACTTTGGCTGGAGCGTCAGCATGGCTGGCGAAATTGCTGTCGTTGGCCGCCCTCGTACTGGACACAACAACACATGGGAAGGTAGAGGCGACGCCCATGTTTATCGATGGGATGAAACAGTAGGCGAGTGGAACTATGAAGGCAGCCTTGTCCAACATACTTCACTGAACGATACTGATTCTACATTCGGCAAATCTGTGCATACTGATGGTGTACGAATTATCGTCGGCGCACCAGGCGCGATCGTAGACGGCAAAGAAGCACAGGGACGTGGCTTTGTCTTCCACTATGTGAACGACAATTGGGCCTTGCAACATGAATTGTATCTGGCCGGCGGCGACGCCTATGATCGGCTTGGGGAAAGCGTTGCTATCGATGGCACATCCGTACTCATGGGAGCTCCTGGTTATGCGAATACGTGGAGTGTTGGATCAACCTTTCTTTGGTCGCTGAACCGATCACTTGAGCCGGTAAATATGCCACCGCCATCTGGCGGCCGTGGAACGACATATATCAGCGTTGGACTAGCAATCGCTGTCGATGACGACCGTGTAGTTATTGGCGCACCGGACACGCATACCGCAGGCGTGAACCATGGAGCCGCATGGGTCTACAGTATTGCTGGGGGAACGTGGAACTTCATACAGAACGTCGGGCCACAAGGACCTTGGGCGGAGACTTCAGGCTACTACGGCTCAAGTGTCGACATCCATGACCAGCGAATAGCCATAGGCGCACCCGCTGCATACAACAGCAATGAACCCAGCCATGTACAGACATGGACATATACGAATTCCACATGGGCGGCAGATACGGCGATTGTGGACACACCTATTCAGGCTCGCACGGAGTTTGGGGCTGCAGTAAGTATCACCAATGAACGACTTGCTGTTGGCGTCCCTTTCGCTGATGACCAAGGCAGTTGGTCGGGCCATGTGGCCATGTTCACATGGTCCCCTTCGGGCGGTTTCTGGTCCCCACAAGCACGCATCTTGAATTACCTCGGCAGTGCAATCGATCACTTCGGAAAAAGTCTCGCTTTGAGCAATACAAAACTCATGGTCGGCGCGCCTGGCGCAGAGACCCCAAACCAATGGTGGAGCACCGGGGCAGCCTTCTACTACACACTTAGAGACGATGGAACTTGGCAAGAGGATCTTCGTCCCACACTCGCAGTAAGAACCCAAAGTGCTGAGATCATTGACCCAACCGCGAGCGGAGCAAACGGAACTGATGACAATTTTGCTACAACAATGGCTCGCAGCGGTAACACACTTTTGATCGGTGATCCCGGTGAAGATGTAGTGCACGTTTACAACCGCACAACATCGTCAAGCCCGTGGATACTCGACACTGTTAACCAAATTAGTACGCCTGCTGCTGTGAACAACTGGGGCACCTTCGGTTCAGCTCTGACGATCGATGGCGATGTCGCCATCATCGGAGCAACTGATTTCACAAACTTCACTGGCGCTCATGTGTGGATGACTCAGCGTGATGAAAACGGTGTCTGGTCTGAACCCGCCGAAATATTCTCTGACTTTGGCTTCCGACTGGGCAAAGATATCGCCACCCAAGTTGGGGGGTCCTTCCGTTGGGTAGCAATCGGCCTTCCCTCCACGATGGTGCCAGTGGGCGCGGAAGGTGAAGTCGCCATGGTCATTATTAATAGCGATGGAAGTGTTAACTCCACCTTCCGGCTAACGGATAGTGACTGGGACGGCGCAGAGTTCAGTGCTTTTGGCGTCAGTCTCGACATGGAACCCGTCAGTAATGGTCTGCAATTGGCGGTAGGCAACACCGGCGACGATGGTGTGGGAAGTGTGAAAATCTATGGGGCATCCCCAAGCACTTGGTGGACTTGGCAAGAAATTGCCACCCTTCACGGTGATTCGATATCAGGACTAACCCATGCAAAGACATTCGGAATTTCTGTGGATTTAGATGGCGACTATCTCGCCGTTGGCGATCGAGAAGGTGGATTTCGTGAAGCCGCCGGAAAGGCATGCGTCTTTCAGCGATCTAACTGGTCAACGTTTGATTTAAAACTGGCCTGTGATTCGCCATTTGAGGGCGCTTATGACTGGTTTGGCAACGACGTACTAATCCAAGATGGTGCCACGCCACGATTAACCATTGGCGCACCGGGCTCCAACTATATGTCCATCAATGCTGGAGCTATCTGCTCTTGGGTTCTTGTTGGAAATGAATGGCTACCCGCAGAAATTCTTGTAGCTTCAAACCCCATACTCGAAGACGGGCTAGGTGGCCGTCTTTGTGACGATGTCGATGGTGTACTAGGTGGATGCACAAGTGAGTTTGGCGAAACGCCACAGGCACGTGTTCTGGAGTTCAAATCCTTCAATCGATCCATTTATGACGGTGGCGACCTTGGAGAACTATCAGATCAGAATGCATGGACGATACCCCCCGGACCTAACTTCACAACGGGGCTCTTCTCGCTATTGCTCGAACCCATGCACACGGTCAGTTTTGATCAGCAGGTATGGGATGGCGGCTTCGAAGTTCTGTACAGCAACATGGATCTGCATTTCAACAATTCTCTACGGTTTATCAGAGGTGATTTAGATATTGGCGCTGACCCACTTGTTCGGGCATCACACTTGCTTCTAAAATCAGGCGAAGCTCGAATCAATGGCAAGGTGTCGGTCGGCAATGGCGAGCAGTCTTCGGGAACACTCGCGTTGTCCAATATGGACGCACGCATTGATGGTGGTCTTGTTGTGCACAGCGGATCTTCCCTCGCCTACACAATCGACCCGAACGCCACCACCGTCGCCTCTGCAGAGTGGGTCGACCTGTCGGGCACCCTCAGCGTGCAGTCCACAAGTAGTGAATTCAAAATTGGCGATCGGATCACACTGTTAACAAGCGACAGTAGCCCTGACGGTTCGCTCTTCGAGTTGATCGTGCTGCCGGGTTTAGAAGATGGCAAAGCGTTTCAGTTGATCTACGGCGCCCCTGGCCGACGCAACAACTGTCCTGATGGCGAAATTGAAGACTGCAACGGCAATTGCGCGCCTGACTATTGGGTGGGCGATAACTATTGCGATGACGGCACCTACTCATGGAATGGCGTGCCCATCTACTTCAATTGCCCGGAATTTGGCTGTGATGGCGGTGATTGCGATGACCCTGACTGTGAAAACACTGCAGCATGGGAGGTATCGCTCGAAGTGGTCTCACTGGAAGGGCTGCTGGGCTTCGATGATCCCAGCGCGGTAGTCGTTCCAGGTTCCCCGACGGCCGTCGAAGTGGTCGATCTCACCAATGATGGGGCTGAGGAGATCTGTGTCACATTCGCTGGATCGCCGGGCATGTTGGCGATCTTCGAAAATGACGGCGAGGGCGGTGTTGCGCAGCAGATTCTGCTGCCGGTCCACGACGGTCCGATTGACCTGACCAGCGGCGATTTCGATGGCGACGGCACCGAGGATCTTGCCGTCGGTCACGCGATGTCAAACGACGTGCTTGTGCTGTACAACACCGACGCTGATCCATCCGACGGTTTCGTGCCCCACACGCTGCCCGCGACGGGACCCGTGTTGTGCGTGACGCGTGCCGATCTGGACCAGTTTCAGCCGGTGGACCTGATGGCATGTATCGACGACACCAATGGCGATGGCGAAGGCGCCTGGCAATGGTGGATATCCGGCAGCGGCATTCGCGGCGGACTCGGTGGCGGCGGCAACCAGGGATCCGGGCCGGGCATTATTCCCATCTTCGGAGACCCTTCCGAGGACGAAGGCCAAAAGGACATCATCGTGCACGGTGGCACGGCGAACGGCCGAAGCATGGTCGTGAAGTCCGGTGCCGGCGGATTGTCTGTCGGTCAATTCCTGAACTTCGACCTGTATCCAGTGGGCGCTGAACTTGGCGGCGTTGCTGCGGGCGACTACGACGGTGACGGGCTAGAGGATCTCGCCTACACCAGTGCTGAAAACAGCACCGTCGTTCTGTTGCGGCACAACCCCAATTCGATCGGCACATACCTTCCGCCCATCGCCGTGCCCGTCGGTGAGTCGCCGACAGACATCACGGCCATCGACTTCGATCTCGACGGCGACATCGATCTTGCCGTGGTCGCGTATGAAGACGGCGAGCCGCGCGTTCGCGTGCTGCAGAACAACGGCAATCTGCTCTTCACGTCGGTGGACACGGCTGAGGACGAAGGGGTCGTGCTCGTAGATGCTGGAGACGTATCGGGTGATGGCGTCGTGGAACTGGTCACGGTTGGTGGCAGCGCCAATGCACGTGGCATCGCCTCACTGTTGAGCGTGCGCAGCAGCGAGTCGGCACCGTGCATCGGCGATATCGATGCGGATGGCCATGTCAACATCGACGATCTCATGAGTCTGCTGGCCCAATGGGGCCCATGCGGCAATCCTTGCTCAGCTGATTTCGACCTCAATGGCACGGTCAACATCGACGACATGCTGCTGCTGATCGGCGCCTGGGGCTCCTGCCCCCGCTGATTCTCATTTCGCTATCGCCATGACCATGGGCCTGTGCCATGATGAAGCGTCGCAGCGAGTGATCGGTGCGGCGAAGAGGAGACGATCCGTGCGATCAATGAACGCCCTGGTGACCGCTGCTGCACTGCCCTTGCTTGGCGGTGCCGTGCAGTGCCACGCCCAGTGGTCCGATGATGCCACCGTGAACACGCTCGTGTCCGGCGATCAAGAGCAGTGCGCTGTCAGTCACAGCATCGCGTGCCCCGATGGTGGCACGTGGATCGCCTGGTACGACGCTGGGGCCGGATACGACATCATGGCGCAGAAAATCGACGCCTCGGGTACGCCTGTGTTCGCCTCGCCGATCCAGGTACTCGATCAATCACTGTCATACGTTCAGGACTTCGACCTGTGCGCCGCGGGCACCGGGTGTGCCGTGGCCACCGCGGACGGTGCCAACACCGAGGTGATCTGTATTGATGGCGACGGATCAATCCGTTGGTATCACAACTTCGGCGATGGTGGCGGCTACCACGCCAACGCCCAAGTGTGTGAACTCAACGACGGCTTCATCGCTGCAGGCTGGATGGATGAAGAACTGTCCAAGGTGCACCGCATCGCAGAAGATGGTTCGCTGATGTGGGCTGCCCCGGTGGAGCTCAGTGATTCGGGTTCTCTGTCGATGTCCGATCTGCAACCCTCGTCCGACCACAACGTGATCGCCAGCCTGGTGGCGTGGACCACGTTCACTGGCCCCAAGCGACTCAAGGCACAGTGCATTCGCGCTGATGGGTCGTTGGTATGGGCAGTGCCGGGCGTGAGTGTGTTCACCTCCGGGTCGCTGCAATTCGGCAACTACCCCGAGTTCATCGTTGACGACGCCGGCGGCTCCATTTTCACGTGGTACAACACGAGCGACCTGCAGTCCTATGTGCAGTGGATCGACGCCGATGGCACGATAGCCATGGGGTCCAGCGGCCTGCAGGTCTTGTCATCCGGCAATCTCCTGCATACCGGTCCCTCTGCATGCTTCGATGCCACCACCGGCGAAGCCACCGTATTCTGCACACGACTGACATCCAATCAAGCTGATCGAGGTGTGCAGGCCGCCCGTGTGAACATGGCCGGCGACCTGCTGTGGGGCACTGCAGGCGTGGAGATCACGGCTGTGGGTTCAAGCGGAACCCCGCACGACATGCATGCGGTGCAACAAGGCGCGCTCGCGTGCGTCGGCTGGCTCAACTTGGATGTCACCGGTTCGGGCACAGCGCATTCGGCCGCGCTCTCGAGCACCGGAGCCTCCGCCTGGGAGACGCTTATGGGTGGCCCTGATGCGGATCGCAGTGATCTGTCGCTAGTGAGTCACGACGACATGCTCGTGGCATCCTGGTTGGATGGCCGCGATGGCAGCGACCGGGCGTGGGCGCAGAATGTGAACAACGACGGCACGCTCGGCGGGAGTGCCGGTTGTGAAGGCGATTTCAACAGCGACGGCGAAGTGGGCGTGGAAGATCTGCTCGCGATGCTCGCTGTCTGGGGCGATGCCGACGCCCAGGTCGATCTCAACGGCGACGGGGAGGTGGGCGTGGAAGACCTCCTTGCACTGCTGGCCCTTTGGGGTGAGTGCGGCTGAACCGGGCCGCCCCTTCGGCGTGACGCACCAATTCTGTAGCCTGCGTTGATGCTGTTGCATCTTCCAGTACTGCTGCTCTCCGTCGTTCTTGCTCAGGACGCATCTCGTACCAATACGGATGAAGCGGACGTCCGCAACTGGACACCCGACATCAACGCGCAATGGGGCAACCCGGAGTGGCGACGTTTCGGCGACGCCAAGATTCGCGACGACCGATTCATGCACACCGACTACGGCCCGGTGTACGGCGCCACGATCGTCATTCGCGATGACAATTTCCAAGAGATCACCCGAGCCCACAAGGGTTTGGGCAT
Organism: Phycisphaerales bacterium; assembly: GCA_022446965.1. Lineage (GTDB taxonomy): Bacteria > Planctomycetota > Phycisphaerae > Phycisphaerales > SM1A02 > JABAAC01. The sequence goes on from JAKVBV010000029.1 coordinate 10,757, forward strand.
TCGCCTTGGCGGCAAGAACGGCGCCCCCGAAGCCATGCTGGTGTACGACCGCAATCTGCTGCAGTGTCAAGGCGGCTGGGTCGGCGGCTACCTGCGGCACTCCGACGAACGCTTCGGCCTGATGGACATTCCCGGCAACCCGGTCGAGCACACCTTTGTGCACCGTCCCACGCAGGCGTGGCGGATTGATGGTGATGACGCCGCCGAGCGAAGGAGCTGGTGCTTTCCCTTGCCCCCAGATGTCGGCCGATTCAACGCCGTCCACCTGCGTGGCGACGATGTCATCCTCGACTACAGAGTGAACAGAAAGCGGGTCCTCGAGTGGCCCACCATGGCACGCATCGACGGCGAATGGGTGCTACTTCGGCACGTTCACATTGGCGCGGGCTCCAGTACCTATCGGCTCGCCCTTCCAGATTCTGACGTGACCTTGATCGGTGACGTCGAACGAGAAGGGAACGACGCAATCATCCGTGCGTCCAAGACCCCCCGCCGCTTTGTCATCGTGCACGCCAAGGTACGCGGCGCACCGACACCGGCGAATCTGCATGCCAAGTTGAAGGGGCCAAGCACCGCTCGCTGGCCTGACACACTGCCGAGCTCCATCGAACAGGTCGGCGCCAGTGGCCCCTACGTGCACGAGCGCATAGCCCCACCATTTGAGAACCCCTGGCAGAGCCTCATGTTCCTTGGCGGGCTTGGCTTCATGCCTGATGGCGACATCGTGGTGTCCACACTCTTCGGTGATGTCTGGATGGTGTCTGATGTCGACACTGACACCCCGCAATGGAGACGCTTCGCCACCGGGCTCTACCAACCACTGGGCATCAAGGTGGTGGACGATCGCATCTTCGTCATCGAACGTGGGCAGCTCACCGAGCTGATCGACCACAACGGCGACGGCGAAGCCGACGAGTACCGCAACATCAACAACCGTTGGCACACGCCCGGTGATGCACACTGCTACGACATCAATTTGGAGACCGACCCGGACGGCAACTGGTACTTCGTCAAGAACGGCGGGTGGCACACGCCCACGGGCGGGTGCATCCTCAAGATCCCGGCCGACGGCCGCGGCGATGCAGAGGTCTACGCCACGGGCTTTCGCCACTGCAACAGCATGGGCATGTCCCCCACCGGCCAGTTGGCGACCGGCGGACAACAAGGCACCTGGCAACCAGCCACGCGACTTGACCTCAATCGTGAAGGTGGCTTCTACGGCTTAATAGATGCCGCCCACGACGACGACATTGAGATGTACGACCGGCCGCTGCTGTGGATGCCGCTGGCCTGCGACAACAGCGCCGGCGACCCGGTGTTCGCACCGGAGCATTGGGGGCCGCTCGGTGGCGAACTCCTGCACTTGTCATGGGGCCAATGCTGGCTGCTGCACATCCTGCAGGAACAGGTCAATGGCATGCCGCAGGGCGCCGCGGTCGTGCTACCGCTGGGGCGCATGATGGCAGGCCCCGCTCGAGGCGCTTTCTCGCCCGTCGACGGCCATCTCTGGATCGCTGGGTGCATGGGCTGGCAGACCTGGGGACCATGGGACGGTTCGCTCGATCGCATTCGCCACGTGGACGGTGACGACACCCTGCCCACGCCCACAGCCATTCGCACCACGCACGATGGTGTGCAACTCACATTTGAACGCCCGCTCGATTCGGTGTCGGCCACGGATCCAGCCAACTGGTCGGTGCGGCAGTGGAACTACCACTGGCACGGCGGCTACGGATCAGCGCACTGGAGCCCACGCCGGTGGATGGACGAAGGCGAGGATCAACTCGAAATCAGCAGCATTCGAATCGATCGCGACAACACCCGCGTTTCGCTCACGCTGCATGACTGGCGGCCCGCCATGCAGACGCGCATCGGCTGGTCGTTCCGCGATGCAGAGGGTGATCCCGTCGACGGTGTGACCTGGGCCACCACACACCGCACCGCCGTCACTCGTGGGTCATTCGACCGTGCTGCGGCCCAACGCACCGCCATCGCCAATGCCGACATCGATCTGCATTGGGAGGGACCGGCGCACGACTGCGAAGTGCTCTTAAGGGCCGTTCCCACCGAAGCTGGTGATCCAGAGGGCATCGGCATCCCGATCGACGTGGACGCCGCCGGCCCCCATCACATGCGCATTGAGATGCGTGATCGTCGTATCACCGCCACACTCGATGGCGAAGTCGTGTTCGAGCACTTCGAAACAGACACACGGGTGCCTGCAGCAGGCACCGTGCATGTGCTTGGTGACATCGAACTGAATCGATTCAGGGCGCAGCCGGTGGCGCATCGGCCGCAGGGACGGCGGGAACCTCGGGCATCGACGCCGGGGCGTTGAGCCAAGGCTTCATGAGCGCCAACATGGCCATCGCCGTGCCGTAGTTGGCGCTGCGTTCGAACACCCGGTCGTTCCATGCGCCGTTGGCTTCCTGCACCGAGAACAGCCGCTCATTGATGCGATCACGGAGCGCCGTGCGTTGCGGCTCGGGCAACAACTCCACCGCATCAGCCGCGTGGAAGTGGGCATAGAAGAAGTAGTACGGCGCCACGCCATAGGGCGCCTTGTGCGTACCGGTCTTGCGACGTCGCTTTTCGAGTTCATCCCAGTGCTCAAGGAACGCCTCGACCGAACGCTGTGTTCCAGCTTCACTGCCTCGCCCACTCCGTGCGAGCACCGCTTCGAGCGCCGTCATCCGCCCCATCGCACCGGGGATCGACTCACCATCACCTGTGTTCTTTGACCTGGCCGAGTACGCCACGTTGCCCGAGGCATCGGCGCGGCTCATTTCCAATGCATCGAGCGCCCGTATCAACACGTCGCGGTCGACCGTCTCACCTTGGGCCGCTGCCTCGTGCAGCGTCTGCACACAGGGCGCCGTCATGAACGGGCTCACGGCACATGGTGCATCGATGTCGCGGCGGGAGTAGGTCCACCCACCAATCTGAGGAATCTCGATCTGTTGCAGCGCCGCGGTGTAGAAGTCGATCGCGGCTTCAACCGCTTCGGTCTGATCATCGGCAACGACATCGAGTTCGCGAGCAGCAAGCAAGAACCGCAGACCGTAGCAGTACCCCCACCCGCGGACGTCATAGCCGCCGTCGTAGTCGGGTGTCATCAGGTCATGCCCGGAGGACTGGCAGACGAAGTCGATCGCCCGGGCGATGGCGGCCTGCCGCCGGGTGTCATCCGCCAGGCCGGGTGCGCGGAGCAGCGCCTCACCACAGATCCCCGTGCCGCCAACGCGGTAGCCGATCGGAATCTTGCCCTTCACTCGATACACCCCTTGATAAGGCCATTCAGATGGGCCGCCGCGAAGGGTGGTGCCTTCCTGCATGTCCAGCAGCAACTCCACACCGCGGGCCACTGGGCTGGCCACTTCCGGCGGCATGCCATCAGCGTTCGTTGGTGGCGAAACAGGGTCGGTGATGAGCAGTGATGCGACGAGTAGTGCAGCAATCATGGCCTCAGCCTACAGCAATTGACGCCATCTTCAGGAAAGCCCGAATCCGCTTGGCCCGCGTGCCCGAAGCCGGTACTGTTGAATGTTCACTGGCAGCGCAGGAGGTGTGCTGCCGGCGACCTGAGGAGTGCATCATGCGCCAATTCATCACTTCGGTCGTGCTCGCGAGCACGATGACCTCGATCGCCACAGCCGATGCCTGGCAATTCCGGGCTGAAACCGTGGCATGGGCACCGGCCAGCGGCACCGAACTGCTGGTGGATCTGATCCAACGGTCCACGGAGCCAGGCAACCGCCATGTGCTCATTCGATTCGACCGACCACCGAGTGATGACGCCCGAATCAACCTGGCCGACGCCGGTGTACACGTGCTGTCGCCTCTGGGTGGTGCCGGATATGTCGCCCGCCTCGACCACGCCGCACTGCATCCCGCGGCCGTGCTGCAGGCCGCCGATGTGCGGGAACTGCGTGACATCGATCCCATGTGGAAACTTGACCCGAGCCTTGCCCGCGGCGAAGTGCCACACTGGACATTGACCGGCCCCAACGCCCGCGCCGTAAACCCCGACATCCCCGTGTACCTGATGCTGCATCAAGGCGTGGACTTCGATCGCGCCGCCGATGATGTCGTCGCCCGCGCCATGGGCCGCCGCGCCAGCACGATGCGCTCGATCAACGCGATGGTCGCCATCGTGCCCTTCGACATGATCTGGACGCTCATTGAAGACGACCGCGTGTTGTATGTGGAACCCGCGCTGCCCCAGATGCGCACGCAGAATGACAGCAACCGGATCATCACCGAAGTGAACACCGTGCAAGCGATCCCGTACGAGCTTGATGGTGAAGGCGTGAGCGTGATGGTCTACGACGGCGGCAAAGCGGCGCTGCACGGCGACTTCGGCGGTCGACTCACGCAACGCGACTCATCCAGCACCTCCGATCACGGCACGCACGTGTCGGGCACGATTGGTGGCGACGGCAGCGGCTCCGGCGGCACCCACCGCGGCATGGCCCCTGCATGCACGATCGAGAGCTACGGCTTCGAGCAGGAAGGTGGTCTGTCCGAGGGGTTCCTGTACACCGATCCCGGTGACATCGAAGCGGACTACAGCGACGCCATCAACAACTATGGCTGCGTGCTCGCCAACAACTCCATTGGCACCAACACCGCCTGGAACGGATTCCCCTGCGAGTGGACCGGGAACTACGGCATCACCAGCAATCTGATCGACCATGTCGCGCGTGGTGGCTTGGGCGGTGACATCCGCATCGTGTGGGCCAATGGCAATGAACGCGGCACCAGCAACTGCGGCAATCAGTTCAACACGACTGCGCCTCCAGCGTGCGCCAAGAACCACATCACGGTGGGCGCGCTGAACTCCAACGACGATTCCGTGACCGACTTCACCAGTTGGGGCCCCACTGATGACGGCCGTATCAAGCCAGATGTGTCGGGCCCGGGCTGCCAGAGTGATGGTGACGGTGGTGTGACAAGCTGCTCCAGCAGCGGCGGCTACAACAGCAAGTGTGGCACCTCGATGTCGAGCCCGACGGTGTGCGGCATCAGTGCCCTGATTCTGCAGGACTGGCGAGCGCAGTATCCCGAACGTCCCGACATGGCAGGACACACGCTCAAGGCGCTGCTCGCCCACACCGCATTTGATGGCGGCAATGTGGGCCCCGACTGCAAGTACGGCTACGGCTCCGTGCGGGCGCAGGCTGCGATCGATCACCTTCGCGCCGACAACATGGCGGAGAAGACCATCACTGACGGTGAAACACAGGAAGTGCTGATCTTTGTCGAGCCCGGGCAGACAACGGTGAAGGCGACGATCGCCTGGAACGATGTGCCGGCTACGCCGCTGGTGGAACCCAGCCTGGTCAACGACATCGACATCAAGATCATCGACCCCCAAGGTGTGACCCATTGGCCGTGGACACTGGTCCCCGGCGACCCGGGTGCGCCAGCCGTCCGCACCGGCCCGGACAGCCTGAACAACATCGAGCAGGTACAGATCGACAACGCGCAGCCAGGCGTGTATCGCGTGATCATCACCGCTACGTCGATCGCTGAAGGCCCGCAAGACTTCGGCCTACAGGCCTCACCTCTGCTGGTGAACTGCTCCAGTGCCGGACACGCGTCGCTCAGCGGAAGCCTAGTGCCCTGCGGTGCGACCGTTGGCCTGCGCGTGGTGGATTGCGATCTCGATCTCGACCCCGATCAGCTCGACTCGGTGCAGGTGAACCTAGCCTGTACGTCGGGAGACAGCGTTGACGTGACGTTGGTGGAATCAGGCACGGCCACGGCCGCATTCACTGCCGACATCATGCTCGGCGCCGACCTTGATGCAGCGGAAGGCGACATCATCACACTCACCTACGTTGATGCCGACGACGGCGATGGTGGCATCGACATTCCAGTAGCCGCCACGGCGACCGTGGACTGCACGGCCGCGAATCTGTTAGAGCTGGACATTTCCGAAGTCGGACCCTTTGGTGCCACGGTCAATGTGATCACTAATGAAGACGCGCGAGTGGATGTGTACTACGGCACTAGTTGTGCGGGTGCGAATTCGGTGCAATCTGGTAGTGCCTACGACACGGTGCATGCCATCGAACTGGCTGGTCTGACCGAGGATACGGAGTGGTTCGTGCATGTCGTCCTTACGGATCGCGCGGGCAATGAGTCGGCCTGGGATCTGGGCGGTGAATGCTGGACCTTCCACACCGAAGACATCCCCAACTTCTTCACCGAGCAGTTTGGCGGCTTTGATCTCGATGGCCTGTCCATCTCGTTCACGCCCAACGGCACGTTTGAGGGCTATGACGCTTGCATCGAATCCATCGACGAACTCTGGGTGAGCCCGGATGTCGGCGAGTCGCTCTCGTTGTCCGATGATGATTACGCTTCCCGCTCGGTCACTTCGTCGGTGTATCTGTACGACATGCCGCATGACACGCTGTACATCGGCAGCAATGGCATGGTCCGGTTCGATCAGGGTTCTACGGACTACACCGAAGATCTGAGCGAGCACTTCAGTGCCGTGCAAGTGGCGATGCTGTGGGACGACCTCAATCCGTCCAATGGCGGGACGATCCGGTTTGCCGATCTGGATGATCGAGCGGTGGTCACCTACGAAGGCGTGCCCGAGTACTCCGCCACCGGCAGCAACACCTTCCAGATGGAGATGTTCCACGACGGTTTTATTCGACTGGCGTGGCTGGGCGTGTCCAGTGACGACAGCATCGTGGGTCTGTCCCGCGGTGACGGCACGCCGCCGGCGTTCATCGAGAGTGACTTCACCACCTTGGGCGACTGTGTGGACGTGCTCGAGGGCGATGTGAATCTGGACGGTATCGTCGACGTGAATGACCTGCTCATGGTGATCGGCGCGTTCGGCCCGTGCGACGGATGTCCCGAGGACATCGATGGCGATGGCATGACCGGTGCCACGGACATTCTCATCATCTTGGCCAACTGGGGCATGGTCGGCTGAGGCCTGCTATCAGGTGGATCGAAAACGTAGTGCGGAAGGGACGCGCCGATGGAGTCGGCGCGTCCCTTTCGCGATTGGCTTGTCGCTTCCCTCAACGACACGCCTAGTGGGAACTACCTGCAGATCACCGCGCTGATCAGGCGGCGCGTTCCCGAATTGCGGCGACATGCTGCGGCTTCTGCAGTGCAGTCTCTTCCGGCTGCACTGCATCGGCATAGCGGACAGGGCTGACGCGTTTGACCACCTGATATTGCGTCCACCACAGAGGGCCGGCCGCGAGCATGCCACTCGCAAGAATCATTACCTGGAGTCTCCTGAGTCCAGTCATCCGTCTCTTCCTCGTTGTTAACCCATCCGGGAGCCGTGCAGCGGTTCTCTTCCGTCCCGCCGCAGAGAAACCATGCCTCCGATGCAGCGTCGGTCAAGGAAAAGGTGTCAGACACCAATGCTGCCGAGAAAAACGACGTTCCCTGTCCATCATCGCCTCATCACACGCGTTGTTCTTGTGGGGGGTCAAACTGAGGGTTACAGTGTCATATCGATGCGACTGCACCGACGAGGACTGCTGCACCAAGGAATCGCGCTGCTTCTAGCCGCCGTGATGCCGCTGTGCTGCTGTGTCGTCGCAGGCCTTTCCGGAGGCAGTTGCTGCAGCAGCTCGGCCCCAATACAGATCGCCGCGGCCCCGTCCTGCTGCCAGCAGGCTCCGGCCGAACAGCCGCCCCCGCCTTGCGAAGGTGAATCGCGGTGTAGTTGCTGCATCAAGGCCCCCGCCCCCTCATTCGACTGGACACCTCCCGTCGACACGATCGGCGCACCAAGCCTCGCTATCGCACTGCTAGCCAACGATCAGCAGATCCTATTGGCCATGCTGGATCGACCGGCCCACCGCGCACACGCACCGCCTCCGTCGTGGCTGAGCGCCGCGGCACACCGTGGTGTGGTCATCCTCAACTGCTGAATCCTGACACGCGTTTCACGTGTTCACACGGCTCGCCTTGGCGTTGTCATGCGCCCACGCCGTGTGATGTGTCTCGATCCCTGTCGGGAGATTCAGCATGTCCGATTGCTTCAGGGCCAAGCCCATCTTTATCTCAATACTCAGTGTGTCGCTGCTGTCCGCCTCGGGATGCACACACATCGACGCACAACCACATCTTCGAGAAGCAGCCACGCTCTCGTCCCGCGTCACCGGTGATGCAGATCCACAGCAGGCGTGGAGCCTCCCTGTAGACGGCGAGAGCCCGGCTTGGGACGGCGTCGCGCCGCTCACGGCCGAGGCCGCTGTGGCTGTTGCGCTGCAGAGTGATCCACAACTGCGTGCTGAGCTCGCACTGATCTGTGCCGCCACCGCTGACATGGTCCATGCGTCTCTGCCGCCCAATCCCACGATCAGCTTCGGCGTAGGCAGCGCCATCGACAACATGACCGGCGCACCCGCCATGGTGCAGGGTATGCAGGTGCTCTCCTGGCTGTGGACCAACCCCTGGCGTGTGCAAGCTGCGGAAGCCCGTCTGCAAAAAGCCATCTTCTCCGCTGCCGAACGTTGCGTGAGTCATCTGAACCACACCCGTGAGTTGGTCGCCACCGTAGCTGCTGGCCAAGAGACCTTGATGCTCAATCGCCAACACGCGCAATTGGCCCACCGTACCGCTGAACTGGTTCGCGAGCAGGTGAACGTGGGCGAGTTGCCCCTGCTCGACCTCGGGCGGGCACGGCTCGATGCCGAACAAGCGCAGGCTGCGGCCATCGCCAGTGACTACGCCCTGTTGGAAGCCAAACTCGAACTCCTGCACGCCATGGGGCGCGCCGAAACAGGCGTGCAGTGGGTGATTACCTCTCCGGTGATCCCCGACTGGCCGGTGCCTACCCGCGAGATCGACCTTCTCGACCTTGCAACCACCGAACGACTTGATGTCGCTGCAGCGGCGCAGGATGTAATCGCCGCCATGAGTGCTGCAGGCCTCGCCCGCACTGAGCAGATCCCCGAACTTTCGGTGATGCTGACTTGGCAGCGAAACTCCAGCGACCGCCGCGCCCTCGTGCCGGGCGCCGCAGTAACCCTGCCCATTTTTCACGACGGCACAGCCGCGACAATGGCTGCCTCAGCACAACTCGAAGCGGCCCGGATGACATTACTCGCGACACAGGAAAACGCCGTACTGGAAGTTCGCAATCTGTACAGCGAGATGCTCAACGCCAGAGCACAGATCAACTCGTTACAGGAGGTCCAGTTGGAAGCCGCCGTACTCAATCAGGAACGAACCTTGGCCGCCTGGCAAGCCGGTGAGATAGACCTCACCACGCTGCTCGACACTCAACGTCGCCGCATCGCCGTAGAACAGGCTCTGGTGACACAAGAACTCGCACTCGCACGCGCTATGTGTGCCTTGCGAACCGCCGTGGGTGGAAGTTTCGAACCCGCTGCAAACACGATCAACTCGGCGAAACTTAAGTCGAGTGATCGGGAGACGGACTCATGACCTCCTCCATTCCTCAACCCCGACGCCGCTGGCTGCTCCGCATCGGTGTTCCACTGCTACTGCTGGCGGCCATCGCCGGCATACTGCTTGCCGCCGCATGGCGAACCATCGTGCCAGCACCGCACGTGCAGGTCGCCGCCGCACTGCTGCGTGATGTCGAAACCGACGTCGCCGACACTAGCAGCGACGACCTCATCGTCATCCAGGCTCCAGGCTGGGTGGAAGCCGAACCATTCAGCGTGTACGCCGGAGCGCTGGCGCAGGGCGTGGTGGAAGATGTGCTCGTGCTCGAAGGCGACCATGTCATCAAAGGGCAACCAGTGGCGAAATTGGTCGACGACGATGCCCGAATCAACTTGCAGGAGCAAGAGGCCCTACTCCGTGGCGCCGAGGCATCTCTGCGCGATTCTTATGCCGCGGCGGATGTTCAGGCCGCCATGATCGAGTCCGCCAGAGCCGCCACGGATGCACTGATCGACGAGTACGAACGTAAAGAGACACTGGTAGATTCGGGCGCGGTGGCCGCCGGGCAGGTGGCTCGATTGAAGTTACGCATCGACGCCGCCAAAGCGGACATCCGCAAACTCGAAGCCCAGCAACTGGCCGCGCAGGCCGCTGTTGATCTGGCGCAGTCGGCTGTCGCCACAGCGCAGGCCCGTCGCGACATGGCCACGCTCACATTGGATCGCATGACGATTGTCTCCCCAATCGATGGCATCGTGATCGAACGCCTCACGTCGCCTGGAAGTGTGCTGCGCTTCGGCAATGGAGAACACGCTTCGCACGTGGTGCATCTGTATGACCCCACTCGACTGCAGGTGCGAGCGGACATCCCATTGGCCGATGTGGCCATGGTCGGCGCCGGGCAGCGGGCTGAGATCGCAGTGGATCTACTGCCTGATCATGTGTTCAGCGGCGAGGTGCTGCGGTTTGTTCACCGCGCCGATCTGCAGAAGAACACGGTGGAAGCCAAGGTACGTATCGATGAACCTTCGCCACTGCTCAAACCGGACATGCTCGCTCGTGTGCGCATTTTGCCCGCCCCAGCCAGCGGCGACAGCGAGCGTGTGCTGGTGTCGCGTGTATTCGTGCCGGAAGCATCGCTCATCGACGGCCAGGTGTGGATTGTCGATGCACCACAGGATGGGCTGGGTACTGCAACGCGACGAAGCGTCGCCACCGGATCCACCACACATGAAGGTTGGGTCGAACTGCTTGACGGTGTGAATCCAGGCGAAATAGTGGTGCTCGATCCCTCGACCGTGTCTGAAGGCCAACGCGTTCGGATCTCCAAAGGTGGTGCTCAATGACGTTCATCCGTTGCAGACAACTCACCCGCACCTACATGCGGGGCACCGAAGCGATCACACCGCTGCAGGATCTCGATCTCGATATCGATCGCGGCCAGTTTGTCGCCTTGATGGGGCCGTCAGGTTCGGGCAAGACAACTCTGCTCAACCTGCTCGCGGGCATCGACACGCCCACCGCGGGTGAACTGCATGTGGGCGACACCGCGGTGCACGCCTTGTCTCGAAACAAGCTTGCCGCATGGAGAGGTGCGCACGTGGGGTACATCTTCCAGCTGTACAACCTCGTTCCGGTGCTCACCGCCTATGAGAATGTCGAACTGCCGCTGTTGCTGCAGCCGCTGTCGCGACGTGAGCGACACGATCGGGTGTCACAGGCCCTCGAGGCCGTGGACATGGCCGATCGCCACGGGCACTACCCCCGTCAACTGTCCGGCGGACAAGAACAGCGAGTAGCCATTGCTCGCGCCATCGTCACGCAGCCTGATCTGTTGCTGGCCGATGAACCCACCGGCGATCTGGACCGCGAAACAGGCACCGCCATCATGGACCTGCTCAAGCGACTCAATCAAGATGACGGCCTGACCATCGTGATGGTGACGCACGACCCGGCCACCACCGACTGGGCCGACACGCTGCTGCATCTGGAGAAGGGCAAACTGCTGGAGGCCGCCACATGAGCCGCTTGCTTCGTCTGTTTCCTCTGGTGGTGCGCACCGTGACGCGCAGTCCTGTGCGCACCGGCCTCACCGTGGCGGGCATCGCCGTGGCCATGTACATGTTCACGGCGGTCGAGGCGATGCGCACTGGAGTGCGCGCCGCCACGCAAGCCACTGCCGAAGACGCCACGCTGGTGGTGTATCGCGAAAACCGCTACTGCCCCTTTACCAGTCGTCTTCCACAGTGGTACGTGGACCGTATCGAACGCATCGACGGTGTTCGCAGTGCCGTGCCAGTGCAGATTCTGGTGAGCAATTGCCGCGCGTCGCTGGATGTCGTCACATTCCGTGGCGTGCCGGAAGACACGCTCGACACCACGCTCACACAAGGCGCATCCATCGCTGAAGGCTCGGTAGATCAGTGGCGACGGCGAGGCGACGGCGCACTCGTCGGCCGTGCCCTCGCAGAGCGGCGCGGCCTGAGGGTGGGCGATCGCTTCTCCGCCGCCGGCATCACGGTGTTCGTAGCGGGCATTCTGGATTCCGATGCCATACAGGAACGCAACGCCGCCTGGGTGCAGTTGCCGTTTCTGCAGGAAGCGATGCGTCGCGGCGGCACGGGTGGTGAAGTCACGCAGTTCAACGTGACGGTGATGGACCCCACCAAGATGGACGAAATTGCCGCCGAGATCGATGCGCTCTTTGCGCATGACGAGCGCCCCACCGCCACACGGCCGGAAAAAGCGTTCATCGGCCGAGCGGCGCGAGACATCGTGGCGCTGGCCGACTTCGCCAGCCTGCTGGGCTGGGGTGCGCTCGCAGCAGTGTTCGCCTTGATTGCCAACGCCATCGTGCTGGCGATGCGTGATCGGATTCGTGACCATGCTGTGCTGCAGACACTCGGCTGGACTGGTGGCTTGATCGGCTGGATGGTGCTGGTGGAAGGCGCCATGCTGGGCCTCGCCGGAGGGCTGATCGGTGCCGTCGCTGCGTGGGGCACGGCCTCGTTGGGCCGCTTCGCATTGACGATGGAAGGGACATCGATCGAAATGTCCACGTCATTCAGCACCGCCGCCATCGGCATCGGTGCTTCACTCCTGTTGGGCGTCTTCGCAGGCCTCGTGCCGGCGCTGCGTCTGTCTCGTCGCGACATCGCGACCTGCTTCAGGGCCGTCTGACATGCGCAATCGAAAGACACTGCCGCTGGATTACGCCATCCGCAATCTGGGCCGATCGCCCGGACGCCTCTTGCTCACCGTGGGTGGCAGCATGCTTGTCGTGCTGTTGGTGCTTGCCGCCGTGGGCTTCGTGCAGGGCATGCGGGCATCCCTGGTAGAGAGCGGCCGCCATGACAACGTGATCCTGTTGGGCAGCGGCTCGGAAGAGAGCATCGAACGCAGCGAAGTGCCGGTGCGCACAGCCGGCATCGTGGCCGCCAGTGTGCCGGGACTGCGTCGAACTGCCGGCATCGACGGCGTGTCGCCCGAAGCCCACATGGCCATGCCACTTGGTGAAGGACGCGGCATGACCGTGATTCGCGGCATCACGCCGGAGGCGTTTCTGGTGCACGACGTGCGTGTGTCGCACGGCAGGCCACCTCGCAATGGCCGCAATGAACTGCTGGCGGGTCGCGTGGCGGCCTCAGGCATGGGCTTCGCAGAACCCCTCGACGCCATCGGCACGACCATCACGCTGGATGACGACACCTACACCATCGTCGGCGTGCTCGATGCATCGGGCGCCGTGGCCGACGGCGAACTGTGGACATCGCTGTGGGACTTGATGGCCACCAGCCAGCGCGACACGTTGTCATGCGTGGTCGTGCAGGTGGACAAGGCCATGCCCGAAGACATCGATGCCTTCGCCACCATGCGCCTTGATCTGGAATTGGCGTCGATCCCCGAAGCGGAGTACTACGCCGGGCTGTCAAAATTCTTCCGCCCCATCGAACTGATGGTGCTGGTGACGGCTCTGCTGATTGCGATGGGCGCCGTGCTCGGTGGGCTGAACACGAGCTATGCGGCATTCGCGTCGCGCGTGCGAGAGATCGGCACGCTGCAGACGCTCGGGTGGTCGCGTCTGGCGATCGCCTGGAGCTTGGTGCAGGAATCCGTGGTCGCCGCGGCTGCCGGAACGCTTCTGGCCTGTGGCTTGGGACTGTGGCTACTGGACAATGTGATAGTTCGTTTCTCAATGGGTGCCTTCGGCCTTCGGATGGACACGAACGTGCTCGTGTGGGGCCTCGTCGCCGGCATGCTCCTGGGTGTGGCTGGTGCACTGTTGCCCGCGTGGCGGTGCCTGCGGCTACCCATTGCCGAATCACTGAAGGCGGGGGAATGACCTTGTATTGTTTGAACTTCAAGAACGGAGTGCGTTCATGCGACTGATGTCGATGTTGTCTTGTGTTGTTGGTGTGTCCATCGTGGGTGCCTGTTCGAGCGAAGAGTCCAAGCCCGCGCCGGCTGTTGAGCAGGCCGCCACGGTGCCGGAACACTTCTTCACCGCGGACCGCCCCGCCGATGTGCCGGATCTCAAGGCTGTCCGCGACGGAGCCGCCAAGGGCGATCAGGTCACACTGCTGGCCCGCGTGGGTGGTCGAGTTCGACCCTTCACCAAGGGGCAGGCCTCCTTCGTGGTGACCGACCCGGCACTCCTCTCCTGTGAACTGAAGTGTGAGGATGGATGCAAATTGCCGTGGGACTACTGCTGTGAGCCCTCGGAAAGACTGAAGTTAAACGTGGCCACAATTCGGCTACTCGAAAACGATATGCCGATTCGCACCTCAGCCAAGGGCGCCGGTGGGCTTGAAGAGCTCAAGTATGTGGTGGTGACCGGCACGGTCTTCGATATCAACGACGACGGACTGTTCGTGGTCGACGCCGACACCATCTGGGTAGGCGGAAAACCCCAGCCAGACAATCCTCGACTTGGGAGCGGGGGGTAAAACAAGGCGACTGAAACCCCTTGTAGGATGCCGACATGAATATTGGATCCCCCGTACCGGACTTCACCCTTCATGCCACCGACGGCAGCACCGTGACGCTCAGCGAGCAGCGCGGCGTCCCTGTCGTGCTGGCCTTCTTCCCCGCCGCCTTCACTGGCGTGTGTGAAACCGAGCTGTGCACGTTTCGTGACGGCATGGCGGCGTTCAATGACAGCGGCGCCACCGTGTACGGCATCGCCGTAGACTCACGCTTCGCCTTGGCCGCCTTCGCCGAGAAGAACGACATCAACTACCCCCTGCTCAGCGACTACGCCCGCACCGCAACCGATGCGTACAACATTCGCTTCAGTGGTCTCGCGGGGATGGACGGCTACGACGTGGCCAACCGCAGCGTGTTCGTGGTCGATGGCGAGGGCAATCTCGCCTGGCAGTGGATCGCCGAGAGCCTCGGCGATGAACCGCCATATGACGAAGTCCAGGCTGCTGTCGCCGCCTGCACGTCCAACGCATGAGTGCCAATACCCCTCGTCTCAGAAACGCCCTGCACGGCCTCTTGATCGTGCTTGCTGCGGTGGGCCTACTGATGTGCGGCCTCATAGGCATGGACGGCGCCGCCCAGAACTTGACTGACTGGGAAGGATCGCTCTGGGTTGTGGCATCGGCGTTGAGTTTCACACTCGTGGCCAGGGTGTTGCTTCCCCGATGAGTGCCGGCGACAGCCCTGAACCGCACGACACGGCCGCCCACTTCCGCGCCAACGTCAAGCTCATCGTCGTGCTGTTGAGCATCTGGGCGTTCGTCGCCTTCGGCTGCGGCATCCTGTTGGCACCGTGGTTGAACCAGTGGCAGCTGCCTGGCACGACGTTCCCCCTTGGATTCTGGTTCGCCCAGCAAGGCTCGATCTACGTCTTCGTGCTGCTGATCATCGTGTACGTCCGGTGCATGCGATCGCTTGATCGCAAACACGGGGTGGACGAAGGCTGATGGGCATCCAAGGGTGGACATTTCTGCTGGTGGGCCTGAGCTTCACGCTTTACATCGGCATCGCCATCTGGACGCGAGCCAAGTCCACCGGCGACTTCTACGTGGCGGGCAAGGGCGTACATCCGGTCGCCAATGGCCTCGCCACCGCTGCCGACTGGATGAGCGCCGCGAGTTTCATCTCGATGGCGGGCATCATTGCCTTCGCTGGCATGGGCGGCAGCGTGTATCTGATGGGCTGGACCGGCGGCTATGTGCTGCTGGCCCTGCTGCTGGCCCCGTACCTGCGCAAGTTCGGCAAGTACACCGTGCCCGACTTTGTCGGTGACCGGTGTAGTTCGCAGGTGGCCCGCGTCGTGGCGGTGGTGTGCGCCTTGTTCGTGTCGTTCACCTATGTAGCCGGTC
>JAKVBV010000003.1 GCA_022446965.1 Phycisphaerales bacterium
CCACTCATCAAAGTGAGCTCCACTGGCCTTGCCAGCCAGTGTCAATTCACACGCTACCTGCACACAGAGGCTATTCCAAGATGCTTCGCCGCCAAGGGTGCAGCAGCCGGGCAGGATGGCATCGACAGCATCACAGCAATTGGCTTGATCGCATCCACCACCCACGTAGCACGCCTGAGATCCAGGAAAGACTGTGCGGTTAGCCGTTTCCAGAATCGTCGGGAAGTAGTCGGTGTGGTGATAGAAGCAACTACCACTAATCCCGTCAGCCGCCGTCGGGAAGTAGGGCGCACCGTACTCTCCATCGTTTGGTGGGATGGAGTTGTTCGCAGGCCATTGTGTGCCGTCGCCGATGTACATCCATTCGGTGTAACCAGCATCATCAGTTAAGAGGTACCGCTCACCGCCAGCCCAGTCATAGGCCGGGGCCCAGCCGAGATTGTCGTTTTGCACCATGGTGCGGAGGACGTCGTAGAACTTCCAGTCGTCTTCCCAGCGGTTGCGGCCGTACTCCCAGGGGAACACATTGTCAGGGAGTCCCTCTGGGCCTTCGTCTTGGAAGCCCGGATAGGGGTTGTTAATGCCCACACACTGCAGCTCGAATACAAAGTTCTCGCCGTGGGGCTCGATGGGCCATGGTTCACCAGTTTCTGGATCCACCCATGGGTTGAAGATTTGCCCAGGCTGTTGTGGTAGTCCAAGGTTGTAGGGAGGACCAACAAGTTCCAAGCACGTAGGTGGCATACCAAAGCGTTGGCAAGCGCCGTAGTCCGCGGGCGCGTAACTGTCGACAAATTCCCCAAGCACTTCCTCAGCGTCCCCATCCCAGGGGAATGCAAGAGAGATGTTTACATCGGTGTCAAAGAGGGGGAAGACGGTGAGCAAATCATCTATGTTGTCAATTCCCATGGGCTGGAATCCATTTGCAAACCAGCCTTGCGGATCCCAGCCAGTCCAAGGTGTATAGATCCCGACGTACTCCCAGAACGGGAGGAAAAAGATTTCCTTAAGCGGGGCTTCCAGTGGATTGCCATCTGCATTTATCGTGGTATATGGACCAGCAGGCTGTAGCAGGGGGGACACGTTGGGACTGGGGCTTGATGGTGGAAGGAAAGACTGGATCCAGAGAGGACGCCAGTTGCCTTGGTGAATAGCAAACCCTCCGAACAGCGGGTCCGGGTTGATTAAATCCCATTGCCACTCCCCTCCATTATCACCAGCGCCCACGCAGTCTGATCGGAGAATCACGGCTGGTTGACCAACACCGCCCTCGCGATACACGCATGCTCCCAATGGGTCGCCACAAAAAGTACCGTCATTAGGGAACCCACCTGTGCCATTTGGCGGACCACCGGCATTCTGCCACGGGGAACCAGCAGGCTGTGGCGGAAGGACTGCCCATGGGTCAAAGCCGTCCCAAGGCCTGGTGTTTGGTCGCGTGGAACGACCCTGGTACACGCCACCTTCCGCTTCGCAAACTTCCCGAGCGGATTCGTCATACGTATTGGAAACCAATCGTGCAGAGACGATGAATCTTGGGTTCATCATCTGTGGTGGAGGGCCATCGGCATCCTGCCAGAACCAGATCACGTCGTTGTTGGCTGCACCAAGGACATCGATGGCTTCATCCCAGCCCAGATATGACGTCGAGGGGGGCTCGGTGAAGGGGCCCGGCCCCCAAAATGGGGGTCCGGCTCGGGTCGGGAAAGGACGCACTGGAGGCTCGTAGAACTGCGTCCATTGTGCGTTGCACTGGGACTTCTCCCATATAGGTCCACCGATTTCCCAGGGGAAGTTGTCCCAGATGAATTCGTCGTACTCGGAATTCACCGCCTCATAACAGCACATTCCGTACATCGGAACGCAAGAGTCGCAGTTCAGGTACGCATATGTCATGGCAGGGACGCCGGATTCGCCCGAGAACACCGAACCCGCCACGAGGCAATCGCTTTCAAGTTGGTCTTCGCCTTCGCGGACTACGCCAAATTCTGTTCGCAAGCAGCATGCACCGTATCTATTTGTGATTACCGCATCGTTCATGCATGCGTCAAAGCAGTTGTTCAACGTGTAGTCACCACGGTCGTAGGCGACTGTGCCGTCGTCGTCGTTGAGGGAATCACAGGCATCGGCTGTGACATCACCGAGTGAACCTTCGCAACGCTTCTCCCACATGAGGTCCGCGTTGAGTTGCCAGATGCAGCAGATCACGAATTCAGCACCACGCTCACCGCCACCTCCGCGTCGCTCGCGTGCTTCTTGGTTTGCCTTCTTGGCCCGCAACTGACTGTTGCGAAGCTTTTCCTGACCAATGGCCTCAGCCTCCAATTCGCTGATGCCGGTCCATGGTGCATCCGGAGGCATCTCATATGCGTCGTCCAGAACAGGGAATGGAATTTTCTCGACGGTAACCGAGGTGTCTACGCGACCATCTTTGGAGGGCACATGCGGCTTCGCCTCGGCGCGACGCTCCAGCTTGCGCAGCGGCTTGTAGGAGGCCATGGTGAGTTGGCCGCGAGCCTGGAACGCGGCCGCAGCCTTCTCCACCTGCTCGGGTGACCCGTCGAGCCACAACGTGCCGCCGATGTCTTCCATCGGCTTGCCTGTGCGTGCTTCGTACGAATTGCGGATCTCGGCGATCTGCGATTCGGGCATCGTGACCGCGGGTGTCACCTGGACATCGTGGGCGTTGAGCACGGATTGCAACGCGCTCACATCAGCGCCCGTCAGTGAAAGCAGTTGGCCATTGGGTAGCACGCGAACCGAGTCGGCGTCATTGAAGCGAATCTTCAATCGAGCATCGCGATCGGTTGGGCGGTGAAGGTCCACTGATGTGGCGACATCAACGGTGGCTGTGTCCCGGAATTCGACTACATCGGCGGTTGGCAACACAGGCGTCGTGTGACGCTGTTGCGCAGTTGTCGCCACGGCAATCGTGCCCAGCACGGTGCCTGCAAGTGCGGTCAATACGAAGGTGTGGATTCGCGCTTGGCGCATCTCTCATCTCCTGTGGGCCCACCATCCTGTGGGCCTTGGCATCAGTGCCGGTATGCACCCGATACGGCGTCTCCGAGCCGTTGGATCCCCCAGCTTGGGCGAGGGCATACCTCCGTTTGGAGTGTACCAGTCCGCACTGGCCATAACCCCCGAATTGAGGTCATAAACGCCGACAGGCCGCCAGTTTTGGCGGCCTGTCGAGGTGGGTTCAGGATGGGAATCGCAGGGTCAGTCGTCGCCCAACACGGCGGCGGCCATGGGCGGCTCGGCGCCGATGGCTTCGGCCGTCTGGGCCGCCTCGGCGGCGACCAGCTCGAGGTCTTCCTCTTCGGTGCGAGGCGGCTCGGCCAGTTTGCGGACCACCATCTGCGTGTAGGGCTTGAAGCCGGTACCCGCCGGGATGAGGTGGCCCAGCAGCACGTTCTCCTTGAGTCCCTTGAGGTCGTCCGTGGCACCCCGCAGGGAGGCCTCGGTGAGCACCTTGGTGGTCTCCTGGAAGGACGCACTGGACAGGAAGGAGTCGCTCTGCAGCGAGGCCTTGGTGATGCCCAGCAGACGGATCTCGTAGGTCGCCGCGACGCACTTCTTGGTCTTGGCCGGGGCCTTGCCCTCAGCGTCGGCCAGTGCGTTGGCTTCCTTCACTTCGGACCGCTCCACCAGATCGCCCTCCACGAAGGAGGTGTCTCCGGCGTTACTGATGCGAACCTGCTTGGCCAGCGTCATGTTCTTCTGACGCACGAGCGACCGGTCGACGATCTCCTCCGGGAGCAGATCGGTATCGCCAGGCTTGCGGACGAGCGCCTTGCTGAGCATGCAGCTGAGAATGGTCTCGATGTGCTTGTCTGAGATCGGCACGCCCTGGGCTCGGTACACGTTCTGCACCTCGTCCAGCATGTAGGAGAACACCTTCTCCTCACCCTGAATCGACAGGATTTCCTGCGGATCCAGGGGGCCTTCGGTCAGCGGATCGCCCGCTTCCACCCAGTCACTGCGGTGGACGAGCAGGTGCTTGCCCTGCAGCACGTGGTGATCGGTTTCCACGCCGGTGTCGGAGATCACACGAATGGTCATTTTGCCCTTGCGGACGTCATCGTGCAGCTCGACGCGGCCGGAGACCTGGGCCATGACGGCCGGTTCCTTGGGCGTACGGGCTTCGAAGATCTCGGTGACGCGAGGCAGACCACCCACGATGTCGGCACTGCCGGCCACATCCTTGGGTTGACGGGCAAGCATCAAGCCTTGCTTGATCTCCTGGCCTTCTTCCACCTCGATGCGGGCCTTGGCCGGCAGGTGGTGGAAGTCGAGGATCTTGCCTTCGCTGTCTTCGATCACGATCTGCGGGTGCAGTTCGCCGGTGTGCTCGATCACGATGCGTTCCGTCGTAGAGCCCTTGACGGCCTCCTCGCGGATCGTCTTGCCGATCTCGATGTCCTTGAAGCGGATCGTGCCCGATTCCTCAGCCAGAATCGGCGTGAGGTGGGGGTTCCACTCGCACAGGACCTGGCCCTTGCGGACCTTGTCGCCGTCGGCGAAGTGGATGATCGCACCGTAGGGCACCTTGAACTTCTCAAGTTCACGGCCTCGGTCGTCGAGAAGGGCGACTTCGCCTTGTCGCTTGAGCGCCACAAGATGGCTTTCACCATCGAGTTCCACCGGAACTTCGCGACAATCGCGAAGCTGGATGGTGCCGCCGGCACCAGCGCGATAGCTCGTTTCGGTGAGGCTACGCGAGGCAATCCCGCCGGTATGGAAGGTTCGCATGGTGAGCTGCGTGCCAGGTTCACCGATCGACTGTGCAGCGATGGTGCCCACGGCCAGGCCGCCTTCGACCATGTTGCCGGTGGACATGTCCGTGCCGTAGCAGCATGCACACACGCCGCGGGGCGTATCGCACGTCAGTGGGCTGCGGACCTGCACGGAGTCGATGCCGAGCGATTCCAACGACTCGGCGATCGCACTGGTGATGGGCTGGTTCTCGGCCACGATGACCTCGTCGGTCATCGGGTTGACAATCGTCTGCCGCGAGGTGCGACCCACGATGATCTCACGCAGCGGCACGTCGACCTCTTCACCCTTGTAGATGGCTCGCTTGCTGATGCCACGCTTGGTGCCGCAGTCGTGCTCGGTGACAACCACCGATTGGGCGACGTCGTAGAGCTTGCGAGTGAGGTAGCCCGAGTCGGCCGTCTTCAGTGCGGTATCGGCCAGGCCCTTACGGGCACCGTGCGTCGAGGAGAAGTACTCCAACACGTTGAGGCCTTCACGGAAGTTGGCGCGAATGGGCGTTTCGATGATCTCGCCGCTGGGCTTGGCCATCAGACCACGCATGCCCGCAAGCTGCTGCATCTGGCTCACGTTGCCACGTGCGCCCGAGGTGGACATGAGATACACCGGGTTGAGGTACCGCTTGCCGTCCGTGGATTCGATCTCGACTTCCGAGAGCGTCTCGGGGTTGCGGCGGTCATCCGCGAGTGTCTTGACCAGTGCGCCGGTGAGTTCTTCACGGCACGTGGCCCAGATGTCCAGCAGCTGGTTGTGGCGTTCGCGATCGGTGAGGGCACCAACCTCGAAGTTCTTCTCCACACGGTTCGCCTTCTGCTGGGCGGCGTCGAGCAGCTCGCCCTTGCTGGAGGGAATACGCATGTCGGTGATCGCGATCGACAGCCCCGAGGTCGTGGCTCGCTTGAAGCCCGTTTCCTTCATGCTGTCGAGCAGCTCAAGCGTGGCCGGGCGGCCAAGACGCTTGTAGGTGTCGTCGATCACACGGCTGCAGCCCTTCTTGCCGAGCGTGCAGTTGAAGAACGGCATGCCGTCGCCAAGGATGCGGCTGAAGATCACACGGCCGGCTGTCGTCACGATGCGATGGTTGTCAGCCATGGGCTCGGGACGACCAGTTTCCTTGGTGACAACCTCAGCGAAGCGAGGCAGACGCACAAGGATGCGCTCATGCAGATCGATGACGCCGTGATCGTGGGCGAGCATGGCATCTTCGGCGCTGCGGTAGGCCTTCAGCTCGTTCTCGGGTCGCTGATCTTCCTGGTCCATGTGGGTCAGGAAGTAGACACCCATGATGATGTCCTGCGAAGGCGAGACGATCGGGTTGCCGTTGGCCGGCGAGAAGATGTTGTGCGTGGAGAGCATGAGGACATGCGCTTCCACCTGCGCCTCGATGGAGAGGGGCAGGTGCACAGCCATCTGGTCACCGTCGAAGTCGGCGTTGTAGCCGGTGCACACCAGGGGGTGCAGCGTGATGGCGTTGCCTTCCACGAGCACCGGCTCGAAGGCCTGGATACCCATGCGGTGCAAGGTGGGGGCACGGTTCAGCAGCACGGGATGCTGGTGAATGACCTGCTCAAGGATGTCCCACACTTCCGGATCACGTCGCTCGAGCATGCGCTTGGCCGACTTGATGGTGTCGGCGAGGCCGTGCTCCTTGAGGCGACGGATGATGAAGGGCTGGTACAGCTCAAGGGCGATCTTCTTCGGCAGACCACACTGGTTGAGGGCCAGCTCCGGGCCCACCACGATCACGGAACGTGCGGAGTAGTCCACACGCTTGCCCAGCAGGTTCTCGCGGAAGCGACCCTGCTTGCCCTTGATCATGTCGGTGAGTGACTTGAGCGGACGGTTGCTCGACCCCAGCACGGGGCGGCGGCAGCGGTCGTTGTCGAACAAGGCGTCGACGGCCTGCTGCAGCATGCGCTTCTCATTCCGAATGATGACCTCAGGGGCGTTGAGATCCATCAACTTCTTGAGACGGTTGTTGCGGTTGATGATGCGGCGGTAGAGATCGTTCAGATCGCTCGTAGCGAAGTTGCCCGATTCCAGCAGCACCAGCGGGCGGAGGTCCGGCGGGATCACCGGAACGACGTCGAGCACCATCCACGCCGGATCATTGTGCGAGTTGCGGATCTGTTCGACCAACTTGAGCCGCTTGGCAAGGTCTTTGAGACGCTGCTTGCTGCGGGTCTTGTTGAGCTCTTCGCGGATGTCTGCCGCGGCGGCATGCAAATCGAGTTGGCCCAGCAGTTCGAGGACAGCATCGGCACCCATCATCGCCTTGAAGGCGCTCGGGCCCCACTGGCGTTGTGCCTCGTGGTACTGGTCTTCGTCAATCACCTGACGCAGTTCCAGGTCCGTGTCGCCCGGATCGGTGATCACGAAGTCCTGAAAGTAGATGACCTTCTCGAGGTCGGCGGTCTTCATCTGCAGCAGCGTGCCCAAACGGCTTGGCAGTGCCTTGAAGAACCAGATGTGCACGATGGGGGCGGCCAGGTTGATGTGGCCCATACGCTTGCGGCGGACACGCGAGTGCGTCACCTTCACGCCGCAGCGATCACAGATGATGCCCTTGAATTTGGTGCCCTTGTACTTGCCGCAGCCGCACTCGTAGTCACGCTCGGGACCAAAGATCCGTTCGCAAAACAGGCCGTCCTTTTCAGGGCGGTAGGTGCGGTAGTTGATCGTCTCAGGCTTCTTGACCTCACCGAAGCTCCAAGAGCGGATGTCGGTGGGGCTGGCCAGTCCAATACGGACCGAGCTGAAGTCGTTGACGCGATCGAAGACGTTGTCGTTCATGGTGTCGCTTCCCGAAGGTGGCGTGTGTGTTAGGAAAGGAAGTCAGTCGGAGGTGATCAAAGCAGGCTGCTGAGTTCCGACTGTGCCTTCTCCAGTTCAATGTTCATGCCCAGACCCTTGATCTCGTGGCAGAGCACGTCGAAGACCACAGGCATGCCCGCTTCAAGCGAGTGCATGCCGCGGACCATCGAGTCGTAGATCTTGGTGCGGCCTTCCACATCGTCACTCTTGACAGTGAGGAGTTCCTGCAGGATGTAGGCGGCGCCGTAGCCTTCGAGCGCCCACACTTCCATCTCGCCGAAACGCTGGCCGCCCGTGCGGGCCTTGCCGCCCAGAGGCTGCTGCGTGATCAGGCTGTAGGGGCCTGTGGCACGCGCGTGGATCTTGTCATCCACGAGGTGGTGCAGCTTGAGCATGTACATGTAGCCCACCGATGTGGGCTGCGCGAAGGCATCGCCCGTGCGGCCGTCGTACAGCTGGGCCTTGCCCCCGAAGGGGATGCGGGCCAACAGTTCACGATCGTCGCCAGGGCTCTGGCCGGTCTCTTCGAAGGCTTGGACCTTCGATTCGACATGGGCGTTGGCCTCGTCGATGGCACCAAGCACTTCGGCTTCGGTGGCACCGTCGAAGACGGGGGTGACGGCCTGGAAGCCGAGCACTTTGGCAGCCCAGCCCAAGTGCAGTTCAAGCAACTGGCCGACGTTCATGCGGCTGGGCACGCCCAGCGGGTTGAGCAGAATGTCGACGGGCGTACCGTCCTCGAGGAAGGGCATGTCTTCTTCCGGCACGACGCGGGCGACCACGCCCTTGTTGCCGTGACGGCCGGCCATCTTGTCGCCGACGGAGATCTGCCGCTTGTTGGCGAGGTAGACCTTCACCATTTCGAGCACGCCGCTCTGGAGTTCGTCGCCACGCTTCATGTGTGCGACCTTGCGTTCCTTCTCCTCTTCGAGGGCTTGGATACGCGGCCAGAACTGAGCGCGAATCTTGAGGGCTTCGGCACGAACGTCCTTGGACCCCTTGATCCACTTCTCGTTGAAGTTCTCGATCTGTTCGAGGATGACCTCGGGCAGGTCCGACGCACCCACCTTCTGCCGCGTGGCCGGGTCGACCATCTCGGCGCCGGTGAGCTCGTTCATCAAGGTGATCATCTCCTTGAAGAGCGAGACGGCCTTGTCGTTCATCTCGTCTTCGTAGGCAGACATCTCTTCCTTGAGGCGGGCCTTCTGTTCGTCGTTGAGGTGCATGCGACGGGAGAAGTGGCTGGTGCCGATCACGATGCCACTGCTGCCGGCGGGAACCTCGAGCGAGTCGTTCTTCACGTCTTCACCGGCACGTCCGAAGATGGCGTGCAGGAGTTTTTCTTCCGGCGTGAGTTCGGACTTGCTCTTGGGCGAAACCTTGCCCACGAGGATGTCGCCAGGGCCAACGCGAGCGCCCATGCGGATGATGCCACGGTCGTCGAGGTTCTTGAGTTGCTTCTCGGAGACATTCGGAATGTCATCCGTGAACTCCTCGCGACCGAGCTTGGTGTCACGCACTTCGACTTCCATCGACTCGATGTGGACCGACGTGAACACGTCGTCCTTCACGAGACGCTCGGAAATCACGATGGCATCTTCGAAGTTGTAGCCGTCGAAGGTGTTGAACGCCACGAGGACGTTCTTGCCGATCGCCAGCTGACCCATCTTGGTACTCGCACCGTCGGCGAGGATCTGCCCGGCTTCGACCATGTCGCCGAGGTTGACGACGGGCTTCTGCGTCTGGCAGGTGCGCTCGTTGAGCTGACGGTAGGTCTGCAGGTCATACTCGTCGGCGTTGTCGATGATGATGCGTTCGCCGTCGACATAGGTGACTTCGCCGCCACGTCGGGCCTTCACGATCATGCCCGAATGCTCGCCGGCGATCTGCTCCATGCCGGTACCCACCAGCGGCGGATCGATCTTCACCAGCGGCACGGCCTGCCGCTGCATGTTCGAACCCATGAGGGCGCGGTTGGCGTCGTCATGCTCGAGGAACGGAATCAGCGAAGCGCTGACGCCCACGATCTGCTTGGGCGACACGTCGACATATTCGACTTCCTTGTTGCCTACGCGGGCCAGGTCGCCGGCCAGACGTGAAAGCACGCGATCGTTGTCGATCGAGCCCTTCTCGCTCAGCACATCGGCCGTGGCGAGAATGGAGGTCATTTCCTCGTCGGCCCGGAGGTACTTGACCTCGCCGGTGGACTTGCCCTTGGTGACTTCGCGGTAGGGCGTGAGGATGAAGCCGTACTCGTCGATCTCGGCGTAGATGCCTAGCGACGCGATCAGACCGATGTTCGTGCCTTCGGGCGTTTCGATCGGGCAGATTCGGCCGTAGTGCGAAATGTGCACATCGCGCACTTCGAAGCCGGCACGCTTGCGGTTCAGGCCGCCCGGACCGAGTGCCGACAGGCGACGCTCGTGGACCAGCGTGGACAGCGGGTTCGTCTGGTCGACGACCTGTGACAATTCACTGCGGCCGAAGAAGAAGTCGATCGCGCTGCTGATGGACTTGGAGTTCACCAAATCGCTGATGCGACTGAGTTCCTCCGGATCCTTCACGCTCATGCGTTCCTGCACGGTGCGGCGGAGCTTCAGGAAGCCCTTGCGCATTTCTTCGATGGCAAGTTCGTCGAGCGTGCGGAGACGCCGGTTACCCAGGTGATCGATGTCATCGATGTGGGCCTTGTTGCGCTTGGCACGCAGGTCGAGGATGTAGCGGACGACCGCGAGGAAATCCTCACCGCGAAGATGCATGACGCTTTCGTCGCACACTTCGTAGCCGTTGCTGCCTTCGAACTTGCGGTTCACACGGAAGCGGCCCACCTTGCCCAGGCGGTAGCGGTTCTCGTCGAAGAACTTCTCCTTGAACAACGCGCGGGCCTTGTCCACCTGCGGGGGGTTGCCCGGACGCAGACGGCTGTAGATACGAAGCAGAGCTGCCTGGTGCTCGGTGGCGTCGGCCATGAAGTCCAGACGTTCCATCGCCAGGGTGTTGAGGATCAGCGGATCCTCAGGGTCCTGCACGACGCGGATCTTCTTCATGCCCGACGCCTGAATGGCGTCGATGGCGTCGCCAATGGGGGCGCCAACGCGGCACAACTCTTCGCCTTCCTCGTTGAGAATCAGTTCGACCGAGTAGTGCTCGGGCGTGAGCTTTTCGACGGGAATCTCCACCACGTCGTGGAATGCTTCGAGGATGGTGTCGGTGTTGGAGAAGGCCTCATCCAGAGAGCGAAGGAAGACGGTCGCCGCAATCTTGGGCGACTGGTCGATCTTCATCGCGAGGACGTCCTTCTTGGTGACTTCCAGTTCGATCCAGGAGCCGCGCTCGGGGATGATGCGTGCGCCGTGCAGCGGACGATCGCCGAGGTTGTCCGGTTCGCTGAAGTCCACGCCAGGTGAGCGGTGCAACTGCGACACGATGCAGCGTTCGGCACCGTTGACGATGAACTCACCGCCGCCGAGCATGATCGGAATCTCGCCGAGGTAGATGTCTTCTTCCATCACCTCCGCGACACCTTCACGCGTGAACTTCACGCGAATGCGGAACGGGCGGCCATAGGTGAGGCGCAGTTCCTTACATTCTTCGGGCGTGTATCGCGGCTTGTCGAGGTCGTACGAGACGTAGTCGACCTTCATCGTGCCGTCATACGACTCGATGGGGAAGACTTCGCGCAATAAGCTTTCGAGGCCCATCGTGCCGTCGCGTTCGTCGTTGTTCTTTTCCAGTTGGATGAAGCGCTCGTACGCTTCGGCCTGGACTCGCGTGAGGTTGGGGACGGGAACGGCGTCCCCACGCTTGGAGAAGTCGCGAATCGGGGTCGTGGTCATGCTTTCACCTCAAGAAGGGGGTCAGGTGCATGCAACGCCCGCGCATGGACGCGGGCGCTAAAAAGCGAGTTTCGGGTCTGATCGGCGAGCCGAAGAGTGTAGAACAGGCCAGTTTTTTTCTCAAGGGTCGCAGCCCCCTGTAAAGCAAGTCATGTACCACTTTTTTACGCCAGAGGCTCATGTTCGGGATGTGTACGGGAGATATCGGGCCTTTTCGCTCCAGAGAAGGTGGTTTGGGGGGTCCGAAAACTTTGATTTGGGCCCGTGGCAGCTTCTGCTTTGGAATTGGGGTCAGACCCCAATTGTGTGTGTGGGGGCTGGGGGCAGGTGCCGGGAGGGCTATAGGGCCAGCTTCGAAAAAGACACCGACGACCGCCAGAAGCGGTCGTCGGTGCGAATTGCAGCTTTGGGTGAGCGAGGGTGCGGCCGGCTGCCTGCCACACCGTGATCCAGGATCACTTGAGGTTGCAGGTTGCGCCGGCTTCCTCGAGCTTGCTCTTGAGATCGTCGCCCTCTTCCTTGGAGACCTTCTCCTTGACGGGGGCGGGGGCAGCATCGACAAGGGCCTTGGCTTCCTTGAGTCCCAGACCGGTCGCCTCGCGGACGACCTTGATGACGGCGATCTTCTTGTCGCCAGCAGCTTCGAGAATGACGTCGAACTCAGACTGTTCGGCGGCACCATCATCGTCGCCACCACCGGCGGGGCCGGCCATCATCACAGCGCCGCCAGCGGCGGGCTCGATGCCGTAGGCATCCTTCATGTAGTCAGCCAGGTCGACGGCCTCCTTGAGGCTCAGACCGGCGATCTCGTCACCGATCTTGGTGACCTTGGCGTCGAAGCTCTTGGCTTCTGCGGTTGCGGTTTCTTCGGACATGTGTCCAGTCTCCAAACATTGCCGGGCAACAGAGGGGCCGCCGTGCGACCTTTAACCCCGAAGGGCCAGTGTTGTCCGTGGTGAAAGTTGAATTCGTGATCAGGCGATCTTCTCGATCGTCTCGCCCTTTTCGAGGCGTTCCTGAATCTCCTTGATGACACCGAGCAGCTTGCCGCCGGGACCGGTGGCTCCACCGACGACGTTGCCGGCGGGGGCGAGCACCAACTGGACGACACGTGCCTTGGACTCTTCCTTGGTGGGGAAGTCGCTGAGTTGCTTTACGCCCTTGGCGCCTTCGAAGAACTCGCCGTCCAGCACTGCTGCTTTCAGTTCGAGTTGATCGATCTTCTTCGCCCAGTCGATCATCAACCGTGCGACGTCGACGACCGATTCACCGCCGTAGCACAGTGCCGAAGGGCCATCGAGCGCGGTGCTCATGGCTTCGAGTGGTGTGTCGGCGAATGCGGTGCGGGCCAGTGTGTTGCGAATGACCGTGATCCGCACACCTTGAGCGTGCAGCGCCTGTCGCAGCTCGTTGTTGTCGTTGGCTTCGATACCACGAACGTCCACGAGCAGTGCTTCGGTGAGATCACCGAAACGCTTGCGGTATTCCGCGGCGATCATTGTCTTGATTGGCTTGCTCATGAGACTTCGACCTCCACGCCGGGCGTCATGGTTCCGCTGATCACGCACTTCTTGACATAGATGCCTTTGACCGACGCGGGACGAGCGTTCTCGACCAGCGTGAGGAAGTGCTGCAGGTTGTCGGTGAGTTGGTCTTCGGTGAAGCCCATGCGACCGATGATGATGTGCAGGTTGCCGCCATCATCGTTGCGGTACTCCGCCTTGCCCGCGGCGAATTCGGCGACTGCCGTTTCCACATCGGGCGTGACCGTGCCGGCCTTGGGGGAGGGCATGAGGCCCTTGGGGCCAAGCACGCGGCCGAGTTGGCCTACGACACGCATCATGTCCGGTGAGGCGATGGCGATGTCGAAGTCGAACCAGCCGCCCTTGATCTTCTCGCCGAGGTCATCGCTGCCAGCTTCGACGGCGCCGGCGGCCTTCACGGCCTCGACCTTGTCGTCGCTGCAGAAACACACGACGCGGGCGGACTTGCCCGTGCCATGCGGCATGGTGGTCGCACCGCGAAGCTGTTGGTCAGCCTGGCGGGGATCGATGCCTAGATGCACGCAGCACTCGACCGCCTGGTCGAACTTGGGCTGCTTGAATTGCTTGAGCACCTTGACCGCCTCAGCAGGGCTGTGCGGGCCACGGTTCTCGGCGGCGATGTCGCGGTTGGAACGCTTGCGCCCGCTGGGGGTGCGGCGACGACGACGACGGAGGCGTGCCTTCCACGACGACGCCTCTTCAGTCATCGTCTTGGTGGGCGTGTCGTTGGATTCGACGGCCTCTTCTTGTGTTGCTTCGGTGGTGTCCACGTGTTCTTCGCTCATCGTGCTCAGCTCCCCGTCACTTCAACGCCCATGGAGCGTGCAGTGCCTGCAATCATCAAAGCGGCGGAGTCAACGGTGGGGGCGTTGAGATCTTCGAGCTTCTCCTCGGCGATCGCGCGACACTGATCCATCGTGATGCTGGCGATGATGGTTTGGGGTTCACCAGAGCCCTTCTCGATACCGGCGGCCTCCTTGATCAGGGCCGCGGCGGGAGAGGACTTGATTTCGAAATCGAAGGACCGGTCGTTGAAGACCGTGATCAGGCAGGTGACTGCCTTCCCGTTGAGTTCCTTCGTCCGTTCATTGAACGCCGTGATGAACTGGCCGGGATTGATGCCATTGGCACCAAGCGCCGGTCCAAGCGGGGGCGATGGGGTCGCCTGGCCGCCGGGCGCAACGATCTTGAACTGCTTTTCAATCTGCTTGGCCATTGAGAGTCTCCTGCCTCCCACCTCCGCTGGTGCTGTCTCAGGCCAATGAGAGGCAGCGGGAAGTGGTATACGGCGATGAAATATCGAGCCGCGGAGTATAGCAACCTCAGCTGCAGTGTCCACTTGCCAGCCGGAGGAGGGCGGGGTCGGGGCCTGACCCTAACGTCCGATAACCATAGGATTCTGGCCCCGATTGTGGACAGCTAGGCGTTCAGGGCCAGGCCGATGAACACTCGGATACCTATGGGCAGGGCGTCGTCGTTGAAGTCGAAGCACGGGTGATGCACGCTGGGCATCTCGTCCTTGTCTTCTGGGATCAATCCCAGGGCGAAAAAGCACGCTGGGACATGCTGTCCGTAGTAACTGAAGTCCTCCGCCCCCATGCACGGGAGGGGGAAGAGTGGGGCGTTGGCCTCCCCAATCAGGTCATTGGCCACCGCTTGGTAGGTCGTCACCGCCCCAGGATCATTCTTCGTGACGGGATAGCCATCCTTGTAGTGGATCTCGGCGGTGCACCCATGGGCGGCCGAAACCCCGTTGACGACCTCAAAAAGGCCGTTTTTCAATGTGTCATGGGCCTCATCGAAGAGCGCTCGCACCGTGCCTTGCAGCGTGACGGCCCCCGGAATGATGTTGTGGGTCGTTCCCCCGTGCACGGCGGTCACGCTGATCACCCCGCCCATGACCGGATCCACCCGGCGGGACACCACCTGCTGAAGGCTCTGAATCACCGCTGCGGCGGCCGCAATGGGGTCTTTGGTGGTGTGGGGCATGGCCGCGTGGCCACCGAGGCCAGTGATCGTGATGGTGAAGGCATCTGCAGCGGCCAGCATGGGGCCAGGCTTGCTGGACACCACACCTAGGGGCAGGCTCGGCCATCCGTGCAGCCCAAACATCGCTCGGGCAGGTGGACCCAGAACCGAGCCATCGAGGCATCCGTCGTCACACATCCGCTCGCCGCCTCCGCCACCTTCTTCCGCTGGTTGGAACACGAAGGTCACGGGCTGCGGCAGGGGGCCTTCGTCCGCCAAGCGTTTGAGCACCTTGGCCGTGCCCAACAGCACGGTGGTGTGGCCGTCATGCCCACACGCGTGCATCTTGCCCGGGTGGGTGGAGGCATAGGGAAGGCCGGTCTGCTCTTCGATGGGCAGTGCATCCATGTCGGCGCGTAGTGCGATCGCGGAATCACCTTCGCCAGGGAGATGCGCCACGATGCCGGTCCCGCCGGCGAGGCCCGATGTGTGCTCGATGCCCGCGGCGGTCAATGCGGCGCAGACCCGCTCGCATGTTCGATGTTCTTCGTACCCCAGCTCAGGATGGGCATGAAGATCGCGGCGAAACTCGACGAGCTCGGGGAGCAGTTCGTTGAGGGTGGATTCGGCAAGGTCAGGCAGTGGCATGCCTGCAATGGTAGGGAAAAGGTGTCAGACACTCTTCGCTCGTTCGCGCTTGCTATCGCCGTAGTCGAGGCAGTCCCAGATCCTGCCGATACTGGTTCACTTGCTCGAGGGCGGCCGGGTGATGCCGCAGCAACTTGGTGAGCTGCGACATGGAAATGCCCAAGGCCCCGGCTGACTTGGCCACGTCCCAACGATGGCAGTTGATGCAATCCAATGCCTCGGACAGGATCGCAGGGAAGTCGCGGTGCTTGGGGTTGATGCTCATCTGCTTGCCCTGCCGCCGTGTTTCCCACAACGCAGTGACACCTCGAAAGCGTCCTTTGGTCCGCGCACGCAAGGCCAAGGTCAGCCGCAACCGTTTCAGCGCCATCCGCCGATTCTCCGCCTGCGAGCGCCGTTCCGATGCCGATCCATGCAGACCAGTGGGTTCATGTGTGAGCCGCGCCGCCGTACTGCGGCGATTGCGGTGCTGTCCACCGGGGCCTGAGTCGCGACCGAATCCGACCGTGCACTGCTTGAGCAACTCGACGTCTTCCAATGTCGCTGGATGCGGGGCCTTCACCAACATGTAGTCACGCGGATCGAAGCCCATCAGGAAGACACTCCCAGCGTCAGTCGTGCCAACGCCTGCAGATGCAGATCGGCATGGTGTCCACGTTCAAACTGTGCGAGCCCGGCGCCAGCGATCATGGCGGCATTGTCCACGCAGTAGGCCCGTGTAGGCAATCGCAGTGGCACCTGGGCATCGGACGCGACACGCTCGAGCATCGATCGAACCGCGGTGTTGGCAATGACGCCGCCACCAGCGATGAGTGCACCGAATTCTCCGGCATCATTCAGCGCGGCACGAAGCCCGCGTTCCAACCCAGCAACAGCCGCACTCTGGAACGCAGCGGCGTGGTTCGCTCGCACCTCGGACGGCACGTCATCGAGTTCGCGGGGGAACACGGTTGTGCCGTCAACGCGACGTGGCTGACCACGCAGGGCATACAACAAGGCCGTCTTCAGCCCGCTGAACGAGAACCCACCGGCTTTGGGCCGACCGATGGGCAGGTCGATGCCGGTGCCGTCACCCGTCGCTGCGAGGGCTTCCACCGCTGGCCCACCGGGGTATCCCGCCCGGAGCATGGTGCCGGCCTTGTCGAAGGCTTCACCGATGGCGTCGTCGATGGTCCAGGTGAGGGCATTGGCTGTCCCGTCGTCATCGAGTCGATACACGTGCGTGTGCCCACCGGATGCGACAAGGCCCACCGCAGGCAGTGGCAAGGGGGGTGCATCCAATGCCGCGGCGTGCAAATGGGCGAGCACATGGTGCACGCCGATCAGGGGTACGCCCAATGACCAGGCCAATGCCTTGGCGGCGCTCGTGCCCACCAGCAGCGATCCGATCAGGCCCGGTGCGTTGCCCACCGCGATGGCATCGATGTCCTGCAGTGCAACCCCTGCGTCACGACACGCCTGTCGAATCACTGGACTAATGCACTCCAGATGCGCTCGAGAAGCTACTTCGGGCACGACACCGGCGTACACCTCGTGCAGATCGTGTTGCGAGGCGACGATGGATGACCGCACACACCGATCACCGTCGACGACCGCCGCGGCCGTCTCATCACAACTCGACTCGATGCCGAGCATCAGCGTCATGGTGCTTCGACACGCTCCAAGCGAGATTGATGCAGCGCTGAACGAGTGGCCTCGGGATGCACCGCGCGCCAAGTGCCCAGTGCGTTGCCGTCAGCGTCGCGGAGCGTGATTTCAAGCTCGCCCACGTGTACCTCCTCATCGAGCGACTCGAAGCCGGCTGGCGCATCAATGCCTGCATCGGTGAGCCGGGCGATTTCGCGTTCGACCAGTTCAAGCCGGTCGAGCAACATGGCGCGAGCGTCCTGCGCCGAAGTCAGGTCTTCCGACGCGGGCGTGAAGGCCAGATCATCATCTTCGCCAAGTTCAGGCCATACGCGATCGGCGACACGCATCTGCAGGAGGTCGGTCGCCTCGGCGAGCGCGGCATCCTTCAAGGTGTCGCGTATCCACTGCGCGTCCGTTGCGACATCGAGGGCAGGTTCCTCTGCCGGAATCACTCGCCAGGGTTCACGGGCTCGGATGCGATCAATGCGCTGCGATTCATCCTCAGCGACCACGCACCCGGTGGACGGATCCACGCCCCAATCGGCGAGGGGATCATCACTTCGGCGTTGCAAGATTCGACCGTCAGGCAGTGCGTAATGCGCCGTGGTGAACTTCACCAGGCCCAGGTCCTGGCCCAAGGGTCGCAGCTCCTGCACCGAGCCCTTCCCAAAGGTGCGTTCGCCAAGAATGCGTGCGTCTGAACCTTGTTGCAATGCGCCAGCGAGGATCTCACTGGCCGATGCGGAGTGTTGATCCACGAGCACGACCACAGGCACCCCTTCGCCCACATGCCCAGCCCGAGCGTCATACGTGCGTGATTCTCCGGCGCGGTCGGCACGATCGGGGCGAATGTGTACGAGCGCTCCGTCGGCCACGAACAGGTCGGCAGCGCCCACGGCCGCGGGCAGCGCACCGCCGGGGTTGCCGCGCACGTCGATGATGAGTCCCTTGAGCTGGGCTGCATGCCCGTCGAGCACGGCGGCGACCTCGTTCACCGTTGACTCTGTGAACTGATCGATTTCAAGGAAGGCCAGACCGGCAGATTGATCGATCCAGTGCCGCCATGTGCCGTCGCGTCGCAGCAGCCCTTCCACGGTTCGGGCGGCGATCGGCGCGCGGGTCACCACCACTTCGCCCTCGGTGCCATCGGGTCGGGTGATGTGCAGGACGACGTCGGTGCCAGGTTCGCCCAGCAGCAGATCGATGCAGCCTTGGGCGCCCAGACCCAGTGTGTCGGTGCCGTCGATCGACATCACGATGTCGCCAGCGCGTAGGCCCGCGGCCAGCGAGGGGGAGTCGTCGAGCGGCGTGATGATCTTGAGCCGGTCATCCACCTGGCGAATCTCGGCCCCGATGCCCGAGTATCGGCCGCTGAGTTCCTTTTCGAACACGTCCCGCTCGACCGGAGGGACGTACACGGTGTGCGGATCATCAAGTGAATCGACCATCGCCGCGATGGCGGCCTGCTGCATGACGTCGCCGTCCACCTCCCGCACGTACCGGTCGTCGAGCAAGGTGCGGACGTCGATCACGGGCGTGTACCAGTCGTAATCACGATCGCGACTGGCAATGGCCCGAGGCACCTCCACGGCCAGCACGCTCAGCAACAGGAAGAGAAGCACTGGAACAGCGATCTTGCGAATGTTCATTGGGTAACTCACAGTTGCAGGACGTACCATGACGTCGTGACGCCCCATCCTACGTCACGGCTGACAGGGCGTTTCAGGAGTTCAAGCCACCTTCATGTCACAACAGCACCGTGAGCAGCTCAAAGTCGCCCGTGAACGGGCTGTGCTTGTCGCGGTGCAGTTGCCCGGCTCGGCGATTCCATTGGCTGCGCGTCTGGAAGAACTTCGTGCGCTGGCCGACACCGCCGGCGCGGTGGTCGTGGGCGAACTCACGCAGAAGCTGAGGCTCCCCAAGGGCCGCACGTTTCTGGGCAAAGGCAAGGTGGACGAACTCGCCGGTCTGCTGAAGATGGTGGATGCAGCCATCGTTATTTTCGATCACGACCTGACGCCGGCGCAAGTGCGCAATCTCGAGCGGGCCTGCGAAGTGAAGATCGTCGATCGCAGTGAGCTCATTCTCGACATCTTCGCTCGTCGTGCCTCCACCCACGCCGCACGGTTGCAGGTGGAGATCGCACAACTGGAGTACACGTATCCGCGACTGCGTGCCATGTGGGATCACCTCGGGCAAGTCACTGGTGGTGCGCCGGTGGGCATCGGCACGCGCGGTCCGGGCGAACAGCAACTCGAGATCGACCGCCGCCTCGTGCAGCGTCGGCGCAAACAGCTCAAGCGAGAACTCGATCGCATTCACGACCGCACCGTGCGACAAGTGGAAAAGCGAAATGCCGATCATCACACGGTCGGCCTGGTGGGCTACACCAACGCGGGCAAGTCGTCGCTGTTCAACCGAGTCACGGAAGGCGGGGCCTTCGCCAATGACCAACTCTTCGCCACGCTCACCACACGGGTGGAGAAGTGGTCACTGGGATCCGGTGCGGATGTCCTGCTGAGCGACACGGTCGGTTTCATTCGCGATCTGCCGCACCATCTCGTGGCGTCGTTCCGCAGCACGCTGGAAGAGACCATTCACGGTGACATGCTTCTGGTCATGGTTGACGTCTCTGAAGACGGCGCGAGAGAACGGCTCCGCACCGTGCTGGAAACCCTCGACGCCATTGGCGCCGTGGACCAACGCCGGCAATTGGTGCTCAACAAGATTGATCGCCTCGACAGGCCGGATGAACTACTGGCCTGGCTCAGCGATCATCCCGACGCCATTCCCGTGAGTGCGGCTACAGGTGAAGGCATGGACCGGCTCGCCGAGGTCGTTCGTGATGCGGTGTTTGGTCCGGTCAAGTCGCTGCAAGTGCGGCTGCCGATGTCTGAGGCGGCCGCGGTGGCCTATCTCGAACGGCGCACGGAAGTCGTCGGCCGCGACTACGACGAAGACGCTGTCATCATGGACGTGCGCCTAGGTCGCCGTCAGGCCGAAGAATTGCAGGCGCATACTTGCAAGGCCACGGTTGACGGCGCCCCGTTGCCCGCGTGTCTCGACACCATCTGGCCATCGCGGGTACTGAGCGAAGATTCGTGCCGAATTCCGCCCCACATGATTCAAGCGCCCGACCAAGGATGGGGTCGATGACCGACGCCATCGATCAGTTCGCCGACGAACTCGATCCAATGCTCGTTGAGCACGTCCGCACCTGGACCCGGCATCGCGGGTTGGCGCCACTGGTGGAGTCGCTGCAGCGACAGACCGACCGCCGTCGGTTCCTTGACATCTGGATCGAGGCCATGGCAGCGGATCGATTGTTTGAGGCAGGATGGTCGCTGGATGCCGAAGTGCCCACGCCAAGTGGACGGCAGTGCGATCTACGGGCCGAGCGTGATGGCAAGGTGTTCTATCTGCATCTCAAGCGGCTGTACGAGCCCGAGGAGCGCAAGCCCGCTCAATTGGTGCTCTCCCCACGACTGCGGGTGCTGGAACAGATTTGCCGGCCATACCTCGTTCGCATCCGCTGGCGCGAAGATCTGGATGACGAGCAGATGCAGCATCTCGTCGAGCGAGCGTCTGCATTTCTGCACGAGGCAAGACTGGGCGAAGAGCTCACGGTTCGCGACGCGCTCGGGCTGGAAATGGGCGGCGTACGAGTGGTGGGGCCATGGGCAGGGGATCACATTTCACTGGCCATCGGCTTACCTGGTGGCTTCATCGATCGCACCGGTCGCATCAAGGCGCTCTTGATGAAGGCCTACGAGCAGTTCATGCCTCGGGCGGCCAACGTGATTCTTGTGGCCGGGGCCCGCCCGGACGTGGCCGGCGAGTTTGAATCAGCAGTGTTGGGCACACCGGAAGAGCGGTGGGATCAACACCCAGCTCGTGGGTACCGCGTGGCATGGGGCCGGGCAGCGGACGGGTTTTGGAGCGGGGGATCACGTCCCGAGTCGCGGCTGTGCGGCTGGTGTCGTTTCCAACCCCACCTGCCGGTGCTGCGAGCCGACGTGCTGCCTCGTGAGCGGCCCAAGCCGGCCACATGGTTGGAAGAGGCCGTGCTGCCTCTGCGGTGAGCCGGGTATCCTCCGCGGTCCCACAGGAGGCACTCATGCTCGACCCCCGCATGACCACATTGGCACAGGGCCTTGTCGGCCACTCCACGCAGCTCAAGGCTGGCGAACATCTGTTGATCGAGGCATTCGATGTTCCGGACGCCATGGTGATTGCGCTCATTCGCGCGGCTCGCGCCGTAGGCGCGCATCCGCACGTGGCCATTCGCAACAGTCGCGTGATGCGAGCGCTTGTGGAATCGGGTGAAGACGAACAGTTCGAACAGATGGCTGCTAGCGATCTGTATCGCATGCAACACATAGATGCCTACATCGGGCTGCGTGGCGGCATGAATGCCAACGAGATGGCCGGGCTCGATTCCGAACGCCAGTTGGCCTGGGGTCGTCTGTACGGCCAGCCCGTGCACATGCAGGAGCGGGTGAAGAACACACGTTGGTGTGTGCTGCGCTGGCCCACGCCGGGCATGGCGCAACTCGCCAGTTCAAGCACGGAAGCGTTCGAGGACTTCTACTTCGACGTGTGCACGCTGGACTATGCAGCCATGGCCGATGCTGCGGAGGCCCTGCGGGCACGCATGGCCGGCGCCGACGCCGTCCATCTGATCGGCCCGGGTGACACCGACCTCACCTTTTCGATCAAGGACATCGGCGCAGTGCCGTGCACCGGGTCGCACAACATTCCCGATGGTGAAGTGTTCTCGGCACCGGTGCGTGACAGCGTGAACGGCGTGATCGCATTCAACACACCAACCGTGTACCAAGGCAACGCCTTCAAGAACGTGCGGCTCACCTTCAAGGACGGCGCGATCGTCGATGCGACCGCCGATCAGGGTGCCGAGCATCTGGAAGCGATCTTCAACACCGACGACGGCGCCCGCTACGTGGGTGAGTTCGCCATCGGGTTCAACCCGTGCATTCTCGAGCCGATGATGGACATCTTGTTCGACGAGAAGATCGCCGGGTCGTTGCACTTCACACCCGGTCAGGCCTACGACGATGCCGATAACGGCAACCGCAGCGATATCCACTGGGATCTCGTGCTGATCCAGCGGCCCGAGCATGGCGGCGGTGAGATTCGCTTCGACGGCGAAACCATTCGCAAGGACGGTCTCTTCGTGGTGGACGACCTCCTTGCGTTGAACCCTGATCAGCTCAAGGGCTGACAACCGCACCAGACCGCACAACCGGTACCTCGTCCTTCTGCAGGCCCGTGATAGGGCTGCAGTGGGGGGCTGTCGTGGCCGATTCGTGTCCCAGCATGGGAGATGGATTGCACATGGACATTCGACTCGGCGACGTACTCATTCGACAGGGCGTGATGACCGCCGCGCAGGTGGACCACGTGCTGGTCCAGCAGCGTCGCACCGGCGATCCCTTCGGTGTGCTCTGTGAAAAGCTATACGACGTTGATCCGCGTGCCGTGGAACACGCTTGGGGCACGCAGTACGCCACGCTGACCCAGCGGGTGGACCCGGCCACTGAAGCCGTGGATCCTGCAGCGCTGGGCCTGATCGATCGACGCCAGGCGTGGCAGTTCGGTTGCGTGCCCGTGCGATGGGACGGCGCCGAAGTGATGGTGGTCACCTCTGAAGCGAATCTCGTGCGGGCGCATCGATTCTGCACCCGCGCCATTGAACACCCGGTCTTTCTCGTGCTCTGTGAGCCCGAAGACCTGCACACGGCGCTGACGCGGTGGTATCCGCTGCCCGGCGCCGCGGCGGCTTGATCCATACGGAACCCTGCGGCTTCTGGCCGAGGGCCTGCGATTCAGTCAACGCATCAACACACGCCCCGCGGTGATCGCGGGGCGTGGTGTTGCGTGCGCCTGAGAGCACTTGAGCAGGAGAGCAGTAGACCGCAGGCGACGCGTTCGCGTCGCCTGCTTCATTGACATCGGCCGCCCTTGCGGGCGGCCGATGACAATGGCGAGACCCGGACTTGAACCGGGGACACCGGCATTTTCAATGCCGTGCTCTACCAACTGAGCTACCTCGCCGTTGTGTTGAACGGGTAAGCCTATCCGACAGCCCACGGCACGGTCAACGTGTGATGTGATGCACCGGTAGGTTGCCCTGCAGATCGGCTCTGGCATCGGGGAGACAGGGGAAGCGTGATCGCCAGTCACGGAGTGCCGCAAGATCTACATCAGCGCTGATGACGGCATCATCTTCACCACCCTCGGCGAGCACTTCGCCGTCGTGCGACACGATCAATGAGCCACCGGGATAGTCGAGGTTGGGATCACTGCCCGTGCGATTGACAGCGGCCACGATCGCCTGATTCTCGATTGCCCGAGCAATCGCCAGCGCCCGCCAGTGATGCACCCGACGGGCCGGCCAGGACGCGCCCACAGTGAACACTTCGGCACCGGCAAGGGCTGCCTTGCGGAAGGCCTCGGGAAAGCGAAGGTCGTAGCACGTGAGGGGGGCGATGCAGGTGTCCGCGACATCGATGATCGTGAGGGCCTCGCCGCCGTCGTACACCTCGTGCTCCTTGCCTACGGAGAACGGATGCAGCTTGTGAGCGCACCCGAGCAGGGCGCCGTCGGGGGCGAAGATGCCTGCGACATTTCGACCTCGGCCGTTGGACGCTCGCTGGGCCCACCCATGCTGCACCCAGCAGCCGGTACGGCGAGCCAGCGTCGACGCCCAGGCCTGCGATCGGTCATCCACGATGGCGTCCAGATCGAAACTGAACCCCGTGTCGCCCAGTTCCGGCAGCACGATCAGGTCGCCGGGCTGGACCCCGGCGGCATCAACGAGCGCATCGGCCCGGGCCTGTGCGGCGGGCTTGTCTTCCCAAGGAATGTCGAACTGGACCAGATGCAGCATGCTCGGGGTCCTTGCGGCCGTTGACTCTGTGTTCAGGGGCCGAAACGGCGGGAAGGGCGACCGACGGGACTCGAACCCGCGACATCCTGGACCACAACCAGGTGCTCTAACCAACTGAGCTACGGTCGCCGTAGATCGGGCAGGGTACGGGGCGAATCAACGGGGGTCAACGCGTCCGTCCATTGTTACAATGTTCCGCTTCCCATGGCCGATAGGCATGAGGCCCATCGACCCACGGAGTCACCCCCTGATGCCGCCCGCCACAACCACCGACATCCTCCAGTTCACCACCACGGTGCATGACAATTGCGCTCCGGCCAAGCTCGTCGAAGCAGCCCTGAAGCGAGGCGAAGGCGTCCTTGCCGCCAACGGCGCTCTCGCCGTCGACACGGGCGAACGGACCGGCCGCAGCCCCAAGGACAAGTTCCTCGAAGACACCCCGGGCGTGCATGACACGATCGATTGGGGTGCGGTGAACCGTCCGATTTCGCCCGAGAATTTCGCGGCCCTCGAGGCGTTGGCGCATGCCCACCTCGACAAGCAGCCCGAGCTGTTCCGCTTCGACGGTTGGTGCGGCGCCGACACTCGTCATCGTCTGCAGGTGACGGCGATCACCGAGTTCGCCTGGCACGCCCTGTTCGCTCGCACGTTGTTCATCGACGAAGACGACGCTCAGGACGCACCCACCGGCTGGACCATCCTCAACGCCGCCACGCTTCGGTTGAGCAATCCTGAGGACTACGGTGTCGACAGCCCCTTGGCGATCGTGCAGTCGCTCGAGCAGAAGAAGGTGATCATCATCGGCACCGAGTACGCCGGTGAGATGAAGAAGAGCATCTTCTATGCGATGAACTACGACATGCCCGATGTCGACGTGTTCCCCATGCACTGTAGTGCGAACGTCGCCGTGGACGACCCGGCCAACGTCGCGTTGTTCTTCGGGCTCTCCGGAACTGGCAAGACCACGCTGTCGGCCGATCCCGATCGTCCACTGATCGGCGATGACGAGCACGGCTGGTCGGATGACGGCGTGTTCAACTTTGAAGGTGGGTGCTACGCCAAGTGCATCAAGCTCACCCAAGAGGGTGAGCCGCAGATCTGGAATGCCATCCGCTTCGGTTCGGTGCTTGAGAACACCGACATGTGCCCGGACACGCGAGTGCCCGATTACGATTCAGCGCTCAAGACCGAGAACACTCGCGTCACCTATCCCGTGGACTACATCCCCGGGGCGGTCGTGCCGTCGGTGGGGGGGCATCCCAAGAACGTGATCTTCCTCACGGCCGATGCGTTCGGTGTGCTGCCTCCGGTGGCCAAGCTCACTCGAGAGCAGGCCATGTACTACTTCGTCAATGGGTACACGTCCAAGCTCGCGGGGACTGAGGCCGGTGTCACCGAGCCCACGCCCAATTTCAGCCCCTGCTTCGGCGGGCCGTTCCTGCCGCGTCCTGCCATGGTGTACGCCCGCTGGCTGGCCCAACGCGTGGACGAGCACGACGCCGATGTCTGGTTGCTGAACACCGGTTGGACTGGCGGTCCCTACGGCACGGGTGAGCGGTTCAAACTGCAGTGGACGCGAGCGTTCGTCACGGCCATCCTCGACGGCTCACTGCGCGAGGCCACCTGGACACCGGACGACGTCTTCGGTCTGTGTACACCCGACGCCTGCGCCGGCGTGCCGGCCGAGGTGCTCGTGCCGCGGAACACCTGGGCTGACCCGACCGCGTGGGATGCCGCCGCAGCCGACCTCGCCGGTCGATTCCGTGACAATGCGGG
Organism: Phycisphaerales bacterium; assembly: GCA_022446965.1. Taxonomy (GTDB): domain Bacteria; phylum Planctomycetota; class Phycisphaerae; order Phycisphaerales; family SM1A02; genus JABAAC01. The sequence continues at coordinate 25,905 of JAKVBV010000003.1, forward strand.
TCGATACGAGCTAGATGCAGACGTGCTCGCGGCAGGCCCACCCGCCTGATTCGCGACCAGATCACGCACGATTCACCGGCGATCGCCGCCCGATAACGACGGGCGGCGACGCTGTTTTTGCGTCCGTCTGTGCGGATTGCGCCAAATCGACGGCTGATCCGTGAAAGATTCGGCCACACAACTGGACTGTCCTCTACGTCCGGTCGATCCCCGCATCGGACCAATGATCACGGCCCAGTTCGGGTCGCCACGAAGTTCCGCGAGGACAGACATACGATGAATCCATTCGACAAGGACGTGCTGACCACAGGCGAGGTCGCCAAGATCTGCAATGTCGCCGCCCGAACCGTGAGCAAGTGGTTCGATTCCGGCCAGCTGCAGGGGTACAGGATTCCAGGTTCCAAGGACCGCCGCATTCCCGTTTCGAGTCTGCAGCAGTTCATGCGAGCCCACGGCATTCCCATGGACGGCTTAATGGCCGGACGGACCCGCGTGCTGGTGGCCGACACCGACACCACCGTTTGCGACGCACTCGCCGATGTGCTTGGCGATGAAACCGACTACGAAGTGCGATGCTGCAGCAGCGCCTTCTCACTTGGTCTGGAATGCGAACGCTTCCGTCCTCATGTGTTGCTGCTCGATCTGGGCATGTGTGGCGGTAATCCCACCGACACCATCGCGTCAATCCGAGCCAATGACGACCTGCAGGGCACCAAGATCGTGTGCATGGGCCGCACCTTGACCGATGGGCAGGCCGCAGCGCTCGGGCAGGGTGGCTGCGACGGCACGTTGCGCAAGCCCTTCACGGCTCGCCAGGCCGTCACCTGCATTGGCGACGCCGCCAACGTCGTGTGCTGATACACGCCGTCTGCTGAGTTCAACCCCACGCGGGCCCGTCGATTCGGCGGGCCCGCGTTGCATTCACAGGGGCCCCGCAGGGCTATCCTGTAGCGATGCGCGTGGGGCTGCAGCAATTCGATCCGACCATCGGTGACATCGCCGGCAACTCGATGGCCATCGCCAATGCGATTGCCCAGGCTGACGATCTGGACATACTGATGTTTGGAGAGCTCGCCGTGTGCGGCTACCCGCCGCGGGATCTGCTGCTGCGAGACGGCTTCGCGCATGCATGTCGCCGGGCTGTTGAGCAGCTCGCAGCCGATGTCCCCGACGCACTGCTGGTGGTGGTGGGTACACCATGGCCCGTAGACGGTGGTGTGGGCAATGCGTTGGTCGCCTTGCGTGGCGGGCAGGTGGTTGATGTCGCCATCAAGACGCTGCTGCCGGCCTACGACGTGTTCGATGAAGACCGCTACTTCACACCAGGCACGACATCCACGTGTGTGGACCATGCCGGCCATCGCATCGGCCTGCTGGTGTGCGAAGACTGCTGGCAGGGCGGCGATGTGGACGCCGATCCATATCCCACCGATCCCGTAGCTGATGTCGTAGCGAATGGGGCCAATGTGCTCGCGGTGGCTTCGGCCAGTCCGTTCATCGTGGGCAAGCACGAACGGCAGTGCCGGCGGCTCGCGGACATCGCACGGACGCACGGTGTGACCGTGTGCGCGGTCAATCAGGCTGGAGCCAACGACGATCTCATCTTCGACGGCGACGCCGTGGTGATGTCACCATCCGGCGAGGTGATCGGGCTGCGTGAGCCCTTTGCATCGACCGAGCGTCTCGATGTTGATCTGGCTTCGCCGCACCCGATGGCTCAGCCGCCGCACGACGCCGACGCCCGCCGCGTGCATGCACTGTGTACGGCGATCGAAGGGTATGTGCGCAAGACTGGCGCCGAGCACGTGTGGGTCGGACTCAGCGGCGGCATCGATTCGGCCGTGGTCACCGCCCTCGCCGTGTCGGCGATGGGACCAGCTGCGGTGCGGTGCATCACGATGCCTGCGCGGTACACCGGATCAGACACGCTCGGTGATGCGCAGGCCATGGCTTCGACCTTGGGCATCGACCTGGAGACGATTGCACTGGAGCCCCTGCACAGTGCCGTGCGCACGGCATTGGGTGAGGGCGTGATCGATGGCGACCTGGCTGATCAGAACGTGCAGGCGCGGCTGCGTGGCCTGCTGCTGATGGCGCGATCAAATGCCCAGGGCGGCCTGGTGCTGGCCACGGGCAACAAGTCGGAACTGGCCGTGGGCTACGCCACGCTCTACGGAGACATGAATGGCGCCTTGTGCCCGCTTGGTGACGTGCTCAAGACCGACGTCGTGGCCATGGCGCGGTGGATCAATGTCAACGCAAATGCCCTCGGTCTGCCCTCGGAACCCATTCCGGAATCGATTATCGAACGGCCACCCACGGCGGAACTTCGTCCCGATCAACTTGATGAAGACTCCCTGCCGCCGTACGTCGTGCTTGATGGCATCGTGCGCGGTGTGGTGGAACATGAACACGATGATGCGACGATCGCCGCAACGCTCGATGTGGACGAGGCGCTCGTCGGCACATGGCGGTCCGCCATCGACCGGGCGCAATTCAAACGCAATCAAGCGAGCGTGATTCCCAAGGTGTCGGCTCGTGCGTTTGGTCGTGGACGCCCATGGCCGATCGTGGCCCGACCCACTGGGGCTCCTGCACCCGAGGTGGTGGACTGATGCCCATTCGCATGCTGCCCATGCACGTGGTCAATCAGATCGCCGCCGGCGAAGTGGTGGAGCGACCGGCGAGCGTGGTGAAGGAGCTCATCGAGAATGCCCTCGACGCCGGCGCCACGCATGTCACCGTGGACCTCATGGATGGGGGGCTCGAATCGATCCGGGTGCGTGATGACGGCGACGGCATCGTGTCCGATGAACTGCCGTTGGCGATCGCGCCCCACGCCACGAGCAAGGTGGAAACGGCGGAAGACCTCGACGGCATCGCCACCATGGGCTTCCGCGGCGAGGCGCTGGCCTCCATCGGCAGCGTGAGTCGGTTGGAAGTCGTGTCGCGCCCGCGTGACGCTGCAGCTGGTGCCAAGATCGTGGCCGACCATGGCGACATCGGGTCGGTCGAAGCCGCTGCGTCGCCTCCGGGGACGTGCATGACGGTGGGGCGGCTCTTCGCCCGCGTGCCGGCACGCCGCAAGTTTCTTCGCACACCCCGCGCCGAAACGGGTCGCGTGCGGCGAGTGATCCGCGATCTGGCTGCGGCCCATCCTGGTGTGCACTTCGTGATGACCAGCGACGGTGTGACACGGCTTGAATTGCCCGCGCATCGCACGTTGCGTGACCGACTCGTGGCGATCCTCGGCCGCGAGCTGGCCGACAGCCTGATCGAGATCGAGGCGGTGCGAGACGGCGTGTCGGTGACCGGAGTTGTGGGCACCCCCGAGACGGCCCGTCCCGCCTCGACGCATCAGATCATCTGCCTGAATGGTCGTCCCATCGCGGATCGCGCCATCAAGCAGGCATTGCGTGAGGCCTACCGTGGGTTGATCGAACCATCGCGGCATCCGGTGGCAGCGCTGTTCATCGGCGTGGATCCCAGCCGGGTGGATGTGAATGTGCATCCAGCCAAGACTGAAGTGCGGCTGCGGGATGAGCGGCTGATCTTCGTCGTGATCCGAGACGCGGCGCGCGAGGCGCTCAAGCAGCACGATCTGGTGCCGACGATGCCGTTGCCCGAAGTGACCATGTCGCCGCAGCCTCGCCAGCTGTTCGGTTCAGGATTGACCGCGACCGAGCGCAGCGTGGCACCCACGCCGCCGCCCCAGACAAGTCACGTGGCGTCGGTGCCGGTGGACGGCGTCCGTCCTGAAGTGCGGTGGATGCAGGTGCACGACATGTGGCTGCTGGTGGAAGACGAACACGGCGTGGTCGTGGTCGATCAGCACGCACTGCACGAGCGAGTGCTGTTTGAACAGGTGTTGGAGCGCATCGGCGAGTCACCATTGCCGGCGCAGCAGCTGATGGTGCCCGTGGCGGTGGATGTGAATAGCGACGCCGCCGAAGTCGTGACCGCCCTCACGCCACTGGCCCGTCGACTGGGGCTGGATATTGCGCCGCTGGGGCCGTCCACGCTGGCTGTGCACGCGGCGCCCGTGTTGCTGGTGGAACGACGGGTGGACATCGCCTCCTTCGTGGAGGATCTCGTTGATCGAGCGGTCGCAATGCAGGGCGCCGATGATGAGACTGCCCTGCGAGATGTCGTCGACATGATGGCCTGCAAGGCCGCGGTCAAAGCTGGCGACCGATTGAGCGATCGGGAGATTCGCGATCTGCTCGAGCAGCGTGAAGCCATCGAGCGATCGACGAACTGCCCACATGGTCGACCAACCTCAATGCGCTTGACCCTCGACGATCTTGAGCGCCACTTCGGTCGCAGTTGATCTGATCAGGGATCACACGGATCCACCGTTGGGTCGCCGGTCAGATCACACGCCCCCCCCCGTCCGCAAGAATCGCCAGCAGATCAGCTACGAGCGGGGGCGTCAGTTATGAGCAGTGATCGCATCAAGGGGCCTCCGGGGACCTCCAGTCATACGACCAAAGCCGACTTCAGGTCGGACTTCTTCGCTCAACCACCGCTGACGGGCGGAATGAGCACCAGCTGCATGCCGTCATGCACGGCTGCATCGGGGGCCAGGTAGGCGGTGTCGGTGGCCAGCGCGACGGCGCCGCCCAGGTCGGTGATCGCGGGGATCTGTGTCTGCAGCTGGTCCAGCACCGCGGCTGCGGTGGGGGCGCACATGATCGTCACGCCCATGTCGCCCAATGGCTCGCGTAGCTGGCCGATCCCACGGACAGTGAGGGTGACTTCGATCATGTCATCAGCACCTGGACGCACGTGCCTGTGTCCAGTGTGTCGCCGTGCAGTGGCAATCGAGCGATGGCGTTGGTGGCACATGTGTGCACCAGATCGCCCGAGCCGTGCCAGGTGGGAATGGACACGATGTCGTCACACACGATCGCTGGACGGAGCAGTTGTCGTCGGGCGTTTGGGGTAAAGGCGTGCTGCAGGGGAACATCGAGCCACCGCGGGCCAGGCTGGCCTCGCCAGAGGGTCGCCGTCGTGGACACCAGCAGTGTGCCCATGACCAGCGCCGCCACGGGATTGCCTGGGAGGCACAGGACCAGTGTGTCGCCGAGGCGGCCGATCCGCACCGGCTTGCCCGGTTTGAGTGCGGCTGTGACCACGTACCACTGCACACCAAGGGACTCGAGTGCCGGGGCGACATGGTCGCGTGCACCAGCGCTGATGCCGCCGGTGGTCACAAGCAATGGTGTGGATGCCGCGGCCCGGGCAAGCGCCTCGATCGTGGCCTCGAGATCATCTGGAAGATGCTCGTGCACCGCCTGCATGCCGTGTTCGGCGAGCAGTGTGCACAGCATCGGGGCATTGCTGTTGCGGATCTGCTGCGCAGCGGGTGTCTGCTCGAGGGGCACCACCTCATCGCCGCTGGTGCATAAGGTGACGGCAACGTCCCCGGTAGGTAGGTCGATCGCCACGCCACACGATGCGGCAATACCCACTTCGGCTGGCCCCAGCGGTGTGCATGCGGGCAGCACAACGTCGCCGTGCTTGGCATCGGCGGCACGGCGGTGGATGTTGGCGCCGCGGTTCGCGGTGGCGGTAACCGTGATCGCATCGCGATCGCCCGTGGTGTATTCATGAGGCACCACGGTGTCGAGCGCATCGGGAACGGCTGCTCCGGTGGCGATCGCGACGCATGTGCCCGGCGGGGCGGTCACGCTCGCGCATTGGCCGGCAGCCACGTCACCGACACAGGGCAGGGGGCCGGGCAGGTCGGCATGGCGAAGGGCGTAGCCGTCCATGGCACTGCGATTGAACGGGGGTAGATCACGATCGGCGTGCACGGCGGTCTGGGCGAGCGGACGTGGTTGGACACGGAGATCCGGCAGCGACACGTCGATGCCCGACGCCGCACTGCAGAGCGCCTGCATCAACTCGTCGAAGGTGGCGTCGTGAATCATGCCCCGGGCTTGTCTTGTTGCAGGACCAGCGGCACACGCGGTTCACCGGTCTCCAGCGATGTCGTCAGATAGCGACGGCACATGCCGCACGAGCCGGTGCACCCGAACTGTGCTTTGGCGTCGTCCACAGTCATCGAGTCACGTGATCGCGCCCAATCCAGCACGGTGGCGAAGGACACGTCGTGGCACACACAGCGATCAACCATGACAGGCTTGGGCATGAGGCAGCTCAGCGTGGATCGTAGGCCGAGGCGTCGTCGGACAGGAATCCATTGGCGGGCCAGTCGAGTGTGTCCACGATCCACCCGGGCAGCGCATCGGCGTGCATGCCTCGGAATGCCTGTCGCGCGGTGTCCACCGAGCCATCCACGCGAGCCACGTTGGAGCCATCGCGAAAGGCCTGCCCGCCTGCGTAGGCGAGGTCGTATTGGGGGCTGACGTTCTCCGGCGATCGCATGAACTTGTTGACGCCACCACGTCGTCCACCCACGCCAAAGAGGGCTGTGGTCGAGCCTCTACGGCATTGGGCCAGCGTGAGGTGTGTGTCGCCATCGAGATTGGCCTTGGGGGAGATCAAGTCCCATGCGCCAAGGCGTGCGTCTCCCGACCCGGGGGTGCGCGACTCACCGGCAATGAAGGCGACGTTGTAGTTGTATCCCGTCACAGGGTCACCATTCCAAGTGGCATCGATTGCGACAGCGGTTGGGCAGTGCATCACGCCTTGTGCGTTCACGCCGTTGACGTGTGACCACAACGTGCCTGGCTGCACCGTGCCATCGGGGCGACGATGCCAGTCCCATGCCCGCACATCGCCGCTGAGGCAGTTTCGATCCGTGCCGTGCAGCAAGGCCGGCGGCAGCGTGCCCTCATGTTCGGTGGCCCATGACAGCGCGCCCAGTGTCATCTGGCGAAGGTGCGCGATGCAGGTGGCTCGAATCGCCGCTTGCTGCGCCGCCGCGGACATGGTGGCCACCACGCCGGCGATGACGCACAGGATGGCGATCACCACCAGCATTTCGATCATGGTGAAGCCTCGATGGATCACGGCCAGCACTCCAGCACCAGCAAGAGATCACCGACATCCACCACGCCGTCAGCAGTGCGGTCGGCCAGGTGCAGTCCGGTGTGGCCGAAGGCACCGACCACCGCGAGAATGTCGTCGACATTGACAAGGTGATCGCCGGTCGCGTCACCCCATCGGCCCACGTCGACCACGGCATCGATCTCCGGCGTGAGGAAGGCGTCATCAGACACGCTGATGCGGACAAAGCTGATGGCGGCCAGTCCAGTTGGGGCGAGATCAACGCCTGTTCCACCAGCGCTCCCGTCGTACAGCGGCACGATGGCATCCCAGCCCTGACCCATGATGTCGTCGACCGTGTGCGTTGGTGCCATGGGGCGAACCACATCGGAGGGAAGATCGCCCGGATCGACGGCATACGGGCCAGTGTCCCGCCAGGCCATGGTGGGCCACAACGCATCGGCGAGGGGGTCCACCTGGATCCAGGTCGTGCCGTCGGCGCTCACTTCCACCACGCCGCCGTCTCCCCCAAAGAGGCCAGCGCAGATGCCCGCGGGGTAGGCCCCGTCGATCAGGCCGGCGTTGCCAAAGAGCAGCAGGTCGACGCCGTAGAGATTGGCCGGGTCGTCGATCACAGGTTCATCAAACCCCAGCACGATGAAACCGCCAGCCCCCAGCGACACGAGTTCATCCGGGCTCCAGGCCGGAGCGAAGGGGGAGACCACCATCGGTTGGCCGGCGGCCTCACCGGTGAGGCGTTCAGGAGGGCCAAGTGCCGTGGCCGGTTGGTCGTAGCCTGGCGAGCCGCCTACACCTGGGGCGAAGTCCACCACCTGATCCGCAAACGGATCGGCGCAGAGCATGGCGAGAAGGCTCGTGGCGAGGGCCAGCATGAGGGATCCAGGGGGGTGAGCGGCCCAAACACGTGCATTCCACGCTCAGCAGGGTCTGTCGGCGTCGACGGGCTCCCCGCAGGGCGGGCAAGGGCCACGGCGCCGACCCGATGCGCGCGGGTCGAAAAACCACCGGCTCGGGCAGGTCTTCCGGCTCCGGGATTCGCCTCGCCTTCCCATCTTCGGCGGTGCGAAGACAGTGGCGTCTTGAGGCTCGTCAGCTGGCCCACGCAGGGGCTGAACCGACCTTCCCGTCACGGCGGCGCGTCCGCGGTGGTTTTTCACCACGCTTCCCTGTTGCCACGACCCACTTGAGTGAGCCGTACCCGTGCCGGGGGCAGTATAGTGACCTCTCACAGTTCCACCCCCTTTGACGGTGAGGGGTGGTTGCATCGTGAAGCCGTCGCAGATTCGTGGTGAGTTGGGGCTCACCGTTGGAGATTGACCGAATGCAGTTCGCACACCGCCTTGGCCTTGCCGCCGTGCTCGCCGCTTTGCTCACCCTGCCTGCCCGTGCTGCCGATGCCGTGCAACTGCTGGATGACTTCGTGCACTACAGCCTGACCGCACAGGTCGACCTGGCGCAAGCCAGTGGGCAGCAACTGCTGGACAGTGATCTGTCTGATGCCGAATTGGCCAACATCGTCGACGATGATCCCAATCTCCGCGACCGCCTCGTGCGTGCCCTGCGATGGGGACGTGAAGTGCCCACGCTGGAAGAGATTTCCGGTCAGATCGAAGTGCGAGTCGAAGTGGGTCGCCTTGATCAAGCCCGTGACGAAGCGCGGCTCGAAGAAGCCATCACAATGCTTGGTGGCACACGCCGCGAGCGTCAACTGGGCGCTGGTCGCCTGCTCGCTGGTGGCGAGCATGCCGTTCCCGCCATGTTGCGTGCGCTGGACAGCGGTGATCTCCCGCAAGACATCCGTATGGAAGTGGTGCAGTTGCTGCCAGCCATCGGACGCGAAGCGGTCACTCCACTGGCGACGGCGCTGCCGCATCTCCCCCCGGATCAACAAGTGATCGTGGCGCATACGCTGTCGGAAATTGGCTACCCCCATGCTGGACATGCACTGGTCACGCTGCATCAAGATGGTGGCTCGACCGACGTCACGTCTGCAGCCGCAGCCGACGCCCTTGAAGCTCTGGGCATGCGTGATCCTGCAGCCGCCGATCTGGCATCCATGCACTCACAGATGGCTCGTCAGTACCTCTCGGAATTGGAGCACCTGCGTGCTCGTCCGGTGCGTGTGCGTGATCAAGCCGGCGCTGTGGTCAAGCACAACGTCTGGAGCTGGGATCCAACCATCGGTCTGGTCACCGTGACCGTGCCCGAAGACCTCTTCTTCCCGGTGATGGCGGCTCGTCATGCCCATGCGGCCCGCTCCATGTCTCCGGAAGATCGTGCAGCCTTGGCTGCCTTTGTCGCCGCCAACTTGCGTCTGGCGCACCGCATGGGCGAGGCTGACCTCGCCGCCGTGTTGCCTGAGCTTGACCGGTCTCCAGCCTTCTATGCCACCGTGCACGGCCCCGATGTGGCCCGTGACGTGCTGGCTATGGCGATGGACCAGCAGGATGTCGAACTGTCGCTGGATGCCCTGCAGGCCATGGGCCGCGTGGCGGGTGCCGACGATCTGGTCGGTGGCGGAGATCGTGAGCCGCTGGTCGAGGCCCTTGTCTTTGACGACCCCCGCGTGCGCTACGAAGCCGCGTTGGTCGCCGCGAGCGCCATGCCGTCGGGTGCCTTCGCCGGTGCCGAGCGTGTCGTGCCGCTGCTGGGCCGAGCCGCCTTGGGTGGCGCTGGTCGTCTGGCTGCCGTTGCTGCGGCCTCGGAAGCGGCTCGTGCCACCGCAGTCGAAGCCCTTGAGGCGGCCGGCTATCGCGTCGTTGCTGTAGGCAGCGGCCTCGATACGACGATGCCCGAGGGCGGTGCCCTTGATCTGGTGTGGGTCGAACTCAGCTCGCCCCAAAGTGCTGGTGCGGAGTACGCCGCGCCGTTGCTGGAGTCGCTTGGCCTGCCCGTCCTCATGGTGCTGCCCGAGGCGGATCTGGCTCGTGCCCGACCCGTGCTCGAGACGGTCCCTGGGCTGACCCTCATGCAGCAGGGCACGTCTGCCGATGGCGCCGCGGCCGTACTGGGTGACATCGCCGCACGTGACGCGCTCAGTGAAACCGATCGCCGCATGTATGCCGCTCGTTCGCTGGCCTTGCTTCGCGACATGGCGATGCACCGTCCCGATGGGCTCAGCACGATCGATGCCCTTGGCCCGCTGCGTCAATTGGTGCAGCACGGCGAAGGCGGGCAGCAGTTGATGGCCGGTGAAGTCCTCGCCTCGCTGGATGATGCTCAAGCACAGCGTGCACTGCTCGATGCGGCCCTAGCCCCCGAAGCGGGCGAAGACCGTGATCGACTCCTGGATCTTGCTGCCACCAGCGTGCGTCGCCATGGCGACTTCTCCACGCGGCGCCAGCGTGCGGATCTCGAGGCGTTGCTGGACTCCAGCAGTGGTGCCGAGGCTGAAGCGGGTGCCCGATTGCAGGGATCACTTGCGTCGTCCAACGAGCGGGCCTCGTCCAAAGATCAGATCGAGGCTGCGGCCAACCACTGATCCGGTGTTCACGTCAGGTGGTGAGTCGATCATCCCGGCATTGCGCCTTGGGACTTTCGGTCGACTTGGCCTCGTGGTATCCTTGTCATCTTGCAGTGGCACACCAAGCGGTGTTGCCGTCGACCTGCCGCCCTAGCTCAGTTGGTAGAGCGGAGCTTTCGTAAAGCTCAGGTCACCGGTTCGAGTCCGGTGGGTGGCTTTTTTGAGGATCGGGGACAATCATGTGGCCGACAGGCAAATGGGCCCGAGCCACGCTCGGGCCCGTTGTATGAGGAGCCGCCACACATGTCATCCCACCGATCACGGCCACGATTGATGTTCGCCTGGACTGCTGGAGGTTGCACCCATGCTATGGCCGGAGTCCTTGTGGCGAGTGTGGTGTTGGCCAGTGCCCCCGCCACAGGGCAGGACAGCCCGGCACCGGTACCCGCTGACGCCGCAGCCAGCACGGTTGGCGATGCGCAGGCGATGGCGGTGATCGACCGGTACATCGAAGCCACTGGGGGCGCCCAAGCGTGGGCTGCACTGACGAGTATCCGGGGCATGGGGCGAATCGTGATGCCGGGACTCCCGGTATCAGGACGATTCACGGTCGAGCAGACTCGCACGGCCTATCGCCTGTCCGTGGACATGTTTCAGATCACACCCGATGGTGAGACGCATGTGGCACATCAAGTCACGGTGCGTAATGGCGACCGCACATGGCGACAGCAAGGGGACGGACAGCCGGAGCCCTTGAACCGCGTGGCCCACGCCGATCTCATCCGAAAGCAGTACTTCAATCCACTGAGTGATGTGGCCGCCCGGTACTCATCGGTCACGCTGGAAGGCACTGAAGACGTGGACGGCATGCCGTGCATGAAGATCGCCATGGTGCCCAAGGACACTTCGGCACCCACTGAACTTCGGTGGTTCGATGTGGCCGAGGGCTTGCAGCGCAAGATCGCTGAGACGCCACGTGGTGGTGGCGTCACCGCCGAGGTCTATCTGTCGGACTATCGGCAGGTGGGCACGGTGAAACTGCACCATGCCATTCGCATTGCTTCGGTGGGCGCATCGATTGAACGCATCTTCGATGCGATGCAGACGAATGTCTCGATCGACGCGTGTCTGTTCGAACCGCCATCTGAGGCACCGACGACACCTGGGGCACCGGCGGCACCGGCCACGCCCTGATGAAGGCAAGGGTACTCAGCAGACCCCGAACCAGGCGATCACGATCAGCAGGTCTTCCACCGCGATTTCACCGTCGCCGTTGAGATCCCATTGGTTGTGACCGATTTCGCCCCAGTGGGCGATGATCGCTAGCACGTCGTCAGCCGTAGCTTCGCCGTCTCCGGTCACGTCGCCGGGGCAGCCGCACATCACATCTGCACAGGCCGAGTCGTCGCCTTGCCATTCGCCGCCGTCAGCAGCACATGAGGCCTCTGTGCCCAGCAGACACAGATCGTCCATGCAGCAGGCGCCAACCGGATCATTGCAGTCGATGTTGGTGCATCCCACGCCGATACCGAAGAACGTGCCGCCGAAGGCATCGCAGTCCGGACCACTGAGGTAGTTGCAGTCATCAACCAGGCAGCAGGCGCCAGTGTCCTGCGGATTGGCACAATCGATCTGCCCGCACTCGGCGCCGGGGAAGAACACGCCGCCGACCACTGCACAGGCGTTGCCCACGGTTTCAATGCACTCGGTGTCCGAGGTGCAGCAGGCACCCGGGAGATTGCCTGTGTCTTCGAAGGCGACATGCAACGTGCCGCTGCCTGAGGCGGCGTTCCAGCCACCAAGACGGAACCAGTATGTCTCGCCATAGGTGACCTGGATGTCGTCGATGAACGAGTAGTACGCTTGGCAGCCATCCATGCCTGAGCCGTCACCATTACATGCGATCTGCGTGAGCTGACCACAGTCGTCACCTTGATACACGGCCAGTGAAGTGTCGTAGGAGCCAGCTTGGCAGGTATCCAGCGTGATGATGCCGAAGCCGAAGCTCTCCCACTTGAACCACACGTCTTTGCTCTCTCCCCAATCGAGGTACGTGCCGCTGCACTGGGCTTCGCTCGGGGCGGGATAGCCACTGACCGATGCGGATGACGTGTTGAAGGGGTTGTTGCCGATGACAGCCTCGAAGGCGCTCTCGCAGGTGTCGCCGGGGTCATCGCTGCCACCACCGCCATCGTCACAGTCCACGTCGGCACAGGTGGAATCTGCACCTTGCCAATCGCCGTCATCCTGTGCGCACTGCGTTTCGGTGCGGTCTTCGAGGCACTCGTCGTCCACACAGCAGGCGCCGTAGTCGGGACCGCAATCCTCCGCATCTGGATCATCGCATTGCACGCCGTAGCCGTAGAAGAAGCCACCAAGTGCGTCGCAATCGGCTTCACTGCCCACGAAGCAATCTTCAAACACACAACATGCACCGAGGAAGTCTGAGCAATCGAAGTCGCTGCACAGTGAACCGTCGCCGGCGTACAGCCCCGCCTGGTTGGTGCAGGCCTGTTCGCTGATCTGGTGGCAGGTGGAGCCGATGCAACAGGCGCCGGTGTACTGCATGCAGTCCACGTCGGCACAGATGGTGTCGGCCCCCGCGAAGATGCCGCCGCTGTCGAGGCAGTCGGCGAGCGTGCCTTGACTGCACAGGCCGTCGTCATCACAGCAGGCGCCGGGAATGGTCCCCGCGCCCGGGGTGATCGTGAGTGTGCCCGAACCGGACGCGCCCTGCCAGCCACCAAGTCGGATGTAGTAGGTCTGGCCCGGCGTGACGTCGAGGTTCTCGATGTAGGAGTAGTAGGTCTGGCAGCCATCTAGACCGGCCCCGTCACCACTGCAGGCGATCTGTGACAGCGAAGTACAGTCGTTGCCTTCGTACACCACCAGAGAGGTGTCGTACGAACTGCTGTCACATGTATCGAGGTTGATCTGATCAACGTCGGGGACGAAGACAAACCACCGATCGGGGCTGTCCATCCAGTCGAGGAAGGGGTCCGGGCAGGCGTCTTCATCCGGCGCGGGATAACTACTCTGCGTTGCGTTGGAGGTATCGAATGCGTTCTGCCCCCACACCGCTGACTGGGCCTCTTCACAGGTATCGCCGCCCTGCCCGGCCAGGGCAGTGCTCGAACACAACAGGGCCACGGTCAACACTCTCCAGCAACGAAGCATGGGCTTTCCTCCAGCATTGATCGTAGCCCCAATGGGAGGGGGTGCAAAACGTCCCGGCAGATGGGGTCGAATTCGTGTCCGATGTGGACGAGAGGGGCAAAAAAGACCGCGGGCACCGGCAAAAACCGGTGCCCGCGGGGGTCAAACCCAGAGGGGTGACTGGATCAGCAACTGCCGAACCAGCTGATGACCTGCAGGAGGTCATCCACGTCGACGTCTCCGTCGCCGTCAACGTCGCCGCTACCAGCGCCGCCTCCGAACTGGCTGATGATCACGAGGATGTCATCGACATCGGCGTCACCATCATTGTCAGCATCGCCAGGACAGTTGTTTTCACACTCGTCCGGGATACCGTCGCCGTTGGAGTCTTCGGACGTGCCGTTGGCAATATCGCAGACGTCGTTGACGCCGTTCTCATTGCAGTCATCCATGGCCACGTAGCCAGCCTCGATGGACGTGGTCTCGTTGAAGAGCACGCCATTGGAATCGCGGCCCTGCACGACGCCTTCGAACATCACGATGTCAGTGACATCTTCCACGGTCAGTCGGGCAATGAGCACGCCGTACTGCATCGAGCAGTCGTCAGCCATGAACGGCTGCGCCGCACCCTGCTCCGCGGTGGGAAGCACGAACCAAGTGCCGTTGTCGGTGGCCATGTCGCCGCCGTCCTCGAACTCGGTCCAATCGATGCCCACGCTCTGCAGCTCGTTCTCGTCGAACGGGTTGCCGGAGCTGTCCAGCGCGCCAATGGTGACGCGGCTGTCCCATTCCAGATCGGGGAACTGGGAGTACAGGTTCGGGTTGACGCTGGTCGACTCGGCACCACCAATGAAGTTCTGGTAGAAGTCGCCAGAGCTGGCAAGCATCTTGGTCATGGCACCGGTACCAGCGACCGCATCAAGGCGGCCACCTTCACCCGTGATCACGTACATGTCGATCGTGTACGAATCAGGCATGTCGGACACCAGGCCACGGCCGACCGTGGTCGAAGCCATCGGATGGCCGTCGTTGCCGCCGCCGTCACATTCGACGTCGTTGCAGCTGCTGCCGTCACCGTTGTAGTCGCCGCCGGCGGCGCCGCAATCGTCGGCCGTCTGCTCGGAGCAGGCGTCGTCAATACAGCAGGCACCCACGGGTGCACCGGAGCAATCCACATCGTTGCAGCTTGAGCCATCGCCGTAGTAGTCACCGCCGAAGTCCGTGCAGTCGCTGCCGGACATCGTGGTGCACTGATCGCCGATGCAGCAGGCACCGGTATCGCCACCACTACCGCAATCAATATTGCCGCAGTTGGTGCCGTCACCCTGATACTTACCGCCAAGGCTGATGCAGTCGCCGTTGGTCTGCAAGGAGCAGTCCATGCCAATGCAGCAACCGCCCACGGGGGTGCCGCCACCACTGAACGTGATGTTCAGCGTGCCGGTGCCGGTTGCTGCCTGCCAACCGCCGATGCGGATGTAGTACGTGGACCCTTCGGTGACGTATTGGTCGCCGATGTAGGACGAGTAGGTCTGACAGCCGTCAAGCGTGGTGTCATCACCATTGCAGGCCACCTGCACGAGACCACCGCAGTCGGCGCCTTCATACAGCACCAGAGAGGTGTCGTACGAGTTGGCGTCGCAGGTGTCGACGGTCAACGTGCCATCGCCAGTCGCCGTCCAGCGGAACCAACGATCGGGGCTGGCGGTCCAGTCCAGATAGGTACCTTCGCACTGTGAGTCATCGGGTTCGCCATAGCCACTATCCGTGGCGGTGCTGGTGTCGAACGCAGTCGCGCCCACACCAACTTCGATGGCGGTGCCGCAGGCATCGCCCGCATCGGCATCGCAAGGGCCGTCGGCACAATCAGTGCCGTCGCCGACGAAGCCGCCGCCGAGTGCTTCACAATCCGTGATGGTCGACTCCACGCAGTCGGTGCCCAGGCAGCAGGCGCCTTCGGGCTCGCCACCGCAGGGCCAACCCTCGCAGTTGGAGTTATCACCAAGATAGGTGCCGCCATCGGCTTCGCAGTCAGCCTGCGTGCCAATGGAACACTCGCCGTCACCTAGGCAACAGCCACCGTAGGGATCGCCGTCGCCGGCCATCCCTTCAAGGACCAGAGTGCCGGAGAAGTAGTCAGCGGACGAACCTTGTGAGTAGCCATCGGCAAACTGCACGATCCATGCACCGCCGCCTTGCAGGCCACCGGCGGACAGCGAAAAGGCGTGCGAGTAGGAACCGCTGGACGAGCTGTCCCAACTGCTGGGGAAGTCGCCCGCTGAGGGGTAGCCGAAACTCAGGTCATAGCCGCCGAATTCAACTGCGGTGCCGTCAGGGGCGACCAGGCCGATGAGTAGATCGCCTGCCCACGTAAAGCCGCCTTCGTTGACGAAGTCGCACGTAATGTTGGCCGTATCCAGAATGCCTGTCATCACTACTTCGTAATCAACTTGGTTGCCGCCCGGGCCAGTGACGTCGTACTCGACGCTCACATCGGCAGCCACCAGCGATCCCAATGCGACCGACGCGAAGCCGGCCGTCGTGATCATTAACTTGTTCATGTCTACTCCTCGGTAGTGGTTCGTGTGCTGAACCCTGAGTGTTCAGCCGCCGGCGATTGACGCGTGCTTCAAAACCCACAAACACACGAGCCAAGCATTGCCCGGAGGCATGGTTACGATCGAATGGCTGGGTCCTTCTCTTCCAGCAACGAGATCGCTGCGTCGCCAACGATTGGCGAACTCCTGATCCTTGTGAATATAGGGCCTTCAGAGGTCTCGGCAAGCACAGATTGGACCCCAAACCCTCTTTCCCGCTAGTGTTGAGGGCATGCTGCCGAGCCTTATTCAGACCGCCACGACAACCCCCAATCCGTATTGGGAGGTTTTTGGTCGCCTCCACCCGCTTTTGCTGCACTTTCCCATCGCCCTGATCGTGATCGGAGCCTGCTGGGCCGTCGTCCTGTGGCTGCTCAGAAAGGACGATGGTGCCAGCACGATTCTTCGATTGTGCATCTGGGGCGGCTTCGTCGGGGCCATCGCTGCGGCCTGGGCCGGCTGGACCCTCGCAGACCATCAACAGGATCAAGGGCGGCTGGTGGATCTCCACCGGTGGTTCTCCGTGGCCGTCGTGTCCACGATGGCCCTGACGGCGGTTTTGGACTGCCTGCGACGATGTGATCGCATGCCATGGGCAGCCGGTGGGCGTGTGCTGGCCTTGGTGGTGTCGGGCATCCTCGTGATGATTTCGGGCCACTTCGGTGCTGAGATGAAGTGGGGCACTGGTTGGGTGCTTGCACCCCTGCAAGAGCAGACCGCCCCTGCACCCACTGGCACACCGTCATTGGATGAGGTGCCATCGCCATCGACGGCGGACCAAGAGGCGGATTCTGACACTGCACCAGTAACGAGTGACGACGCAGACGCGCAATCGAATGACACACACGATGACTCGGACACGCCTGGCGACACCACGAGCGAAGCGGTGGACGCACCAGCCGAGGCCACAGCTGCCGCGGTGACCTGGGCGCAGGCCGAGCCGATTCTCGACACGCACTGCGCACGCTGCCATGGACCTGATCGACAAAAGGCGGGCCTGCAGATCGTGCCGTGGGAAACACTCTTCCCCGACAATACGGCCTTGTGGGTAGTGGCCCCAGGCCAACCCGATGAGAGTTCGCTCTTGCATCGTGTGCAGTTGCCCGCTGATGACGCTGACATCATGCCGCCCGATGGTCCGCCACTGAGCGCCGAGGACCAGGCCACCCTCGTGGCGTGGGTTAAGGCTGGTGCGCCAGGGCCTGACGGCGCCACGCCGCCGACCAGCGATGATTCGACCCAATTGGCGCCCGCCGTTGGGGCATCCGTCACATCCAATCCTGCTGCGGCGACGCGCACGGATCCGACCTCGGTTGCGCCTGAAGCACACGACACCGCTGCAGCGAACGCGGCCGTCGAGGCATTGCGTGCCCGAGGCATCACGGTGCGTCCCTTGCATGTTGGATCGCTTTGGCTGGAAGTGAGCCTCGCTCGAGTGCAGCCTGCCGTGACCGATGCGGATCTCGAGTCTCTTGCAGCATTGGCCCCGGTGCTGTGGTCACTCGATGCCTCCGGGTCGGCCCTCACCGATGCGGGCATGGCCACGATCAACGGCTGCACGGCATTGCGATCACTTCGACTGGACCACACTGCAGTGGGCGATGGCGGTGTGGCGGCCTTGATCAATCTGCAGAATCTTGAAGTGCTCAATCTCTACGCGTCGGGCGTGAATGAGGGCGGCTTGGCTGCGATTGAATCACTCGCGGCACTCAAGGGGGTCTATCTCGGCGGTACGAAGGTGACACTTGAAGGCCTTGCTCAACTGCGATCAGCTCGGCCGAACGTCGCTGTGCATGGTGACGCGGCCCTCGCAAGCCCGGATGAGCCAGCCGATGGCTAGGGCCACGCTGATTGTGTTGGCGCTGGTGCTCGCCGGCTGCGAGGTGGGGGAAACGCGGCGTGTGCAGCCTGAGCGAGGACGTACTGGTCTACGCGATGTCGAAGCATCCCAGCGTGATGTCGATCGCACGCTGCTTGAGTATCGGCGTCAACAGGAGCGTGCACGACGCGATGCCCTGTTGGACAGCGACACATGAGCGTGCCGCTGATCATCGAGACACCCGGCCGCGGGTTGATCGAGGTCACGAGACAGGTGCAAGAGGCGGTCGCTGACATCGGTATCGACTGTGGTGTGTGCTGCGTGTTCATGCAGCACACCAGCGCCAGTCTCACCATTCAGGAGAATGCCGACCCTTCAGCGCGGCGTGACCTGGAGGCCTGGTTCGACCGCACGGTGCTGGATGACGATCCGGCCTGGACACATATCACTGAAGGCCCAGACGACATGCCGTCGCACGTGCGGTCGATGCTCACCGACGTCTCATTGACCATCCCGGTGCTGCATGGGCAGCTGGCATTGGGGACATGGCAAGGGATCTACGTGTGCGAGCATCGTGTACGCCCGCACCGTCGATCATTGATCGTGATGGTCACGCCGGCGGGTATCTGATAGGACTGCGATATCCATACACAGCGAACCGATCCGCCGCGGCGGATCGGTTCGCTGGTTCATGTTGATCTGGAGGTGCTTGTCAGAGCCGTGCGGCCACGGCCAGCAGCACCTGACGCAGTGCCTTGCGGGTGGTGGTGGGAAGCTCGTCGAACTTCTTGATGAGCGGGTCCACCTTGGGGGCGGGCCGTTGACGGCTTGTATCGGGCAGCTTGGCGGCAGCTTCCTTCACCTTCTTGGCCGAGCGGCTGCCTGCAGCGATGAGGGCGCGAGAGCGACGTCCACGCTCGCACTTGATGCCTGCGTCTTTGAACGCCTTGTTGATGGTGACCAGTGAGCAGCCGAGCTGGGCCGCAATCTCACCCTGGCTCTTGCCTTCTTCCTTGTACAACCGACGGAGGAGAGACGCATCCTTCCAAAGCTTCTGTCGTCCGGTGCGTTGCTTTGCGGTGGGGTACTTCTTGATGACGCGGACGCGTCCTGCAGCTTTCTTGCGTGCCATAAATTGAACTCTTGTCTGATTTGT
This sequence comes from Phycisphaerales bacterium, assembly GCA_022446965.1. Classification (GTDB taxonomy): domain Bacteria; phylum Planctomycetota; class Phycisphaerae; order Phycisphaerales; family SM1A02; genus JABAAC01. Next base: position 45,074 of record JAKVBV010000003.1, read on the forward strand.
GCCAGATGCGACCAGTATCACTCGGCCGAGCTCTTCCACTTGATGTTGCACCCCATTGACGGCACCTGATCGTCACACATGGGGGCCCCCGAAACCAAAGCAGCCATGGCTGAGCGGAGATCGACGCCGGTCACAAGAACATCCGAGCCGGGTCTGGAATCATCCATCTGCCCGCGATACACCAAGGCAAGGCTTGAATCATACAGAAAAAAGTCGGGCGTGCACGCTGCATTGAAGGCCGCGGCGACCTGTTGTGATTCATCTACGAGGTAGGGAAAGGGCAGCCCGTACTGCTCGCTGAACGCGGCCATCTTGTCCGGGCTGTCATCCGGGTACGCGAGAAAGTCATTGCTGTTGATGGCCACGATGCCGATGCCCGAATCTGCATGGTCATGGGCCAATTCGGCGAGTGCCTTGGCCACATGCACCACGTAGGGGCAGTGGTTGCACATGAAGATCACGAGGATGCCGGCGGGGCCGGCGCACGACTGGGCAGCGTGCACGGTGCCGGATGGATCCGGTAGCGCGAAGTCGGGCATGGGTGTGCCCAGCGGGACCATGGTGGACGGTGTTCGTGCCATCAGCAGGGGAAGAGGATAGGCGAATCCACTGTCCCTCGTGCCTGTGGCGTCGTGGTACGATGCCCCGCTCGAATTGGAGCCCACACCGACGATGAAGATCCACGAATATCAGGCCCGAGCCCTGCTTAGTGACGGCGGTGTCCCCGTTCCCGACGGGGCCATGGTTGAAACCGTCGAGGCGGCCAGAGAGACCGCCCAAGCGCTGTTTGATGCGGGGACCTCGATCGTGGTGGTCAAGGCGCAGGTCCACGCCGGCGGCCGTGGCAAGGCTGGATTCGTCAAGGTGGTGTCGTCGGTCGATGAGGCGGTCGAAGCGGCCACCTTCATGCTGGGCAACACCATGGTGTCTCCGCAAACGCCGCCTGAAGGCATCGCGGTCACGCAGGTGCTGGTGGCTGCAGGCGTCGATATCGAACGCGAGCTGTACGTGGCCATCACCACGGATCGCATGCGTCGGACCAACTCGCTGATCGCCTCCGCTGAAGGTGGCGTGGAAATCGAGCAGGTTGCCCATGATCGCCCTGAGGCGATTCTCACCGTACCGCTGCATCCGCTGGATGGTCTGCGTGCCTGGCAGGCCACTGATCTGGCCTTCAAGCTGGGCCTCACGGGCAAGCAGGTGCGGCAGTTCACGGCAGTGTGCATGCGTCTGGCCGAGGTGTTCCTGAACACCGACGCCTCGCTGGCGGAGATCAACCCGCTGGTCATCACGCCCGCGAGTGACGCCCATTCGGACGGGCAGGTCGTGGCGATCGATGCAAAGTTCAACTTCGATGACAACGCGATGTTCCGACAGAAAGCCATTGCCGATTGCTTTGACCCGGCCGCAGAAGATCCCGATGAGTTGCGGGCCAATCAAGCGGGGCTGTCCTTCGTCTCGCTTGACGGTGATATCGGCTGCCTGGTCAACGGTGCCGGTCTGGCCATGAGCACCATGGACATCATCAAGTTGCACGGCGGCGAGCCGGCGAACTTCCTTGATGTCGGTGGCGACGCATCGCAGGAAGCGGTCACCGAGGCCTTTCGCATCATCCTCGGCGAGGACGGCTGCAAGGGCGTGCTCGTGAACATCTTCGGCGGCATCATGCAGTGCGATCGCATCGCCCACGCCATCGTGGCCGCCGCGGAAGAAGTGGGCTTCACAGTGCCGCTGGTCGTGCGACTGGAAGGCACCAATGTCGAAGCAGCTCGCGTCGTGCTCGACGAGGCCGCAACACGCCTGCCCACGATGATCACCGCCACCGATCTGGAAGACGCTGCGGCGAAAGTCTGCCAAGCTGTGGCCACCGTCTGACACGCGCAACACGCGAATCTGTTTGATCTTGCCTGCCTCAGCCAACAGCGCAGAGGCCTGATGCTGCGTTGTGGACAACCTCGCGTCGGCACCGTCTCGTGTGGTGGCGGCGGTACCGTGTCGCCGTGGCTGGAAAGGACGTCAGCCTGAAGCCCCTGCCGGGGCAGGAACGGATTCTCGCCATCGACGTGTTGCGCGGCGTGGCGGTGCTGGGCATTCTTGTGCTCAATATTCGCACGTTCGCCCAGCCGGGGCTGAGTTACTTCAATCCATCCGTCGCTGGCGTGGAGTCGTCAATCGACACATGGGTCTTCTGGATCGTGCAGTTGCTGGGCGAGCAGAAGTTCATGTCGATCTTCTCCATGTTGTTCGGGGCCGGCGTGGTGTTGATGGCCGAGCGTGTGCTGGCCAAGGGCGGCGCCGCCAAGGGCATGCACTACCGCCGCATGGGCTGGCTGTTGCTCATCGGGCTGGTACACGCGTACTTCATCTGGTGGGGTGACATTCTCGTGTCCTATGCCCTGTGCGGCATGATCATCTATCCCCTGTGGCGGTTGGCCCCTGGCAAGCAGGCTGTGTTGGGTGCAGTGCTGTTGTGCCTGGGCGCAGCACTGTGGGTGGGTATGGGGTGGTCGATGCAATTCATGCCTGCAGATGAATTCGCGGCGCTCAAACAGAAACTGATCGTGCCAACGGCGGCCATGCTGCAGGACGAAGCCGACATCATGCTCGGTTCGTATCTCGATCAGTTACCACACCGCATTGGCGAAGCGATCGGGGCGCAGACCTTCCTGTTTCTCGCCTACACCCTGTGGCGGGTGTGTGGCTTGATGTTGCTAGGCATGGCGTTGTTCAAGTGGGGCGTGTTGTCCGCACGCCGGTCGGCTGGCTTCTACTGCACACTCATCGTGCTGGGCGGCGCAGCGGGCATTGCCCTGACCAGTTGGACACTGCAGGCCAATGAGGCTCAAGAGTGGGGCAGCATGGACATCATGTTCAGCAATGCCTGGCCGGCCTATCTCGGCGGCGTCGTCACCGCATTGGCGTGGATCGGACTCATCATGATGGTGTCTCGTTCGGCCTCCGGCCCATTGGTGCGGATGTTCGCCGCCACAGGCCGCATGGCGCTCACCAACTACATCATGCAGTCGGTGCTGTGCAGCATCGTGTTCTATGGCTGGGGACTCGGGCTGTACGGCCTGCTCAGTTATGCCGAGCAGTTCATCGTGATCGGCAGCATCTGGGTGGTGCAGTTGATCTGGTCGACATGGTGGTTGGGCCGATATCGATTCGGCCCGTTGGAATGGGCTTGGCGCTCATTGGTACTCAAGCAGCGTCAGCCCATGGCAAGGGAGTTGGCTTCATGACCGGTGTGGGGCAGATGCTCGAGGGCGCCGGCACCTTGTGCAGTGACGTGTTCGTGAACCAGCGACTGGCATTGACCATGGACCTACCGTCGCGCCGCGAAACGGTGCTGGATCTCTTCGATCGCATGCGCAAGTCGTGTCCCGGCCTGACCGCATTGCGGCGCTACGACGGCGAGTACGCGCTCGAGTCCGAGGGCGACCCGCGACGCGCCTCGTGGGTATCGCTTCGTCGCACGTCCGTCCGCAGCGGCATGGTGAACCCACAGGACCTGTCCGAACCGTACGACCTGCATCGTTCGGTACTGCGCACCGCGCCCTACTACTTGAGCATCACGCCACTGGACGTGGAGTGCATCGATCTCGTGTTCGGCTTCGATCTAGCTGCACATGGCAACCACGATGAAGCAGTGTTCGAGACCTTCCTCGACCACTCTCCGCTGGCCGGTCTGGTGCGTGATGGTGATGTGCTGTGCGACGTGCAACCGTTGATGGCCTTCCATATCGAGGGCGACCCGTCGACCACGGCGGTCATCGAGGTGCGCACCAAGCAGACGCCGGGGACGGATGCCCGATCCGGTGCGCCCGTTAGCGTGTTTCTCACGGTGCGTCGACGTGGGCCGTTCAGTTCGCTTGACCAGTTCGACGAAGTCTTCGGATCGCTGGCCGGATGGGCGGAGCGGATCGCGGAAGATCGCGTGATTCCGCAAGTGGTGGCGCCACTGCATCAGCGCCTGTTGCTGGGCTGATGATCAGGTGAACATGCGGGCCACGTGATCCACCTGTTCGACCTGGCCGGTGACACAAGACAACCGCAGCGTTTCGCACAGCAGTGCCACATCGGGCGATGGTTGTGGATCCGGCTTGTGGTCGCCCAAACGACACAGGTGCCATTGCGACAAGGCGCCAGCGGTGGCATGTGACTCTGTGGGCGGCGCTTCTTGTGCTTCGCCGTCCGGGTCGGTCCACGACACACCTTCGTCGGTCACCATCACACGGCCGCCGGTGCCGAGCACCGTGGCACGCCGAACCCAGCTGCCGCCACCGTCACTCACGGTGATGCTCGCAGTGCAGCCATTGGCGAAACGCATGGTGGACGTGAGATGCCCCGCGATGCCGTCGGTGGGATCCGGCGTCATCGGGCCGCCACTCTGCGCCGCGAATACTTCTTCGGGCATGCCCGCCACGTGTACCACGAGGTCTGCAGCGTCCAGCAGCAGGGCCCGCAAGGATGTCTGATGGTCTCCGGCGGTCGCAGACACCTGAATGCAGTGCACGTCGCCGAGCAGTTCGATGCACCCCGATGCGGCCAGCCAGGTGGGGCCGCCACGAAGCAGGGGAATGAAGTGGACGTTGTCCTTGCCGTAGAGATCCGGCTGGAATCCCTCCACGAACGGGGCCGATGTGGCTACGGGTACGGGCAGGTCGCCGGCCATGGCGTCGATGTCGGCGTCGAGCACGCCAGGGGCGGCAAGCCATGCCGCGTCGATCGATGGGCTGAGCAGCAATTGTCGAACGTCGTCCACCGGCTCAGCCTGGAATGCGGCAGCCATCGAGTCGCGTGCCGCAGGGTCGTTGCATCCCAGCACGGCACACGTGAGGGCGTCGGTGTCAAAGGCCCGCTGCAGCAGTTGCAGTTGCTCAGGGGCTGCCCAAACGGCGCATCGCATGAGCCGATGGTACACCACCAACAGCAACGGCCCCGCCGAAGCGGGGCCGTGCCAAGTGATCGTCCATGAACATAAGCCGAATTCTGTGCCTCGCCGAAGCGGGGCGGTGACCATTCATCTGGGATCTCCGTTGCCGAAGATCTCAAGCTCGCGACCCGTTCTCGTTCCGCGGACCACGGATCGGCACGCCGAAGCGAACCATGAGAACTGCTTGCGATTGCACGCGGTGGGGTTTGCCGTGCCCCGACTGTCACCAGCCGGGCGGTGCGCTCTTACCGCACCCTTTCACCCTTACCTGCCGAGGCAGGCGGTTTGCTTTCTGTGGCACTTTCCCTGACCCGACGATCGGGGGCCGGTGGGCGTTACCCACCACCGTGTCCTGTCGTGTTCGGACTTTCCTCCACCGCCCGAGGCGGCAGCGATCACCTGTTCACATGCACAGTCTACTCGTTGCGGGCTTTGAGTTTCACATTGAGCGTCTTGATGGTGCCATTGCGGTTGATCTTGATCTTCACTTCATCGCCAGGCTTGTGCTTGCGAAGTGCGTCCATCAAGTCTCTACCGCCTTCGAGTGTGGTGTCATCCCACGCCAGCAGAATGTCGCCGGGCTTGATGCCACCCTCCGCTGCGGAGGTGTTGTCGGACACGGTTTCTACCAGGACACCCGTTTCGATGTCGGCGCCGTATCCGGGCATGACACCCAGCCGCACGCTCGCACCTGTGCGTCGCGGGCTCGGTCCGGATGCGGATGTGTTGACGAAGGTCAGGTTCTCAGCTCTCTTGGCGATGTCCTTGATGACTGAGTCGGCCAGTTCGACAATGCGAAGCCCGCCCTCCGGGTCTACGGTCCATGCTTCATCTTCAGGACGGTGGTAGTCGTCGTGCAGTCCTGTGAAGAAGAACAGCACCGGCATGCCACCGCTGAAGAAGCTCGAGTGGTCGCTCGGGCCGGTTCCGCCACGCGTGGCCTGCACGGTGAGGCCGGTGGGTTCCACGTGGCCCGGCAGCATGTCGTCGAACTCTTCAGCAGTGCCTGTGCCGCCGATCATGAGGGTGTCGTTGCGCAACCTGCCCACCATGTCGAGGTTGATCATCGCACTCACGCGATCCGTGTCGATGGTGGGGTTGTTGACGAAGTAGCGAGAGCCGTGCAGCCCGGCTTCTTCGCCGCCGAATCCCATGAAGATGATGCTTCGACGATCGTCATCTGATTCCTCGGCCCAATCGTGCAGGCGTTCGGCGAGCACGAGCACGGCCGCGGTGCCCGACGCGTTGTCATCTGCACCGGGGTGAATCGCATGCACGCCAGGTGCTCGTGAACCCACGTAGCCATGGCCGATGTGGTCGTAGTGGCCGCCGATGACGATCCAATCGTCGGCGAGGTCGCCCGCACCGGGCAGGATGCCGGCGATATTGCAGGTGTGCAGGGCGCGGGTGGCGAGATCGGTGCTGAGATTCACCTTCAGGAGGCTCGACAGATCCTTGCAGCGAATCTCGCCGCGGTCTGCCTGCCCGACGAGGCGAGCAAGGGGTTGGCCTGTTTGTCGCAGCATGGTGTCGGCGGCTTCAGCTGTCATGTGCACCACTGGAATTGGCAGGGCACGTCCATACCCGCGTGTCGTGCTGGCGGACTCCAGCGCATGGGAGCCCTCTGCCAGATGCGGCGGTGTGACCATGATGAGGGCCACCGCACCTCGGTCCACCACGGCATTCATCTTGCTGCGGATGCTCGAGGCCGGCGAAAAGCCCGAATCACTCCATCGACTGGTGCCCTCGTCGGTGAGTGGTTCATAGCGCATCATCACGGCGATGCGGCCGTCCAGATCGGTGTCGTCATCAAAGCTCGTGTAGCCGTCGGGGCCTTCCTCGATCGCATAGCCCACGAACGTCAACGGTGCGGTGACATCATCGTTGCCACTGTTGGCCAGTGCGTTGAAGTCTTCGCCGGCGATCATCGCCACCTGTCCAGACTGCATGCTCTGATGATTGACCACCCGCTCGCGCCCCAGACTGAAGTCGAAGTTCTGCCGCCAGGGGTTGTCACCATCCAACGCCGTGAAGGCCGGTTCCAAGCCGATCCTGTTCATGTGCCATTGAATGTAGTCAAGGGCAAGTTCATCACCGCGCGTGCCAGGTGCACGGCCTTCGAACCAAGGATTGGCCAGCGTCTGTACATGTTGGTACCACATGCGGCCGTCGGGATGCAGGGCGCTGAGCACCTTCTGTGTGGTGCTTCGTCCTTCATCGCCGGGCAGATCAAAGTCGCGAATGCCGCTGGTGGCTTCGACAATCTGGCCGCCACCTGGGCGGTAGATCGGCGCATGATCGGCATGATCATCGTGATCGTCGTGGGCATGCTGGGCGTGCAGCATGCCGGTGAGCGTGAGGGCGGCGAGGACAGCGAGGCGGGCGGACATGTGCGAACTCCAGATACAGAGGGTTCGCCATCCTAGAGGGTTGTGGTCCGCGCCGTATCAGCCTGCCAGGAGGAGCCCGCCGGCGACAATCGCTCCGGCCAGGAGCCCGGCGGCCAGGTCATCCAGCAGCACACCCCAGCCACCAGCGCATCGCTGCAGGGCGTTGATCGGGCCGGGCTTGGCAATGTCCAACACACGAAACAGCACGAAGGCGGCGGCCATCGCCCAGGTCAGGTGGGTCATCGCCGCGGGGACGGCGAACACGATCGCCAACGCCAAGGCCATGCCGGCGACCTCGTCGATCACGATCTCCGAGGCATCATGCCGGCCGAACCGGGCTTCCGCCCAGGGTGTGAGCTGCACGCACAGCACGCTTGCGAGCACGGCCAACACGCCCATGACGAGGGTCACGACGTCAGGACACCAGTGCCCACCGACGGCCGCAACGACGAGGGGCAGGATGCTGCCCCATGTTCCGGGGCCGGGTTTGCACAGGCCAAGCCCGAATGCCGTCACCAGCATCAATCGCATCAGGACGCCCGTTCCAGGGCGACGATCGCCTTGATGTAGGGCACGGCGGACACCAACGTGACCACCACCGTGAGCCACACGAGGGCGTGGTTCACCCAGAAGGCCCACGCATGCGTTTGTGGAGGGGCGACCGCCAACAGAAACATGACGATGGGAATGCAGCCACTTTGCACCACCATCTTCACCTTGCCGGCGGTCTTGGCAGCGAATTCAGCGCCTTGAGACTCAGCCACCGACCGGATGGCCGTCACCGTGAGCTCACGAGACAGGAGGACGACCACGACCCACGTGTACACACCACTGGCGGCATCGAGGAGCGGGACAGGGTGTGTCTCGGGCGCCATCGCGAAGTGGGGGCCTGCCAGCACCATGAAGCCGCCCAGGACAAGGATCTTGTCGCACAGCGGGTCCATGATGCGGCCGAACAGGCTGACCACTTTCCAGCGGCGAGCGAGCCAGCCATCGAGGGCATCGGTGGCGGCGGCCGCCACGAACAGCACCAACGCGATCCAGAGCCAGAGCACGCCTGTGTCGGGCGCTTTGAAGAGGCTCAGCACCACGAAGAAGGCCGCCGCCATCGCGGCCCGGGCGAGGGTGATCAGGTTGGGGATGTGGCGACGATTCAGCGGCACGACAGGGATCCTATCCACCGCCCGGGAACCCTGCGCATGGGCTTGCAGGGGCCGATTCAGCCCCTGTATCCTCCCCGTTCGCGCCATCTTGTGATGGGGCTGAATTGAACCCCCTGATGCCTGGACTGCTCCCTCTACTCGCTACTGGTGTCGCTGCACTTGGACTCCTCCTGATCCTGCTGCCAGGGCCGGTGGCGGTGCGTCGTGGTGGCGGCCTCGTGGCGATCGGTGGCGTGGTGTGGCTCATGCTGCAGACTGGGGCCATGCCGGGAGACGATGCCGTCGCGGCACTGGCGCGTCAGGCGGCGTTCGTGGTGTTTGCCGCCATGTCGTTGGCCGGCGCGGTGCAGATGATCTCACAGCAACGCCCGGTGTACTCGGCACTCTTCTTCGTGCTTGTGGTGTTGAGCACATGCGGTGTGTTGCTGTTGCTTGAAGCGTGGTTCATGGCGTTCTCGGTGGTCATCGTGTACGCCGGTGCAATTCTGATCACGTACATGTTCGTGTTGATGCTGGCGCAGCAGGCCTCCGACGCGGACCACATCGGTGAGATTCCCGAGTACGACCGACGCGCCCACGAGCCAGTGGCCGGTGTCATCGTGGCAGCGTTGATGGCAGGTGGGCTCACACTCAGTGTGTTCACAGGCATCGCGGATCTTCCCAAGCCAGCCGATACCACCGAGCAGGTCAACGCGACGGCCACCTTGTTTGATCACCTGCCCCGCATGCGTGAGGCGGCCCTGGCCAAGGCTGGCGTGCCCGAGGGCACCGAGGTCACCATCACAGTGATCGACGATGTGGTGCATGCCGTGGGCGGGGGCCATGAAGTCATCATTCCGACGGAAGACCTGCCCGGGTCCACACGACAAGTGGGCTGGGATCTGGTCGCCCGATTCCCGGCGAGCCTCGAAGTTGCCGGTGTGGTGCTGTTGATGGCCATGTTCGGCGCCGTCGTGCTGGCCCGTCGCCAGATTGACATGGGGGAAGACGCCCTTCGTGCGTCCGCCGGCCTGGACGTGATCGCCCCGGCCGAGGATGAAGGGGCGGCCTCGTGAGCGACTTGCTGCACATGACGCTGGCCTCAGCCATGACCGAGGCTGATCTTGCTCGATTCCTAGTCCTGTCGTCGCTGCTGTTCGCGGTGGGCCTGTGTGGCTTTCTGACGCGCCGCAACCTGATCGTGATGTTCCTGTGCACGGAGCTCATGTTCCAAGCCGCGGTGATTGCGTTTGTCGCCTTTGGCCGGTGGCACTGGGATTTCTCCGGTCAGGTGTTCGTGATCTTCATCCTCACCATCGCTGCGGCCGAAGCGGCCCTGGCCTTGGCGTTGGTCGTGCTGCTGCATCGTCGCCGCAACACGCTTGATGCCGATACGTGGACGGAGCTGCACGAATGAGCCTGCTCTCGATGCTGTCGTCTTCCGTGCTGACCGCGGCCCCCGTGCCGGTGGCCGACGTGCATCAGGCATTCGACATGGGATGGGCCGGGCTGATCCTCTGGCTGCCCCTGCTGTCGCTGATTGCGTGCGGCTGCTGCGCCATGATGCGATGCACCTCCAAACTGCCCGCGTGGATCACGGTGGGCTCGTTGGCGGGTTCATTCGTCACGGCGATGTTCCTGTACTTGAACTACGAACCCCCGGGCGATGTGGTGAACATCGTGCGGTGGATCGATCTGTCCTGGGTGGGCGGCGGATTCGAAGCGAACATCTCGTTCTACATCGACTCGCTGTCGCTGTTGTGGATTCTGTTCGTCACGGGTTTGGGCACACTGATCGCGTTCTACGCCAGCGAGTACATGGAGACCGACCTCGGCTCGGGCTACTGTCGGTTCTTTGCCGGCGTGAGCGTGTTCCTCTTTGCCATGTCCGCCTTGGTGCTGGCAGACAACCTCGTGCTGCTCTACCTCGGCTGGGAAGGTGTGGGCTTCGCCTCGTACTGGCTCATTGGCTACTACTACACCAAGCCCGAAGCGGTGGCCGCGGCCAAGAAGGCCTTTATCGTCAACCGCATCGGTGACCTGGGCCTCGCCTTGGCGGTGTATCTGTGCTGGACCAGTTTCGGCACCGTGCAGTACGACGAATTGGTCACCGTGATCGAGAGCGGCGACTACGCCCGCATGACCGACGACTGGTCGGTGGCCGCCATTCCATGGTTGCTCATGCTCGCGGCCTTCGGCAAATCTGCCCAGTTGCCGCTGTACGTGTGGCTGCCCGACGCGATGGAAGGCCCCACGCCGGTGTCGGCGCTCATTCACGCGGCCACCATGGTGACCGCGGGTATCTACCTGCTCGCTCGCATGTACCCCGTGTTCCTGCTCGACGGTGACCACACGGCACTGCATGTCGTGGCATGGGTCGGTGGCCTTACTGCACTGCTGGCCGCAACCATCGGCATGGCCCAGTACGACATCAAGCGCATCATGGCGTACTCCACGGTGTCGCAGCTGGGCTACATGTTCATGGGGCTCGGCGTGCTCACCACCTATGGCGCCGCGTATCACGTGTTCACGCACGCCTTCTTCAAGGCGGCGCTCTTCCTCACCTGTGGTGCAGTGATGCATGGGTTCGCCGGACAGCTTGATCTCCGCAAGCTCAGTGGCCTGCGTCACATGAAGGGCTGGAAGATCACCAGCTACGCGATGCTGATCGGGTGCCTGTGCTTGGCCGGATTCCCGTTCACGTCGGGCTACTTCAGCAAGGACGCCATCCTCGCCGAGGCCTTCGTCACACATGGTCCGGGCTTCCAGTGGCTGGGCTTCATGGCGTTGTTCACGGCAGGGCTTACCGCGTACTACACGTTCCGTGTGTGGTTCCGCGTGTGTGCTGGCCCGGTGTCATACGAGGCAGGCGATGATCACCACGGTGACGACCACGGCCATGACGACGGGCACTTCCACCCCCATGCACCTCGCTTTGCGATGAACTCCGTGATGGCGATCATCGCGATCGGTGCGTTGGTGGCTGCCGTGCCGTACTTCATGGACAGCGGTGTGAAGGGTGGCTGGATTGCCGACATGGTGAACGACTCCACTGCTTCTGAGGGCATCCCCGCCGTCCGGGCAGCCGCCGACCACGCGGCAGATCATGCCCATGGTTCGCTCTTCGGGTACGACCCACATGTGGCGATGTACTGGGTGTCCGGCGGCGTTGGCTTCATCGGCATCGCGATCGCCGCGTGGTTGCACCTGTTCCGCCGCGAAGACGCGGTGTCACTGCGTCGCGCCCTGCTGTCCCGATCGGCCACGGCCTGGTTGCCACGGGCGATGGAACGGAAGTGGTACGTGGACGAGATCTACCACGCTCTGATTCGCGCCCCACTCTGGGTGGGATCGCACGTGTTGCACGGCATCGATCGCATCCTGGTCGACATGGTGCTTGTTGACGGCACCGCCAAACTGCCGCGACTGTTGGGCCGCTGGGTGCAGCCGCTGACCAACGGCACGGTCCATGCATCAGCCACCGCTATGGCTGGTGGCGTGGCGTTGCTGGTCATCGTGGTCTTGCTCATCCTGCATCTGGGGGTGTTCGCATGATGGCCACTTTGCTCATCGCGTTGCCCCTGCTGGTGGGTGTACTCATTGCGGTCAGTCCGCAGCGTGTGTCGCGCAGCCTTGCGCTGGCCGGAACATGCGGCATCTTCCTGCTGTCCATCTGGGCCGCCGTGGACTTCCCCGGGTGGGGGACGACCAAGTGGGGCCTGATGGTCGACGCACCCTGGTCGGACACCTCCGCGTTCACGTTTGATCTCGGCGCCGACTCGGTCGCCATGGTGCTGGTGTTGCTCACCACCTTCCTCATGCCGCTGGCCGTGCTGGGTTCGTGGACGGCAGTGACTACGCGCCGCCGCGAGTTCTTCGCCTGGTTGATGGTGCTGCAAGCCGCCATGACTGGCGTGTTCCTCGCACGCGATCTGGTGCTGTTCTACGTGTGCTTCGAGTTCACGCTGGTGCCGATGTACTTCCTCATCGCCATCTATGGCAGCACCAATCGGGCCAAGGCGAGCCTCAAGTTCTTCGTCTACACGTTCACCGGTTCGCTGCTGGCCTTGGCCGGATTCCTCTATGTGGGCTGGGCCTACGCACAGGAGTACGGCGCATGGAGCTTCAGCATCGAGGCCCTGGCCGCATTTGCCCGCACGGGCTTGTCCGCCACCGAAGCGGGCTTCGTGCTGTTGGCATTGATGGCAGGCTTCGCTGTGAAGGTGCCCCTGTTCCCGGTGCACACGTGGCTGCCGCTGGCGCACACTGAAGCGCCCACGGCAGGGTCGGTGATTCTGGCCGGCGTGCTGTTGAAGCTGGGTACGTACGGGCTGTATCGATTCGTGTTGCCCATGGTCCCCGCGGCGGTCATCGAATGGACGCCACTCATCGGTGTGCTGTCGATCGTGGGCATCATCTACGCCGGCCTGATCTGCTGGGTGCAGTCGGACGTGAAGAAGCTCGTGGCCTACTCGTCGGTGAGTCACCTTGGATTCTGCGTGCTCGGGCTGTTCGCGCTCAACCCGATGGGCCTGCAAGGCAGCGTGCTGTACATGGTGAACCACGGGCTGTCGACCGGTGCCCTGTTCTTCCTCATCGGCATGATGTACGAGCGGTATCACACCAGAGACATGGGCAGCGTCGGTGGATTGGCCAAGGTCATGCCGGTGTGGTCATGTTTCATGGTCTTCTTCGTGCTTGCCTCGGTCGGCCTCCCTGGCCTCAACGGATTCATCAGCGAGTTTCTCTGCTTGATCGGCGCGTTTGCTGGCGGTGCTGGCGGGGCATACCCCGGTCTGCTCGGACCCTGGTACGCAGCCTTTGCCGCCATCGGAATGGTGATTGCGGCGATGTATCTGCTGATGATGGTCGGCAAGATCGTGTTCGGGCAGCTGCGTGAACCAGCGGACCACCACGCGCATGAGCTGCTGCCAACGGATCTCAACGCCCGTGAGATCGCAGTGCTGGTGCCGTTGGCCATCGGCTGTGTCGTTCTGGGCGTTGCTCCCTGGCTCGCGACGGATGCAATCGCAGGGTCGATCACTGAAACACTGTCGTTGTATCCAGAAGCGGTGAATGCCGCGCATGATCTGATGGTGGTGGCCCGATGAACATCGTTGAGCTGCTGATTCCCGAACTGATCCTGCTGGCCGGCTCGGTGGCCTGCGCCATCGTGGGTGTATCCACACGTCGCAGCATGCGTGATGCACTGCCTGCCGTAGCGATCGCCGCGTTGGGCGCCGCGATCGCGTGGACACTCTGTTGCGGTGACACCCTGGCCGAAGCGGCGCCGATGCCCGCGTTGAGCAAGTGGGTCACTGTTGTCGGCTGCGGCCTGGGCATGCTGCTCGTACTGCTCAATGCTGGCACGGCTGATCGTGACTATGAGGCGGCGGTGGCCGCCGGACGTACGAAGTTCGATCCGCTTCGCACCACGCGAGGCGAGTTCTACGTGTTCATGCTGCTGAGCATCGGCGGCCTGCTGCTGGCGGCCAAGGCTCGCGACCTGATCTGGCTGTTCCTCGCCTTGGAACTGACGTCCCTGCCCACCTACGTGATGGTGGCGATGAGTCGTCGCGAGCAGCGGGCGCAAGAAGCGTCGATGAAGTACTTCTTCCTCGGGGCCATGTCAGCCGCGATGTTCCTCTACGGCTTCGCTCTGTTGTACGGGGCCACCGGCACCGTGGAACTGGCGGCCATGCACGAGGTGTTCACTGCCCAGCAGGGTGACGTGGGCATGATCGCCCTGGTGGGCATGTTGCTCGCCATCCTCGGTATCGCCTTCAAGTTGGCCGCCGTTCCCATGCATCTGTACGCCGCCGACGTGTACGAAGGTGCCGCATCTTCAGTGACAGCATTCCTGGGCTTCGTGCCCAAGGCTGCCGGCGCCATCGCCGTCATGGGTCTGTTGTGGACCATGGGCATGCACGCCGACGGCTGGCTGCTGCCGCCGATGGTGGAAGTGATGCTGTGGGTGATGGCCGTACTCACCATGACGCTGGGCAATGTTGCGGCGTTGCTGCAGTCATCAGCCAAGCGCATGCTTGGTTGGTCGTCAGTGGCCCACAGTGGCTACATCCTGATCGGTGTCATCGCAGGCCCGGATCATGGCGGCTGGGCCGCGGTGCTCGTGTATCTGCTGGGTTATGGCCTGTCCAACACCGGCGCCTTCGCGGCGCTGGCGGCGTTGCGACGCGGCGGCAACGAGGTGGAGTCACTCGAAGATCTCTCCGGGCTGGCCGAACGCCATCGAGGTGCCGCATGGACGCTGGCGATTTCATCCGGCAGCCTGTTGGGCTTCCCGCCGCTGCTTGGCTTCTGGGGCAAGTTGCTGTTGTTCATTGCCGGCGTGTCTTCGGGTCACATCGTGCTGGTGGTGATCGCTGGTTTGAACTCCGCGATCAGCGCGGCCTACTACCTCAAATTGGTGGCATTGCCGTTGATGGGCGCCTCCACGGCGCGCAGTCGTGAAGTCGAGCCGCTGTCCGTGCAGTGGCCTCGCATCGCCGGGTTGATTGCCGCAGCTGCAGTGATTCTTCTGCCCATCGGGCTGCCCGCCATCGCCGCCTGTGCCGCGGCGGTGCTGGTCAACTGACCATCGTCAACGGATCACGCGGCGGCTGGAGCGGCCTGCGGTGCAGGCTTCTTCTTCGTCGCCGCTTGGATAGCCATGCCCAGTACGGACATGCCAGCCCACGCGCCAACGGCCAACAGTGCCGTGGTGGATGGCGAAAAGCCTGGGTCCATGCCGCTGATCGATGTCACGAGCCGGGGCACCGAGGCAACGACGAGCAGGGCGCCGCCGATGGCCGTCAGCAACACGGCCGCCAATGACTGCGCCAAGGCCGCGATGAGCAGGCCCAGCAGCGCCGCGGCAGCCGTGGCGATCAAGATGACCAGACGAGGCTCAGCAGGCACCGTGTCCCAAGCCGCTCGGACGGGCGCGAGATCTTCCTGTGCCGCGAGTTGATCGGCGAATTCTTGTGTGTGGGCACGTACTGCAGCTTCGGCCAGATCGCTGGGATTGAGACTCGGTGTGGCTGCTGGTGCCAGCACCGGAGTGATCGTGGCGTCGTCGTTCGTGCTGTCGACCGGCATCGGGGCCAGTCCGAACAGTGCCTGTATCGGTGGCGGAGCGACTTCATTCCCTTGATCGATGTGAATGGCGCCCCAGGCCACGGATCCGGCGAGCAGTCCGGCTAGGGCCGACAGCAGCACGCCTGATGCCAGATGCCAGGCGAGCAAGGCCACGCAGCACGTGACGAGGGCCGACCCAGCAGGCAAGGCCCACATGGGTCCGATGCCGGTCTGTTGCCAGGCCATCCATCCCCCCAGAGCGCCCAGGCCCAGCCCGAGGGCGCCCACCGCAGGTCGCATGATGCCGCCACCGGCGGCCCAGAGCACCAGCCCGGTGGCCAGCGCGGCCAGTGTGCTGATGAGTTCAGTGCCCAGCCCGGAGGGGGCCTCGGAGATGCCCGAGGCAGCCTCGGACAGCATGGCGATGACAGTGGTCTCAAGCATGTTTTCTCCATCGGCACCGTGGACGTCCGCTCGACAGGGAAGCCTGCGAGCAGGGGTACCATGCCCCCTCCATGCTTGTTCCGATTCTCCTCAGCGTTCTTTCAGGTGCTCTGCTCATGGCCCCCGACGACCCGTCCGACACACCCACGCATGCCGGTGCGCCCAATGCCCTGATTCACGAGACCAGCCCCTATCTGCTGCAGCATGCGTACAACCCGGTGCACTGGCAGCCATGGGGGGCAGAAGCCATCGAACAGGCCCGGCTGGAAGACAAGCCGATCTTTCTGAGCGTGGGCTACAGCACGTGCTACTGGTGCCACGTCATGGAGCGGGAGTCCTTCGAAGACGATGCCGTGGCTGATTACCTCAACACACACTTCGTTCCGGTGAAGGTGGATCGTGAAGAACGGCCCGACGTGGATGACATCTACATGACGGCCGTGCAGGTGATGAGTGGTCGCGGCGGATGGCCGATGTCGGTGTTCATCGAGCCGGTCAACATGGAGCCGTTCTTCGCCGGCACCTACTTCCCCACGCATGACGTGGGCAATACGCCTGGCTTCTATTCACTGCTGGAGTCAGTGGTTGATGCGTGGACCGATCCCAAGAAGCGTCCGCAATTGGAGGGTGGGGCAGATCGTCTCGCGACAGCCGTCCGTCAGCGTGTTGGTGCCATTCCCATGGCTGTGCAACCGGATCGATCGGTCGTCGACAGTGCTGTGAGCCAGATCATGTCATCATACGACAGCACCGATGGCGGCTATGGCGGGGCACCGAAGTTTCCCATGCCGTCATGGCTGGAGCTGTTGCTGGTCGTCAGATGGGATCAGCCCGAGGTGCAGGCGTCGATCATGCACACGCTTGATCGGATGGCCATGGGTGGCATGTACGACCAGGTGGGTGGCGGATTCCATCGGTACAGCACCGACGCCCAGTGGCTGGTGCCGCACTTCGAAAAGATGTTGTACGACAACGGTCAATTGGCCGGTCTGTATGCCCGCGTGGGCGTGGCTGGCGGAAACGGGTTTCACCGCGCCATTGCGGCGGAGATCTGCGATTACGTGTTGCGGGACATGCGTGATCCAAGCGGTGCGTTCTGGAGTGCGCAGGATGCCGAGGCCAACGCCCGCGAGGGTGCGACCTACATCTGGACACCGGACTCGTTCGAAGCAGCACTGCGAGCAGGTGGGCACGACGATGCCGACATCGCCTTTGCTCGATCGGCATTCGGGGTCGGTCCCGAGCCCAACTACATTGATCCCCATCACCCGCAGGATCCCACATGGGTGCTGCATTTGCCCGAGCAGCCCTCGGCGCTGGCCCGGTCGCACGGCATGTCTGGCCGGGCGTTCCACATGAAGTTGCTGCCGATCATGGCCACGCTCAAGGCCGCGCGTGATGCCCGTGATCAGCCCGGCATCGACGACAAGGTGCTCGCCTCGTGGAATGGCCTGATGATCGAAGGGCTCGCTGACACAGGTCGCCTGCTTGATCGACCTGATCTGGTGCAGGCCGCCGTCGAGGCCGCCACTGCGATTCAGGTACGGATGTGGTCCCAAGACGGGCTCAAGCGATCGATGCGGGGAGACACCGTCGCGATCGACGCCTTCCTCGAAGACTACGCTCTGCTTGCTGGTGGCGTGCTGGCCGTGCACCACGCCACAGGCGACGAGGCTTGGTTGCAGTGGGCCCAGGCGTTGATCGAGCAGGCCACGACCCGGTTCTGGACCGAGGGCGCTGGTTGGTACGACATGCCCGAGGACGACCCGTCGCTGTTCGTGCGTGGCCGATCGCTGCACGATGGGGCCATGCCCTGTGGAACGTCGGCCATGCTGCGCAACTTCGTCACGCTCGGTGAGCGTACTGGTGACGCCGCGTGGTTCGATCGAGCGCGTGCCACAGCCGTCACCATCGGCAGCGTGCTCAAGGCCTCACCGCGCAGCATGCCCGTGGCGATCGCCGCAGTCCACCGATTGAACCAGCTGCAACCCATTGCCGACGACCTTGCGTTGGCGTCGGTCACGCGAGGCGCCGTGACGGCGTCGGTGCAGGACATGCCGGCCACGTTGGCCGAGGGTGAGACTGCACGGATGACAGTGACACTCAAGATGCAACCGTCTTGGCACGTCACGCTTCCGACCACAACGAGCGAGTTCGCCATGCCTGTGCGTATCGAGGCTGGCGATGCATCGCTCTCCGTTGTGGTGGACTGGCCCGAGGGCCATGCATTCAGCGGCCCGGCAGGCACCATGCAGGTGCTGTCGGACACGGCTGAGATCCCACTGACCCTCACGCGCACACAGGCCTCCGATGAACCGGTCTCGATCATTGTCACGTTCCAAGCGTGCGACGACCGTGTGTGTGAGCCGCCCGTTACGCACCGATTTGGAGCGGATGGATGACCAGCCTCACGCCTCAGAAGGCCTCCATTGCGCTGGTGCAGACCGGTGGCACGATCGATAAGACGTACGACGCGTGGGGCGGCACACTGGGCAACACTCACGGCGTGCTGGACCAGATGATCGACGCCCTGGTGCTCGAAGGTATTGAACTGCATCGCGTGGCTCTGCTGGCCAAGGACAGCCTGGATCTCACCGAGGCTGAAGTCGAATTGATCGTGTACACCACGCTGGATCTGGCCCAGTCGCACGATGGCGTGGTGTTGCTGCACGGGACGGATCGTCTCGCTCGCACCGGCGAGCAGCTGCATGCGGCCTGTGATGGGGTACCAGCGAGCCCGATCGTGCTCACTGGAGCCATGCGACCATGGATTTTGCGAACAAGTGACGCCCAGCAGAACCTCACGGAGGCGCTGCTTGCGGTACAACTGCTGCCCCGTGGTGTGCATGTGTGCATGCACGGGCGGGTGCTGGCATTTCCCGGCGTCGTCAAGGACACGAAGCAGCTGCGATTCGTTCGCTGTGAGACAACAGAGGAACCAGATTCCAAATGAGCATGTACGGGAAGAAGAGCAAGTACCGCACCGCACCGGCCGCCTCGGCCAGTTTGCCAGGCGGCATTCCGTACATCATCGGAAACGAGGCTGCAGAGCGATTCTCGTTCTACGGGATGAAGGGGATTCTCACGATCTTCATGGCGCAGATGCTGGTCTTCATGCCCGGTGGCGTCATCGATAGCCAGATGAGTGATAGCGATGTGGTCAGTTGGTACCACTGGTTTGTCAGTGCGGTGTATATCACGCCTCTCTTGGGTGCGTTCATCGCGGACGCGTTTCTCGGGAAGTACTTGACGATCATGTTGTTGTCGATCGTCTACTGCCTTGGTCATGGTGCATTGGCACTCATGGGGGCGCAGTTGCCGTTCATCGATGGCCCGCTCAACCCGAGTTTCTTCTTTGTCTTGGGCCTCATCCTGATCTGTCTTGGGTCGGGCGGGATCAAGCCCTGCGTATCTGCACACGTTGGTGATCAGTTCGGTGAGTCGAGCGCCAAGATCTGGCTGACCAAGATCTTCATGGTGTTCTACCTGTCGATCAACATCGGCGCCGCGCTTTCAAATCTGGCAACGCCGTGGTTGCTCCACCACTATGGGCCGCACTGGGCATTTGGTGTTCCAGGCGTGCTCATGGCGATTGCAACGCTCACATTCTGGTTGGGGCGAAACAAGTTCATCCATGTGCCCCCAGGTGGCATGGCCTTCGTGCGAGAGGTGTTCAGTGCGAGAGGGATCAAGGCCCTGCTCAAGCTCTCCATCATCTATCTCTTTGTTGCCGTGTTTTGGGCGCTGTTTGATCAGACCGGTTCAACGTGGATCCTGCAAGCGGAGGATATGAACCGAGAGTGGCTGGGGCTTCACTGGCTGTCAGCGCAGATTCAGGCCATCAATCCGGTGATGATTTTGATTTTGACACCGCTCTTCGGTTGGGTGGTGTATCCGGCGATCGACAAGGTGTGGCCGTTGACGCCGATGCGCAAGATGAGCCTCGGCTTGTTCATCATGGCGGGCGGGTTTTCGATCATCGCAATTGCACAGGGGTTCATCGATGCAGGCCACACCCCGTCCATTGGATGGCAGGTGTTGGCATACGCCATCGTCACCACGGCAGAAGTGCTTGTGTCGATCACATGCCTTGAGTTCTCCTACACGCAGGCACCGCGGAAGATGAAGTCAATCATCATGGGCTTCTTCCTGGCGTCGGTGACTGTCGGGAACGTGATTACGAGTTTGGTTAGTTCAGTCAGCGTTGCCCCATCAGACATGCAGTACGTCGAGGCAGCTCATGAACGAGTGCTGGAATTCATGGACCGCAGTGGCGGAGTGATGCCCGACGAGGCTCAAGGGGCGTCGCTGTTAGCAGACATTCAAGTTCGTGACGGGGTGCAGCCACCGGTGTACGGGGTGACGGAGTCCGGGTTCAGCATCGAACTCCCTGCGAGCGCCCCTGAGGCCGAGGCATTGGGACGTGCCGTGCAGTTCTACAACACAGACGGGATCGTCTCATCCAAGCAGTGGCCTGCAATGGCCCAACTCGATTCCGCAGCGGATCATATCGAGGCATATTGGAGAGACAATGAGCGCCTGCCCTCTAATGAGCAGGCTGCGGCGTTGCTCAAGGGAGAGGTTGGACCTTGGGGGCGGCCACTCGTCTACCGATTAGTTAACCGGAACAACTTCTCCATCGGCAGTCTTGGTCCAAGCGGTGACATGCTGTCGGCCTCGTCAGTCACGGTGAATGGCCATGTTGTCCATCCAGCTGGTCCAGAAGACGCCAATTCTTGGTTGGCTCGTCGGAAGGCTGAATTGGGTATTGAGCCGCCTGCGGCTGAAGACGGGGAGATCACGTTGTCTCGCGACTATCAGGTTGGCGGCCAGAACCGCTTCGAAGGTGCTTCGTTCTTCTGGTTCTTCACTTGGCTGATGCTGGGCACTGCGATCGTCTTCGTGCCAGTGGCCATGCTCTATCGGCCCGCGACCTATCTGATGGATGAAGAGGCGGCCTGACCGCTGCCACAGTCAACGACCGCTGGGGACGCTGGCGGTACCGGCCTGTGAGGCACGTTGGCGATCGGGCCGCATGGCCTGCAGCGTGACACGTTCGTTGCCCACGTCCATCAGGATGAACGGCCGCATGGGGTCGCTCGTGGGCCGGGCGATCCATGGTGTCAGATCGATGCGAAGCAACTTGCGCTTGTCGTTGCGATCCTGCCAGTACAGCCCGTCGGGCATGGTAAGCAGGAAGCCACCGCGGTCGTCATGCACGGCGGCAACGGATTGGTCGGCCAACTGCATGGGTTGGTCCCAGTTGAGGCCGGTGGGCAGCCACAGCATCATGCGCTGCTGACGTGGGTCATAGAAGAAGACCTCTTCCAGTGGAGAGTGTCCTGTGCCCATGACATGGTGGCGGCCCATCGCCGCGAGCATGGCGTCGGCACGGCGTGCCCCGGCCATAACTGGAATGGACCGCACACTGTCCTGTAGGGCTGCGGGTGTTGAGGCGTCCATGGAGAACAAGGAGAGCTGCGCCGGTGTCAGCATGAAGGCCGACAGCCGATTGGAGCGGTTGGACCAGGTGGGAAACAGCCAGTCGCCATCGCCATGGGGGATGACCGTCTCGCGATGTGCGTCGCCATCAGTGGTGAGCCGCACGACGAGATTGAACATTGTGTCGTCCACAGCGCGTTCGCACCAGGCCAGACGGCCATCTCGGCCCAAGGCGGGGAAGGCCGCCACGGTGTCCCCGGCCACGAGCCACTCAATGTCGCCGGTGTACCAGTCAACCTTGCCGATCCAGCGGCTGCCGTCGGTGTTGGGGCGTTCCACTAGGAAGCCCGATTCATCTCCGCTGTCAGTGAGGAGCAGCCCTGCAGGTAACGAGATCTGCTCACGCAGGCCGCCACGGCCAGGGAGGATCTCCCAGATCGTGACACCAGCACCGTCGGGCATCGGCGCGTCGGGCAAGGCTAGTCGGGTGGTCATGCTTGGTGCAACCCCGGTGGCGATCGCGATGCGCGTGCCGTCGGGGCTGAGCATGGGCAGCACGGCGTTTACGCCGGGCAGATCACCAAGATGCCAGGTGGCACCTGAAAAGGCGCTGTCCGACGCCTGCTGCGAGCGGTACTGGTGCTCGGCAATCTCACTGAGCCGATCCCATTGTGCCTGCGAGAGTGTTGATCGCTCGGGCCACTTGTCAGGCTTGGAACAGCCCGACAACAGCACGCCGGCGACCAGCAGCAGGCTGCAACGGATCACGGGTTGGTGCGGTCCTGTGACTGGGCATCCTGCGGCGTGAGGCGACGCAGCAGCGAGGTGTCAGGCGCATCTTCATCGATGTCCAACTGCGTGGGATCTTCATCCGGCAACTCGATGTTCGCCTTGCGGGTGATGCGTTCGAACACGTTGAGGTCGATCAGCGACGATGCGTCACGCAGTTGATCGTCAAGCGGTTGGGCTACGGCTTCGAGTCGTTCGAGATCATCCACATTGAAGTTGGAGTAGTTGTCGAACGGACGATGCACTACGGTGGGCGTGAGGAACGCGATGAGCTCGGTGCGTTCCAGCGACTCTTCCTTGTGTTGGAAGAAGCCGCCGATCAGCGGAAGATCGCCCAGCAGGGGGATCTTGTGCTCCAACGCCGATTCGGTTTCCTTGAGCAGGCCGCCGATGACCACCGTCTGTCCGTCAAGCAGGATCACGTGGCTGGACACCTGCTTGCGGGTGAAGATCTGGCTGTTGACCGTGCCGTCCGCACCGCCGCTGATGGTGGCGCTGGGGCCCACGGCGGACAGTTCAAGCGTGACGGTGAGGTCGACAGCGCCTTCCTCCGTGATGCGAGGACGCACGTTGAGGAACACGCCGACGTTCTTGTACTCCACACTGGTTTGCGTGTTCAGGCCGGCCGAAGCAGAGTCGGTGATGGAAGACACCACGGGATACTCGAGGCCACTGAAGAACACGGCTTCTTCGTTGTCAGCCGTGTACACGCGAGGTTCCTGCAGCACACGGGTATTGGTCACCGTGTTGAGCGCCTCGATGATGAGGTTCACATCAAACGGACCCGCCGAGATGATGGCGTTGGTGCCCGCGAAGATGTTGTCGATGAAGTACTGGATCGGGTTGTCGGTGGGGGCGATCGGGACAGCACCGTTGGCGGCACCGCTCAACGTGGCCGAACCGGCGAACACACCGTTGCCGGAACCGGTCACACCATTGCCCATCTTCACGCCGAGGTTGAGATTGTCACCAAGTTCCACTTCGACGATCGTGGCGGACAACATCACTTGTCGTCGTGGACGATCGAACGTGTGGATCAGCCGCACCATGGAGTCGCGGTAGGCCGGAGGGGCGAGGATCGCCAGGGCATTCTGTCGCGTGATGGGAACCACACGAACCTTGCCGATCAAGGCCGATTCGGCAGCCTGTTCCTGATCATTGCCGCCGGTCTGCCA
Source organism: Phycisphaerales bacterium (assembly GCA_022446965.1). GTDB lineage: Bacteria > Planctomycetota > Phycisphaerae > Phycisphaerales > SM1A02 > JABAAC01. The sequence goes on from JAKVBV010000003.1 coordinate 68,469, forward strand.
GGGGAAGTTGAGGTCTTGGCTCGAACCACCAGTGTCCGGGCCGGAGATGTTGATCCCGCTGCCACCGGAATCACCTGATCCGGAGAAGCCCTCGGCGGTGAGTTCGGTGTTGGGGCGCGGAAGCGACACGCGGGCGCCGGCGCGAGCGAGCAGGATGTTGATCTCTTCCGAGAGTTCCACCGCATTGGCGTACTTCAGCGGAATGACCTCGGGCAGCCCCACATCAGAGGGCTTGTCGACTTCGTCGATCACGCTCTCGATGAAGTCGAAGGCTTCGACCGTCTTGGCCAGCACGAGCAGGGCGTTGCGATCGGGGAAGGCCTCGATGTTGTACACGCCGCTGATGCCAGCGGTTGCGTCGGCAGCACCCTGTTGGTTGCTGCGGCCACCGGTGGACCGACCGGACGAGGTGGACGAACCGCCACCGGCGCCAAGCACCGTCTGCAGCAGGTCACGCACCTTGATCGGGTCGGTGTACTTGAGGATGAACAGGCGTGACGTGCCTTCGGGGCGGGGGAGATCCCACTGTGTTTCGATGAGTTCGGTGATGCGAACGATCACGTCTTTCTCGGCTTCCACCGTGATGGCATTCTGCTGCACGCTCACGGTGGTGCGCAACGGCACTCGCTGGCGACCTTCCACGGCAGACGTGGGCGTGCGGGGCGTGGACCGCTGGCCATTGCGGCCAGTCTGCGTGTTGCGAGAACTCCCGGAACGTGAACCGGAGGCGGACCCGTCGTCTTCGAAGAGCGTGATGATCTGTTCTTCGACTTCGGTGGCATCGGCCCAGCGCAGGCGGAACGTGCGAATGTGCTCGTCAAGCCAGAGGTGGTCCTGTTCCGTGATGATCTTCTCGGCTTGTTGGGCTAGGCCCACGTCCCCCAGCAGCAGGATCTGGTTTGACAGCGAGTCGCCGGAAATCTTGGCGTACTCGGCCGGGAAGAAGTTCTCCAGATTGCCCACGATGGTCTCGGCGTTGGCTTGACGCACCTGGAAGATCTTCAGGATGAGCGTGCCACGATCCTGACGGTCGGCGACGGATGCACTGGGCGGCACCACTTCGATTTCACCGAGCTCTTCCCGCATGTCGGCGAGCTTGCCGATGAAGATCACATCGCGCTGCTCGATGATGCCGATGTCGTTCATCCGCATGTAACTGAAGATGAGGTCGAGCGCCTGCGAGCGGGGCAGGGGTTCATCGGCGATGATCGTGTACTCGTCGGTTGCGCCACCGATGCGTTGGCCGATTGGCATGACCACCTTGCCCGTCTCGATGGCGATGAAGTCGAAGAGGTCTTCGAGGTTCACATCCTTGAGATTCAGCGTGACCAGTTCGTCCTTCACGGGACGACGATCAGGGCGGCCGCCTTCGCCGAATACGGCTGTCGGAGGCGTGGCGGCCTCCTCTTCGACGGCTGCTTCGGGACCGGGGCGGTCCTCGGGTGTTTCCGGCGTGGCCGCAGGTGCGGGATCCGGTTCAGGGGCGACCGGCGGCGGCTCGGGAGCCGGACGATCGGGGTCATCCTGGGCAAGGGCCGTGGAGGCCAGCAGCAGGGCACAGGGCAGCAGCAATCGAATGGACACGGCGGTGTTCCTTGTTGGGCGCAGCGTGGTCATGGCGTGTTCGTGGCGTGGGTGCGTGCGGGCCGCTGTTCATCGACATGGGGTCGATCGCGGCCGTCGAGCAGTGCACCAGTGACAGCGGAATTCGCCGAGGGCAATTCGTCGGCGGGATACAGATCCAGTTCAAACGGACCACCACCGTTCCAATTCACGGTGACAGTGCGTGGCGCATCAATGGCGATCACCTCGATGTCCTCGAGCGAGTGGCCCAAGGGAATGATGATGAGGTCGCCACTGTCTTTGAAGATGGCGTCGGATCCCCAAACCATCATGAGGTCGGGGCCCCCATAGCGGGTGGGTCCGCGGGGAATGGACGGTGGTGGGGCAACGACTGGTGGTGGCTTGCACAGATCGTCACTGCAGCTTCGGTTGGCACCCTTGAAGGTGCCGCCGGCCTGGGCACAGGCGCTGCGCGTCATCGTTTCGCACTCGGTTTCACTCAGGCAGCAGGCACCGCTTGGTTCGGGTGGTGCCGGACGCGGCGGCTGGGCCGGGTCGAAGAAGAAACTGCGACCGTGCACACGATTGCGGTCGGTGCGGTCCAATGTGGCGTGCGACTCGAGCATGCGGGCGTGCCGTTGTGCATCGGGGGCGTCGCCGCCACCAAGGTGTAGTGCAGACCGCCCCAGTGGCACGATCAGCCATACCGCGATCACGGCCATCACGGCCAACGCGGCGAGGCTCAGCCCGAGAGGGCCGCGAAGATCAGCCTTGGTGATCATCGACGTGTGCCTCCAGCGAGTGCCCATGCCTGTGCGGTGAGGGCGACGTCCAACGTGCCCGATCGCTTGCCGCGTGTCAGCCGCAGCGAATCGATGCCCTCGATCGCCTGGTCGGCTTCGAGGTCGGCGATGATTTCAACGGCGTCCTCGCCTTGGGCGTTGAACGACAAATCCGCCTTGATGCGTTCGACACGACGGCCGGGCAGGCCACGCACGGTGACACCAGCGCCTGATTCATTCAGCTTGTAGTCGGTGATCCCATACTGCGCCATCACGGCCTTGATCGACTCGAGCAGGGCCTGCGATGAATCGCCTCGTGCATCGGGCATGGCGATATCGCCATGGGCCAGCAGCGACGTTGTGGCGTTGAGGGAAGGTACGGCCGCCGAGTCCACACGAGCGATGTCGGCTTCGATGGCGTCGGCGCGATCGCTCCAGTCTGTGGCGAGGGGGAGGAACACCTCCGACCACACCAGCAGCAACATGGTGATGCCCAGCACGACCACTGCGAAGCGGCCCGTCGGGCTCATCGCAGCGTATTGCTCCTTGGCTCGTTGCCCGAAACTGCTCATGGGTTCTGCCCCTGCCGCCGCACTTCACGCAGCCGATCGAAGATGCGTTTGAAGTAGTCACGTAGTTGTGCCGACTGCTCAGGATCCTTGATGCGTTCGCGGGCGGTCGTCACTTCGGAGAGCTTGGTTCGCAGTTCATCTTCGCTGAGTGTCGCAAGCTGTTCGTCACTGAGGATCTGCGGCATGGCGCCAAGGGCACCCGAGTCGAGATCGCCCGATTGGAATTCGGCACTGCCCACACTGGAGGAGCCGCTTGACGATGCCGAGCCACTGCCGCCTGGTCGATCAACGGGGCGATCGCCGGTGGCGTACTCCGCTTCGCGAACGATGGTGCTCGGATCGACTGGCTCGGCATCTTCGCGGTCACCGCGAGGGGAATAGGGGCGGCCATCACGCGGCGGACGCGAGTCGCTGCCACTGCCTGACGGGGCGGTCGGTGTGCTCGGCGCGCCGGCGTCGGCCACATTGACAGGCGCCGCGGCCGCACCGGAATCACTGCTGCTCGTGTTGCCCGAGGGCGTCGTGGCAGCGGCCGAAGCGCCTGGGGCGATTGGTGTCCACCCGGACAGTTCGCTCGGGCGAGCCGGTGGGCCACCATCGGCCGTCTTGGGCAGGTCGAAGCGACGTTGCTGGTGGGTCCATGCAGCGAAGTCGCGGTCGTCCACATAGCGGGGGCGACGCTGTGCATCGCGGACGCCGGCCACGATCGTGAACTCACGTTGGCCGATGCGCTTCTTGCCGTCCCACTCCACTGTCACATCACGGAACACGCCCGACTGTTGTAGGTCCGCCTTCATGCGAGTGATCAAGTCGGCGGCGGATTCACCGCCACGAGGCGTGGCGTGGCCCTTGATTCGTACAGGCTCGCCATGGTCGATGCGAATCTGTTCGAAGACGATGCCCAGCGGCGCCGCGGCACCGATGTCCGACAGCAGCTTGGTCATGGGCCAGACTTCCTTGGACATCACGCCGTAGTACTGATTGCGTGATTCAGTTTCACCAGCGGCGTCGACCGCAGCGGCGAGATCCGGGTGTGCTGCCTGCAGCGCGGCCAGGCGCACGCCGCTTGTGAGAATCGGACCGAGGAAGAGTGTGCCGATCGCCAGCGCCACGATGGCGGCGGCGGTCTTGGGTGTTCGCATGGCGTTCACCGCACGCTGCGTGCGTGAGATCTGGAAGACCGGGGCATCCTGCTGCAGCGTGGTCAGTGGTGCGAGCGGTCCGACCGCGGCCACGGCACAGGCGATGGCGACACCGAAGGTGTCCAGATCTTCCGGCAGTGGCGACGTGCACGACGCCTGCAATCGTGCTCGCGCGGTATCGCTCAATCGCAGCGGTCCATTGGATGGCAGCGAGACGGCGCCTGACTCGGCGAGCATGGCCGATTCTTGCAGCACGCCAGGGAGTGCCGCGACGGGATCAGCTTCGCGCACACACCGGGCGACCAATTCGCGGCCTTGCAGCACCAAGGAGATCGACCCACCTGGATCAATCCAGGCAGCCGGGTCGCCCGTGGAGGCCACGGCCAGCAGGCCCACGACATCCGGCACAGCCAGCGGCGTCACGTCCAGTGTGGGCAGGGTGGTGGCGTCGTCTTCAGGCCAAGCCAGGACAATGCCCGAGCGGCTGGTCGTCCCGTCGATCGGGGGGAGTACGGCTTGGGTACTTCGGTGGAAGGGGGCGTCGGTGACGGGGCGGTCCGCCAAGGCGGCATCGAGCCGTTGCTCGAGCAGGAGTGCGTCGGCGTCATCGCCTAGGGGCACCGTGCGGCAGACAACGGCCGCTCCGGGCAGCACCACACGCACAGCGGCAACGTCGGTGCTGGCCACCCACCCTCGCACCTGGTCGCTGGCGACCGTGCGGCAGTCTTCGATGGTGAGCCCGGAACCGGTGGCCAGGGCTGTCACGGCTGCCCACGCATCTCCATGGCGGTGGAGGATGAGCAGGCGGGGCTGGGCAGGGTCTGTAGGGGTCGGCATGAAGGGGCTGCAGGGGGTACAGGAGGAGGGCTGTGGGGAGGGTATCGAACTGGGTCTGATGGGCGGCCGTAGGGGTCAATCGGCATTTTTACCGGCTGTACCGGCACATTTGCCGGCGGTTCGTCAGTCCTCGCGGACTTCCAAGATCCTGACCGGCAAGGTGGAACGATCCACCACCATCACGATTTCCACTTCCTGCCCGGTTGCGGCACTGAATCCGCGACTTGTGATGGTGTAGACATTGCTTCTGGTGCTGAAAAAGCGGCAGAGTTGAGCAATGCCCTCGGGGTCGGCCTCGGGCAGCCCCCAGAGGTCCACCAGGCTGGTGAGCCCTGCGGCTCGGGACGTTCGCAGGGCCAGGATGTTCTCCACCAACCGCTCCTGGCCTTCCAGCATGGCATAGAGCGTGTCGGCGGGGACGGTGTTGATGTTGAGGCGGCCGACTTCACGGCGATGGGGCACATCCACTGTGCATTCGGCAAGGATCACGGCGACTTCGTCGGGCGTGAGCATGGTGTCTTGGCCACCCTCTTCCTCGTCGTCTGTACTGGCGTCGGCGCTGCCCAGATTGCTGACCAGCGTGTCCAGCGTGAACTCTTCGTCTCGCCCCATGGCGATGATGGCGTCGGCCTTCTCGGCCGGAAGGTCCAGGCCCAGCAGATCGAACCGTTCGATCAGATCGGTGGCGTCGGCATTGCGCATCCAGATCCGAGGCTCGCCACTGTCGGTGCCGCCGCCACTGACTGAGCGGGTCGTGAGCATGGCCGACCAGCCACCGTCAAGTGTGTCCGTGCCGTCGTCAAGCGGCAATGTTTCGTCGCCGTCGGCTTCTTCCGGATCCAGCAGGTTGTTCTGGTTCCAATCTTCCCCACGAATCTCATCGGGTTCGATGCCAGCGACCAGTTCCAGCTCGGAGATGTTGTGCAGCAGATCATTTCGTGGTTCGTAGCGGGCATCCAATGAGAGGTAGTAATCACGCTCCACACCGAACTCGCCCGGTTCGTCATCTTCGTCGATCCAGTCTTCGATGGCGTCGAACACGCCCCACGCCAATGGGCCGAACATCGAGTTGATCAGGCTACGAAACTCACCATTCACGTTTAGTTTGCTGTGTTCATCCATGGGGCCGGCGAATCGGGTGACCGTGCCGGGACTGTTGTGCTGGATGATCCACGAGCCACCATCGACATCGCCCACGTGCACTGCATCCATGTCGTGAATCATGGCGTAGGCGTCCATGGGCACCGGGTACTTGGTGTGCAGTGCCATGGCGGCCATGGTGGACTCGGCCCCTGCACGCGCTGCCCATCGGGCCTTGATGCGTTCCTGCACGTCGCGACCTTCTATCAGCATCCGACCGCTGGTGATCTGCAGCCCGGCCACCAACATGGCTAGCACGACCAGACCCCAGATCACCGCCACGATGGCGGTGCCTCGTCGAGCGTTGAGGCGGCGTGTCATGATCCGCCTCCACCAGGTCGCGGCGCACCACCGCCACCACCGCCGCCACTTCCTGGACCGGCGCTTCCTGCGCCGCCTCGGCCGCCGCCGCCCGAAGGCAGCTGCACGCCGTCTGGGAGCGTGACACCCGGGGGCAGTTGGATGCCGTCGGGCAGGGTGATCGTGCTGCCGTCACCTGTTCCCAGTCCAGGCCCACCGGCACCACCGTCCGCTGCCGGCAGGGGCAGGACGCCATTTGAGGCGATGGCCTCGACGACGGCGTCGTACTGCTCTTCTTCCAGCGCCCACTTTTCCATGACCGCTTCGGCCAGCATCTTGTCGGCCATTTCCAGTGGCATGCGACTCCGATCCAGCGGCACAATGGTCTGCAGCGTGGCGTCTGGCGCGTCGAGCAGCGACTGTCCGTGTTGTGCGCCAGTCGCCGTGATGGTGACGCGCATGGCTTGCGGGAGTCCGTCCTGATCGGAATCCCACGTGACGTACCACTGTTCACCGTCCCAACATTCGAGGTCGATCGCGGCGATGCCTTCCACTGCCGGATAGGCAATGCCACCACCACGGGGATACTTGTCGGGCATCGCGTCGCGGCGATGCCACAGCACCGGTCCGTCGTCATCGTGTTCGATTCGAAAGGCCGATTCGAATTCGGATCCGTCGCCGTTGTAATCAAGGCTGCGTGTGGCCTGTACGCGATTGTTGAACACGAGCAGTTCGTCGCGGGGGAGTGACCAGTCGCCCAGCGCGGCATTGCCGTCCACCAACAGGAGCCGTGTGTAGTACAGGTCTTCCATGCGGAGCAGCGACACGAGTTCCCGTCGCACGGTGCGCATGGCCGCATCCGCGCGGAGGAACGCATCGGCGCGAGCTCGAGCAATGTCTCGACTCTGGTTCACCTGCCCAAGGCTCAGGCCCATCGCCGCGAGCACCAGGGCCAGGATGATGCCTGCCGTGAGCAGTTCGACCATCGTGAATCCTCGCCGTGTCATGAGCCCGCCCCCGGGCCAGCGTCTTCTTCGGGTTCATCCCACGCTCGACCCTCGCGGTCGAGCGGTTCATCGGGCCGCCAGTTGGTCCAGTCGTCTTCTTCACCTTGTCGCGGGGCGACGAGGGTTTCCACATGCACGGTCTTGCGGCCGGTGCGATCCTGCCAGCCGACCGTGGCGGTGACCACATAGGGCGACCAATCACCTTGGGCGCGAATCTCCACGAGGAAGTCGTACGCCTCAAAGGGGGCTTCAAACATGCCTTCGGCGGGTTGTCGCATCGAGTAGCGGCGTGGCCCTTCGGCCAACACCATGCTCAGCAGGCCATCCGCCAACCAGGCTGCGGTGATGCGTTTCTCACTGGTCGACTGCCCGGTCAACGACTGCGACGCCAATGACATGGTGACTGACATCCCGATCGCCAGGATCAAGGCGGCCACCAGCACATCCATCAACGCGATTCCGCGACGCATCACCAATCCTCCTGCCAGTGTCCGCTGGCATCCAGATCGATGGGTTCACGTTCGACGGCGTACGTTTCGGGGAGGTGGTCGTCCTGCATCAGTGGCCGCAGTGCCTGCGGGGGCAAGGTAAAGTGCACTTCGCGCCAGGTGCTGTCGGTTTCTGCTCGCAGCCCCACTTCGATGCGGGGGCGAGTCTGCCCCGGCAGGGCGGTGAGTGGCCGGTAGGTGGGATCGACGCGCTCGCCGTCTGCCCAGAAGTCCAGATTCTGCAGCTCCACCCAGTCGGGCAGCACGATGGGCGTGACCGCGCGATCTGCGATCCACGCCGGTCGCCCGTCGATCTCCACGCGACGCACCAACAGCAGCCGCCGCCGGTCCGGTTCGAGGCCGATGCCAATGGGCGTATCGGCGAATTCGGCTCGCATGGCGTAGGTTAGCAGCAGGTCGCCCACTCGATCGCGGAGCAGATTGAACGACCGGTCTCGCGTGCCACCCAGGCGCACGATCAGCACGGTCGCCAACGATGCAGCAATCACCGTGACGACGATCACCTCAATCAGAGTGAAGCCACCGCGTCGAGCACGCATGGTCAAGCCTACTGCGTGATGTCCAGGTTTACGCCTTCACCACCGGGGGCCGCATCCTTGCCGTAGGACAGCACGTCGTAATCGGCGTTGACTTCACCGGGGGAGATGATGATGAACTGGTTGCCCCAAGGATCGATGATGTCATCAGACTTGGGCAGGTACGGGCCACCAGGGCCGCCGCCGTCATCACTGCGGAGCGTGAGCATCGTGAGATCGAAGCCGTCTTCGGGTGAAGACTGACCAGTTTCGATCAGGTACATGTTCAACGCCTGAGCGATCTTCGCCGCCTGCGTCTTGGCGAGCTGCGTCTGGCTCTTGCCCAATGAGCTCATCACGTTGGTCGTGACGACAGTCATGAGCAATGCAAGCACGGTGACGATCACGATGACTTCGACCATCGTGAAGCCTCGGCGGGCTGCTCGCATGAGGTGGGTTCGATTCGTGGACATGGTGGTGTCCTCCTTGAGCTGCGGGCTCAGCCCATCAGCTTCTGCAGTTCCATCAGCGGCAACAGGATGGCCGCCAGTACGAAGCCGCCGATGCACGCCATCATGATGATGAGCAACGGCGGAAATGCCTTGGTGAAGATCTTGATTGATGCCTGCACCTGCCGGTCAAAGGCGGTGGAGGCGTGTTCGAGCATCTGCTCCAGACGGCCGGATCGCTCGCCCAGATTCACCACCTGCACGAGCAGTGGTGGAAACAGCCCGGAGCGTTCCAGCGGCTCGGCCAAGGGGCGGCCTTCGGTCACGCTGTCGCTGACCTCGTCAATCGCCGACACCATGGCGGCGTTGCCGAGCGTGTCCTTGGTGATGCGAAGACAATCGAGGATCGGCAGGCCCGCTGCGGCCAGCGTGCCCATGGTGCGTGTGAAGCGAGCGACGGCAACGTCGCGTTGCAGACGTCCGGCGATGGGCAATTGTAACTTCCATCGATCAAAACGCAGCCGATTCTCAGGGGCAGCGACCCAGACCTTCCAGAATGATGCAATGGCGACACCAGCGATCACGATGATTAGCCACCACGTTGTCAGAAAGTCCGCCAGCCCGAGCAGTGTGCGGGTGGGCATTGGCAGTTCGGTCATGCCTGCAGCCTGGAGCGGCTCCATCAGGCGGGGGATCAGCACGGTGACCAGAATGATCACGCTGATAATGATGAGCACCATCACGATCAATGGGTAGAAGGCCGCGCCAACCACTTCGCGTTTGAGTTCCACCTGCTTCTCGAGCAGGTCGGCCAACTGGTGCAGCACCACGTGCTGCTTGCCCGAGGCATCGGATGCGCGAAGCATGCCGATGACCAGATCGTTGAATGGCGCGCCCCAGGTGGCGGCGGCGCGATACAGCGGATCACCGGCTTCAACACGCTCGATCAGGTGATCGACCATCGGTGCCATGCGCGGTGCGATCTGACGCCGCAAGGTGCGCAGTGCCTGCAGCAGCGGCAGGCCCGCTTCGAGCGCCGTGGCCAGTTCTCGAATCAACGTGGCCAATTCGGTGGTCTTCACTCGGCTCTTCCGGGTCGTGATTGCCGTTGTCGTGCGGTGACCAGCGGTGGAGGTTGCCTCCGCCATGGGCTGCAATGCCGTGGCAGTTTCACCGCGGGCGAGCAATATGCGAGTGGCTTCGGCCCGTGTGGTGGCTTCAACCTCGCCCTGTCGGGCCTGGCCGGAGGCGCTCACACTCTGGTAGACGAAGCGGGGCATGGTGCTACTGCACCTCGTCCGAGGCGTCCTGCGTGGCTCGCAGCACTTCGCTGATGGAACTCACGCCGTCCTTGATGCGGTTCATGCCGTCCTGTCGCATGGTGGCGAAGTCGTCGGGCAAGGCCGCCTTGAGCGTGGCCATGTCCGCCTCGCGACTGACGGCGCGGCGCAATGGTCCGTGCATGGCGATGATCTCGTAGAACGCCACCCGGCCGCGATAGCCGGTGTGATTGCACTTTTCGCATCCGCGTCCGTGCCAGATCGTGTCGCCGAGGAAGGCGTGTTCGGTGTCGGTGACGCGAGCGATGTCGTCGTCGGTCATCTTCACCTGCTCACGGCAGTGCTCGCAGATACGGCGGCCCAGTCGCTGGGCCATGAGGCCCTCGAGCACCGAGGCCGCGAGGAAGGGCTCCACGCCCATGTCGGTAAGTCGGCCGATGGACGAGATGGCGTCGTTGGTGTGCAACGTGCTCAGGATCAAGTGACCGGTGAGGGCCGAGCGAATTGCGATGTCCGCTGTTTCGCCGTCACGCACTTCGCCCACGAGCACGATGTCGGGGTCTTGGCGGAGGATCGATCGGAGGCCTGAAGCGAACGACAGGCCGCGCTTGGGATTCACCGGGATCTGGTTGATGCCGGGCAGTTCGTACTCCACGGGATCTTCGATCGTGATGATCTTGCGGGAGGGGTCGAAGATGCGCTTGAGCGAGGCGTAGAGCGTTGTCGTCTTGCCCGACCCGGTGGGGCCGGTGACAAGCACCATGCCGTGAGGTTTGGCCAGCAACGTGTCCATGCGTTCCTGCAGGTGCGGACGCATGCCCAATGCATCGAACTCCAGCATCAGTTGGCTCTTGTCAAGAATACGCATCACCACCGATTCGCCGTACAGCGTGGGCACAGTGGACACACGAATGTCGATCTTGCGGCCTTCGTAGCGAAGCGAGATCTTGCCGTCCTGCGGCACGTACCGTTCGGCGATGTTCATCGACGCCATGATCTTGATGCGACCGATCAGTGCCGCCTGCAGATGTTTAGGCGGTGGGGGCTGTTCGTGCAGCATGCCGTCGATGCGGTACCGCACCTTCAGCTCGTCCTCGAACGGCTCCACATGCACGTCCGACGTGCGTGACTGGATCGCTTCGATCAAGAGTAGGTTGACCAGATTGACGAGGGTGGGTTCCTCGGCCATCCGGTGGATGTCATCGGTTTCGAAGGCATCAAGATTGTGCTCGAGGTCATCGCTGTCGTCGTCGGCTTCACCGGCGAGCGCGTCGGCCATTTTCGATGCTGTCGTGCCGTAGTTGGCCCGCAGTAAGTCGGCGAAGAGCGATTGCTCCATGCCTTGTCGATCAACCGGCATGCTGGTGCGGACACCGATCTCATCGGCCGCGCCGATGTCCAGTGGATCGACCATGACCACAACGAGCCGTCCATCCGAGATGGCGACGGGCACGACGCGCAGACGCACCGCGACGTCGGCTTCGACCAGCGCGACCGCTTCGGGGTCGGCCTCGATCGGATCTTCATGCCAGTGCAGACCCAACGCCTGCGCCCGCTCGCGACGGGACGCGCCGTCCTCGGTGGGGGCGGGCGCCACGTCGATTGCGGTGGGTTCGCCGTCGGAAGGAACGATGTCCAGTTCAGGGTCTCGATCCACGATCAGCGGTCCTTGTCACCTCGGTTGCCACCGGGCTTTTGCTGGCCCAGGCCGCGGCCGGAGCTGGTGATGTCGCGTGGCTTGGACTCACTACCCGTGGAAATCGGGCCAGATTTGTCAGCGGCACCGGGCACTTCGTGTGTCGTTCCGCGGGCGGAGTCGGCAGCGCGGGGCATGAAGCGGCGTGCACCGTCGAGCTTCATGAACACCTCGTCGCTGAGCAGATCCTTGAGGCGTTCGATGAACTCGGCACCCATTTCACGTCGCTCCTGATACAGGGGACGAGTGGGGTCGTCGACACGTTCGATGTTCTCGCCTCGGGCGCGACGGGCTGAGTTCTCAATCCCGGTGCGTTCTTGATGCGGCTCGAAGTCGCGGGTGGCCACCAGCAGTCGTTCATTGAAGTCGTCAAGCACACCCAGATACTCGTCGTACAGGTTCTGCACGGCGGTGCGGAGGGCGGCGTCGTCGCGGCAGGCGTCGCACTCCAAGGCAGCGAGGAACACACGCTGCGCTGGTGTGGTGCGGTAGATCCGGCCATAGCCCCGCTTGAGTGCCTCATGACGGAACGTGGCGCCTTCTTCACCGCCGAGGGCGGCAGCGATCTGTTCGATGGCCATGTCGTTCGCGTCGCGAACTGCGACACGGGATGCGAGCATCTTGCGGCGTCGGTCGACATCTTCGGCGCTGCCGGCCTCACGCTTGCGGATGACCTCAACGAATCCAGAGCCTGGTTGCACCAGAGATTGCGCGAAGCGTTGTCGCAGGGCACGGTCGATGTCGGCGTCGTACTGCACCAGCATGGGTTCCAGTGGCGTGCCTTGCCACGGCTCCAGTTGCTGATCGCGGACGATGTGGAACAGGTTCACGGATTCGCCCGACAGGCGACCGTGGGGGAGGTTCTTCTCGCGATAGAGCTGGCGAGCGAACGCGCTCCAGCGGGCCTGTTGATCGGCGTCGAGCAACACACGCACGTTCTCGAGCAGTTGGTCGTTGAGTACTTCACGCTCGATGGCCCACTCTTGAATCGGTGCAAGCACGGTGGCGAGCAACTGGTCTTCGTCGTTGCGAAGTGCTTCGACGTCTTCTGCGATTGCGGTGATCTTGGCGTTCATCGATTCGATGCCGGCGTTGAAGTCGGCTTCGTAGTCTTCGAAGGCCAGTTCAACGATCACCTGCTGTTCGGCGCTCAATTCGAGGCCTTCAATGAACAGCAGCAGATCTCGGCTGAAGAACTCCGGCCGCATGAGGGCTGGGATGGCCTCGAGGCCGCCCTGGGCCAACACCGAGGCGGTGCAGCTCAGGGCCAGGGTTGCGGCGGCGGCGATTCTCTTGAACATCAGTGTGCTCCTTGCCTCCGTGCCCCAGGATGCGGGGGAATGGAGGCACCAATGGCTGTTGCAGGTGATTCAACGCACGAATCACCCCTGTGTTGCCGTGCAGGCTGGATTCTATGTCGGTTGATCGAAGGTCACCCTCAAGCGGGGCTCACGGTCCTGTTCTCGATTCTCTTCTCGGACACCGTTTGCACGATCCGATCGACGAAAATCCCGGGTGTGTGCACCTGATCGGGGTCCAGCGTGCCCGTGGGGACCAATTCCTCAACCTCGGCGATGGTGACCGTGCCGGACATGGCCACGGCCGGATTGAAGTTCCGAGCCGTCTGGCGGTAGATCAGGTTGCCCGCTTCGTCACCCTTCCAGGCCTTGACGAGGGCCAGATCGGCCCGAATGCCCGCCTCGAGAATGTGCTCGTGGCCGTCGAAGACCCGCGTTTCTTTGCCATCGGCCACCACGGTGCCCGCTCCGGTGCGGGTGTAGAAGGCCGCGATGCCTGCACCACCAGCACGCAGTCGCTCGGCGAGGGTGCCTTGGGGTGTGAATTCCAGCTCCAGTTCGCCGCCGAGGAACTGTCGTTCAAACTCGGCATTCTCGCCCACATACGAGCTGACCATCTTCTTGACCTGGCGGGTCTGCAGCAGCAGACCCATGCCCCAATCGTCCACGCCGGCGTTGTTGGAGACCACGGTGAGGTCCTTGGCGCCTGAATCACGCAGGGCGAGGATCAGCTGCTCGGGGATCCCACAGAGGCCGAATCCTCCGGAGGCGATGAGCATGCCGTCTTGAACGAGCCCGTCGAGGGCTTTTGCAGCGGTGGAAAACGACTTGCGAAACATGGGAGGAGTGGGGATCCTGTGTGTCTTGGGCGATTGGCACACGTGACGTGTCTGCGCCATTCTCAACGATTCAGACCGCTTGCGAGAGCCGCATGAGCACTGCCACGACGCACGACAAGAATAGCGTGATGGACCGTCTCAAATGGGAGACGCGTCCTGCCCACGATCGCATCGAATCCGTCCCCTTCAGCATGATGATGCAGGAAGGTCGGCTGCCTCGAGCACGCTTTGCGGCGAAGCTCGCCTGCTGGCTCACGGTCCACGGCGCGCTCGAAGCGGCTGTTGCCCAGAGCGACGACGCAGCCTGCGCCGCCGTGTGGGTGGATTCGATGGCGCGCACGAGCCATCTGCGACATGACCTGTGCTGCCACGGCGACATGGACATGCCCGCAGCGGCCGCCACGGCGACGCTGCGCATCGTCAAATGGCTCTCCGGCCTCGCCGACACCGACCCCCGCGCCCTGCTGGGCTGCCTGTATGTACTGGAAGGCTCCAAACTCGGCGGCACGATCCTCCGCAAGTGCCTCGACGACGCCTACGGCTGTGGTCCCGATGCACTGAGCTACTTCTGGGCCTCGGGCACATCGCCAATGCCAGACTTCAAGGCCTTCAAGGAACGGATGGAAGCAGCCCTCACTACCGACGAGGAACGCGATCGTGTGGTCGCCGCCGCGTCGGGCATGTTCGAGCACCTCACCGATGTGCTTGAAGGCCTGCTCGAAGGGCTGGACAGCGCTGCTGCGGTGGAGCCCGAGCCGGTCGGCGAGGGCAAGTGCCCCTTCGGCCACGGTTGACACACGTGTCGCAAGACACCCCACTTCGTCTGCGATACCGAACACTCGCCCTCAGTGTCCTGATCGGTCTGGCCACGATGCCGGATTCGATGGTACCGGTCGCCCTCAAGTCCGCCGTGGTGGATCGGTGGGGCGTGACCGACGCCGACGCGCATTGGTTCACCGCCATGGCGCTCTTCGGTGCGGTGTTGTCGGTGTTCCTGCTGCGCCCCTTAGAGCGACGGTTGAGCCCGGCGGCCACGATCGCAGTGGCATCGGTCGTCAATGCCGCGGCGCTGTCCACCATGGCGCTCGACGTGCCATGGTCGCTGGCCATGGGCCTGCGCATGGTCACCGGCGGCATGGACATGATCACGCTGGCCGTGCTGCTTGGCCTGCTGGGCAGTGGTGATCCCACCCGCTCGGGTCGGCGGTATGGGCCGGCATCACTGGCCATCATGCTGGGTTTGGCAGCAGGCTTCGTGATCGGTGGCATCTTCGCCGCCAAGTTGGCGTCGGCCATCTTCCACGTGAGTGCCGGGTTCTCCTTGCTGTTGGCCGTGGCAGCAGGGTGCTCCGGTGGCCTGTTGCGTGATGAATTCACGGTGGAGGCCAAGGCGGCCGGCAAGGGCGTGCGCTTCTGGCCGGCACTGGCCTTCGCATTCGGAGACCGTGCATTGTCGGCCGTGGTCAGCGTGACCGCGACGCTGTACCTGATCACGCAGGCGGGGTTGGAAGAACGGGTCGTCGGGTCGGCCCTGGGCATGGTGCTGCTGGTGATCGCCTTGGGCGCCTGGCCCGCAGGTGTGTTGGCTGACCGCATCGGCCCGCTGCCCGTACGCATCGCATCGGTCGTGATCTATGCAGGTGCCTTCGCGTCACTGGCGGCGGCGCCGTGGTTGAGCTTCGGCGCCATCGCCATCTGTCTGGCCATGTTGGGCGTGGGAGGCGCGGGATTGGCGCCGTCGATGTACGTGCTCGGTGCCCGCAAGGGACGTGGCGCGCTCGACATGGGCAGCATTCACGCCGCCGGTTCGGCTGGGTATCTCACCGGTGTTCTGGTGGCCGGCGCCTTGCTCGTGCTCAAGACGCACTTCAGCGAAGGCGGCGTGTATCAGGTGGTGTTCCTGAGTTTCGCCACCGGCTATCTGCTGCTCAATCTGCCTGCCATTGCGGCCTTGGCCGGCTGGCGAGTGCGACGATCCGAACTCAGCGGTATCTGATCCAGCGGATCATCTCGCGTGGTGAGGGCGGCTTGCCCTGCATCAGAATGCCCACGCGGAAGATGCGGCCCGCAGCCCACACCATGGCGCCAGCGGCGACGAAGCCCACGATCAAGCCAGCGACAATCTCCCACCATGGCAGCGGTTCGACGGCCGCGGCGACGCGAAGCACCAGCACGAATGGTGTCAATGGCGGAATGAATGTCGTCACCGTGGCCACGATGCCTTCCGGATCTTCGGTCACCACTGGAATCAGCAGGAGCGGTGCCATGATGAGCATGGTCACCGGTCCGAGCAGCGACTGGGCTTCGGTGATGTCGCTCACCGCGGCCCCTACGCCGGCCATCATCGAGGCGATCATCAGATAGGCCATCACCAGGCACAGCACCGACACCACGATGTCCAGCACGTCGATCAAGTCGAGGGCCGCCATCATGCTGAGGAAGAAGCCGGCCACCGCGGCGTACATCGCGATCATCACCAGCGTGACCAGGCCGAAGCCGATGATCTTGCCGTGGATGAGCTCGCCCGGGCCACAGGCACTCAACAGCACTTCGATCACCTTGCTCGACTTCTCTTCGATCGTGGAGGTCAGGAGATAATTGCCACCGGTGAACGTGGTCATCCAGATCAGACCCATCATCACGATGGGGACCACCCAGCGCGTCCATTGGGCCTCGGTGTGCTCGCCGCCCTCGCGATCCAACCGCACCGTGCGCAGCGGCGGGCGATCGACCAAACGACGGATTTCATCGGGCGACAGCCCTTGATCGATGAGACGGGCGTCCACTGCGGCGAGTCGCGCGCTCGACTCGAGCAACTCCACGTGACTGTTGGGCATCGACGGGGGCACGATAAGTTCAAGCCGCAGGTCGTCTTCGCCGGTCACGAGCAGGGCGGCAATCCAGGTGTCGTCTCGAATGCCCGCCCGCAGTTCGTCGGCCGTGATGTCGGTGACGGTGGCCAGGTTGAGGTTCGTCGTGTCGGGGCGATCCGTGGTCTGCTGCACCGCGGCCGACTCGACGGCGGCATTCACGATGGCCGCCGCGTCGTCGCCGTCGGGGACAGTGAACGTGGCAGTTTCGGGTGCCGTCTTGAGTTCGGTGGAGAAGGCCGGGGTGAAGTTGGGTCCACCGCCGTGCACGGCAATCGTGCCCTGCATGGGGACGATCGTGGGCTTGAGAAAGAGATCGGCGGCGATGGTGACGCCGGCGAAAATCACCGGCACAACAACGGCACCGAAGAAGAAGGCCTTGGTGAGCACGGTGCGGCGGAACTCGCGGCCTGCGATGGTGAGGGTGCGGCTCATGCGTCTTCACCTGCCGTGACCAACGTGGCGAACACGTCTTCCAGTGATGGCTCGCGGTGTTGCACGCTGCGAAGCGGCGCCGCGGCGAGCGCTGCGGCCATGGCTGCCTGTGCATCCACGCCATCATCCATTTGTAGCAGCCAGCGGCGACCATCTTGATCGTCGGCCCGAGCCGAGGTGCCAGGCACACTGGGCGCTGGTCCGGGATCAATGCGTTCCACCACCAGATCACGGGGATGAAACTGCTCGCGGATGGAGCCAAGGGTGTCGTCGAGCAGCTTGCGGCCCTTGTCCATCAGCAGGATGTGCTCGCACAGTGTTTCAGCTTCGGGCAACACGTGGGTGCTGAACACGATCGTTCGGCCTTCGGCGTGCAGGTCGCGAATGACTCGCGACAGCAGTTGGCGATTCACTGGATCCAGCCCTGAGAATGGTTCGTCCAGAATGAGCACGTCGGGATCGTGCAGGACCGACGCGATGAACTGGATCTTCTGTTGTTGGCCCTTGCTGAGTTCCTCGCATCGCCGCTTGAGTACGCCTTCGAGATCGAGCTTCTCAAGCCAGGCAGTAGCGCGGGCATCGGCGCCCGCGGCATCGATGCCCTTGAGCTTCGCGATGAAGCGGAGGAAGTCGCGAATGCGCATTCGTCGGTACAGCCCGCGTTCTTCGGGCAGGTATCCGATGCGGTCCTTGGCGTCGAGGGCGGAGTGGCCCAGCACGGTCACGTCACCGCTGTCGGGGTAGATGATCGACATGATCATCCGGATCGTCGTGCTCTTGCCGGCGCCATTGGGGCCGAGAAAGCCCAGCAGCGTGCCTTGACGCACTTCGAGATCCAATGCGTCCACCGCCCGGTGTTCGCCAAAGGAGCGAGTGACGTTGCGCAGTGCGATGACCGGTTCAATCGACATCCGGCAGATCCAGTGGGGGGGCAAAGGTGGCCGGGTCAGGTGGATCGAATGACACCGACGTGATGTCGAGTTGCACGCGTGTGCGTCCACCACTGATGGCGATGCTGTGGAACAACGTGAGGTCGTCAACCACGCGCCAGTTGCCGAATCGAACGGTGATGGCCGGCGCGTCGGGCGAGGCGTGCAAGGTGGTCGTGAAGCCCAGCAGTCGCTTGGTCTCCTGTTCGAGAAACACGCGTTCGGTGCGTTCGTCACCGCGAACGAGTTCGATCTCCCAGGCGCGCACGCCGTCGAACTCGGCCAGACCGACGGTTCGCATGGATGTGGCATTGGCACCCAGTGTGAATGCCAGCTCGAACCAGTTGGCGCGACGGCGGCGGTTGTCGATCGTCTCGAGTGTTTCCCGTGTCACCGTGCGGCCTGAGGGCAGCTCCAATGCACTCCAGCCCACGGTGCCATCGCTGCCGAATACCGAGCGGCCCAGGCCGGGAAAGGCCGTTTCAAATGTGGCGCGGCCCTCATCGGCGACGACCCAGCGAAATCGGCCTGGGTCACGACCACCAGGCAAGCGGATCGTTCCCGTAGCGTCCATGGCTTCGATGCCGTAGATGGCACTCGTGCCGCCGACCGACTCGATGAAGCCCTGCAGCAAGGCGGTCGGCTCGGGCAGTGGCGGGGTCTCGTCATTGGCGAGGGCCAGTGGCGAGCACATGGCGATTGCGACGATTGTAAGGGGGCGTAGCACGAGGCAGAAGTCTATCCGCGGGGCCATCAAGGGCAATTATGCATGTATCCGGAAGAACGGTTGAATATTCGCGAATCGCGGCGTAGCCTTCCCGCATGAGCACCTTTCTTGATGCCGATTCCGGGGGTCGTCCCATTGTCCTTGATGGGGCAATGGGGTCCACGCTGCAGTCGATGCCCTTGGACATCGAGGCGGATTATCTCGGCCATGAGAACTGCGTCGACCTGCTGGTGCGATCGCGCCCGGAACTGATCCAGTCGATTCACGAGTCGTTTCTTGAGGCTGGTGCCGATGCCGTGGAGACCAACACCTTCGGCGCCAATCCGCTGGTGTTGTCGGAATTCGACGACGCCCTTGCCGCGGATGCTCGAGCCCTCAATGCCCAGGCGGCGCAGGTCGCACGAGCTGCGTGTGAAGCGCACGCCACAGCCGAGCAGCCGCGATACGTGTTTGGATCCATGGGGCCCGGCACGCGGCTGATCACGCTGGGGCAGGTGGACTGGCCAACCATGCTGGCGTCCTACGCCGAGCAAGCTGCGGGCCTGCTCGATGGCGGCGTCGACGCGCTGCTCATTGAAACCTGTCAGGATCTGCTGCAGGTCAAGTGCGCCGTCAACGGCTGCCTGCGGGCACTGGAACGCGCCGGCCGGTCGCCGCAGGACATTCCAATCTGTGTGAGCCTGACCATCGAATCCACCGGCACGATGCTCGTGGGGAGTGAAATCGCCGCGGCCGTGACGGCATTGCGAGGCTATCCGATCGCGTCGTTGGGTTTGAACTGCGCCACTGGGCCCAAGGAAATGACGCGACACATTGAGTACCTGGGCAAGCATTGGGATCGCACGGTGTCGTGTGTACCCAACGCAGGCCTCCCGGTGCTCGTGGAGGGTCGAACAGAGTTTCCCCTGCAACCGGCGCCGCTGGCAGAATCGCTCGGTGACTTTATGGACACCTTCGGGGTGGGTTTGGTGGGCGGGTGCTGTGGCACCTCCACAGCGCACATTGCCGAGATCGCCGCCGCGGCCCGAACGCGAGCCAAGCCCCGCCGGGATCGCAGTGGGTGGACGCCTGCGTGCAGCAGTTTGTACGCCCCGGTGGAGTACCGGCAGGAAAACTCGTTCTTCATCATGGGCGAGCGGATGAACGCCTCGGGCAGTCGTGCCTTCAAACGCATGCTGGAAGCCGAGTCGTGGGATGACATGGTCACACTTGCTCGCAAACAGGTGCGAGAAGGCGCCAATTGCCTGGACATCAACGTGGATTACGCCGGGCGTGACAACGCCGCTGACATGGCCAGGATCGTGTCGGAGGTTGTGCGGCAAGTTGATGCGCCACTCATGCTCGACTCCACGCAGATCGACACCATCCGCGCCGGTCTGGAGCATGCCGGCGGCAAGTGCATCATCAACTCGGCCAACTTCGAGGATGGCGACGAGAAGTTTGACGCCATCTGCGAACTGGCCACCACGTTCGGCGCGGGCCTCGTGATCGGGACAATCGACGAAGATCCCGAAGCGGCCATGGCCCGGACAGCCGATCGCAAGGCGTCGATCGCAGACCGCGCCATTCGGCGGGCGATCGATGAGCACGGTCTGGCTGTCGAAGACCTGTTCATCGATCCGCTCGTGTTGCCCATCTCAACGGGCATGGATGACGATCGGCGCAGCGCATTGGAACTGGTGCAGGGCGTGCGCCGCATCCACGAAGATTGGCCCACCGTGCAGATCACGTGCGGGTTGTCCAACTGCTCGTTCGGATTGAAGCCCTCTGCACGCCAGGTGCTGAACTCCGTGCTCCTGTGGGAGCTCATGGATGCCGGCTTGACCAGTGCCATCGTGCATGCGTCCAAGATCCAGCCCATGAATCGGATCGATGCAGATCGCAAACAGGCGGCACTTGATCTGATCTATGACCGTCGTGCCCACAGCAGGGGCGGTACCGGCCTGCCTTCCAACGTGACAGACGAAACGCACGATCCGCTGCAGCACTTCATTGATCTGTTCGGCGACGAGGTCGCGACACAAGACACTGGCCCTGCCATCGAACGATCGTTGGAAGAGTGGTTGCAGGCGCACATCGTGGACGGTGAAAAGGAAGGGCTGATCGACCATCTCGACACTGCATTGCAGCAGTATTCCGCTGTCGAGATCATCAATGACCATCTGCTCGCTGGGATGAAGACCGTCGGTGAGCTCTTCGGCTCCGGTCAGATGCAGTTGCCCTTCGTGCTGCAAAGTGCTGAAGTCATGAAGATGGCGGTGACGCACCTCGAACCGCACATGGAGCGTGTCGAGGGCACATCGCGAGGCCGCATCGTGTTGGCAACGGTGCGAGGCGACGTGCACGACATTGGCAAGAATCTCGTGGACATCATCTTGTCCAACAACGGGTGGTCGGTGGAGAACATCGGCATCAAGCAGCCGATCGAAGACATCGTGCAGGCCTGGCAACGCACGGGTGCAGACGCCATCGGCATGTCTGGGTTGTTGGTGAAGAGCGTGATCGTGATGGAGGAGAACCTCCGCACGATGAACGATATGGGTATCGACGTGCCGGTATTGCTCGGTGGTGCGGCGTTGTCACGCCACTACTGCGAGTCGCATCTGCGTTCGCTGTACGACGGCCCGTTGTACTACGGCAAGGATGCATTCGACGGCCTCCGCATCTGTGAGGCACTGGGCGACGGTGCCACCGACGGGCTCAATGCCGAGATTGACCGGCGGTTGGCCAAACGTGCGGCGGTCGACGCCCGCGTGAGTGCCATGCGGGAAGGTGAGCCGGCGACGGACGATGCCGAAACCCACAGTGCCGTGGCCAGTGACATTGCGGTGCCCAACGCGCCGTTCTGGGGCAGCCGCGTGATCGAGGATCTGCCGCTGGACGCCATCTACCCCTACATCAACACGACGGCACTCTTCCGAGGGCAGTGGGGGTTCCGCCGGGGTGATCGCAGCGCTGGGGCATTCCAGCAGGAGATTGCCGATCACGCCGAGCCGGCATTCGCGCGATTGCAGGCGCAGTTGCGAGACGAAGGCGTACTGCAGCCAAAGGTGGTGTACGGCTGGTGGCCTGTGGCGTCCGAAGGCGACGATCTGATCGTGTTCGATCCGGAAGATCACGAGCGTGAGGTTGAGCGGTTCTCGTTTCCCAGGCAGTCCAAACGGCGTCGTTTGTGCATCGCGGACTTCTTCAAGTCTGTCGACGCGGGCGGACGTGACGTCCTCGGGCTGAGCTGTGTGACCATGGGGACAACCGTCAGCGAGCGGGCACAGGCCTTGTTCGAAGCGGACGCCTATCAGGAGTACCTTTTGGTGCACGGCATGGGTGTGGAGTGTGCCGAGGCGCTGGCCGAGTTGTGGCACAAGCGCATGAGGGAAGAGCTGGGCATCGACGGAGAAGACAGCCCGCACATCAAGGCGTTGTTCACCCAGCAGTACCGCGGAAGTCGGTACTCATTCGGCTATCCGGCCTGCCCGGAAATGTCAGATCAGGAACGTTTGTTCCGGTTGCTTGAGCCCGAGCGCATCGGCTGCCGTCTCACGGAGAATTGGCAGATCGACCCCGAGCAGAGCACGAGCGCCATCATCGTGCACCATCCTGAGGCCAAGTACTTCAATGTGTGAATGCAACAGGCCCGCACGTTGCCGTACGGGCCTGTTGATATTCAGTTGCGAACGAGTTCAGCGGCGAGGCTGTGCTTCGTTCACGCGCAGGGCGCGACCGCCGCAGTCGTTGCCGTCAAGTTCGGCAATGGCTTTGCGGCCGTCGTCATCACCCATTTCCACGAAACCAAAGCCACGGGAGCGGCCCGTTTCGCGGTCCATCAGCACAGTGGCCGACGTGACGTGCCCGAAGGGCTCAAACATACTGGTGAGTTCGGCGTCATCGACGCGCCAAGGGAGATTGCCAACATAGATCTTCATGAGAGAAACCAGACCAAGCCGTGCCGCTGATGCAGGGAAACTGGATCGCCCCGCCAGCGGCGTGCGGTGCCGATCCTTGGTTCGAGGCGATTCCTCGGCCGGAGAGTGTAGCACTCAGGATGGATCGCTTGCTCGAGGGAAGGCCTCAACCGGCAGGAGGGCCCCGTCAAGGCGGTTTTGGCCGCCTTCTGTGGCTGGCGGCGCGACCCAGACCACCAGGACATGCTCGCCGAGGGCGGCGGCCTGAGGGACGCCGGCGCGGCGTCCGTTGGGCACGCGGGCCAGCGTTTCGACGGGTCCGAGCCGTCCGTCGTGATGCATGACGGCGCACTGCAGCCACTGGCCGGCATCGTCTTGACCGAGCCACACCACCATGGCGCCATCGTCAAGCAGCACGAGGGCGGGACGCCCCGCGGCTCGTGTGCCATCGATGCGGTGGGGTGTGCCAAAGTGCGCCCCGGCATCGGTGGACCACGCAATGCGCAGTCCTGGATGTTCACCGCCACTGCTGAACCACACCACGGCGACGCGGTCACCGCGTGACGCGATGCGCGGTCCGTTCACCGGGCAGCCGTTGATGCGCCACTGGCCGTCGTTGACAGGCGCAGGCTTCGTCCATGCGTGCGCCACGTGCCTGACGATGGCGATGTCGCGTTCTTCCTCCGGCCCACGGTCCCGCACGACCACTGCAGGCCCGGTGGCGAGCATGGCCGCGTCTGTTGGGCAGCATTCACACACTCGTGTGTCGAGCGCCGTGCTTTCGTACACGTGATCACCGACGTGCGCCGTGCGTAGCATCATGTCGCCGGCACCGTGACCGTCGTGTCCGTCGCCCGTCATGGCGCGGCCGTCCAGCCAAAAGGCGCGAACACCGCCACCCTCAGGGATCATCGACACGAAGCCGTGTTCGCCGACCACGCGGTCGTCGTTGAGTGTTCCCATGTGAATCCACGGGCCGCCGGGTTCGGCGCGTGCGATGCCGATGTCGTAGGCATAGGTGCCCGGCCCGCTTTGTTGCAACCATGTTGCGTAGCGCATGCCGTCTGCAGCCTGGCAGAGACGAGGCACATCGGCCCAGTTGGCGAAGAAGTCGCTGCGCTGCGTGACGGTTTCCGGGGAAGTCCACTGGGCGTCTTCACCGATGGGGCGAAAAGTTGTGCGGAGGGCCATCGTGCCGTCGTCCGCGGTCTCGAGCCAGGTGAGCCAGGCGCCAGTGTCGGTGGCGTGCAACGACGGCGCCATGGCGAAGTCACCTGATGGTGGTGGGGTTGGAACAGGTCCGGCCAACGCAAGCGAGACAAGCAGTGTGTGCATGGGGGCATGATCACCGCCACGCGGGGGCGCGTCCAGTTGGGTCAGGGTGTGGGCACGTCATGCACGTGCGTGCGCTTTCCCGCCCAGGCGCACAGAATCTCCACGGCGACCTGTGCGCCGATGCCGGCTGCGATGGCAAACTGACTTGAGCCGCCGGCCAGTACACCTGCGACGTGGGCATTGGTGTCGATGGCGAAGCTCTCGTGGGGCAGGCGGATGCGGCCTGGTTTGCCTTGGGGGTGGTGCGCCTGGGGGGATACCGGCACGCCGGTGATGTCCAGCCGCTTGTAGCCCGTGGCCAGCACGAGGTGCGCCGTATGGTGCGTGGTGGGGGTCGTGTCGGTCACGGTCCAGCCTTCAGGCTGGTGCACAACCGCACTGACCGTGCTGTCGATGATCATGCCGCGGTCGCCGGCGAGGTCGAGAAAGTGCGATCGCATGTCGGCGAGCACCGCGTCACCGCGGGTGCCTCGGGCAATACCCGGAGCGTTGTTCAGTTGGGCGCGGTCGAGATCGCTCAGTCCCGAGTCAATGATCATGATGCGGCGTTCGCCGTACCACGGCTTGCCGTGCGCCGAAGCAAGCGTGATGCCACAGGTCAAGCCAGCCGGACCACCGCCAATGATGAGCACGTCGAACATGGTGCGGCAGGGTAGCGATGTGCTTGGGTGGCGGTGGGCCGTTGAACCTTGGAATAAGGATTCCGTTTGGAGACTGTCTATGCCTTGCCGTACTTGCCGGCCGAGTCCAGTTCCACGGGGGCATAGCCGTCCTTGCTGCGGTAGTACAGCATCAAGGCGATGTACGACACCAGCATGAAGATGGGCAAGATCGACACTGCGAAGAGTGCATCGGCCTTGCCGGTGCGCTGCGCTGTTTCGATCACGGCCTTGGCCTCGCCGCTGGCCGACGCTGCATCGGGAGTGAGCGACTGGTAGGCACCAAACAGGCTCTGCTTTTCAGGTCCCACATACTCAGCCGCCACCGTTTCGTTGGCGCTCTGCAGGGCGGCCACGATGCTGGTGTCCTGCACATTGCCCAACCATGGGTTGCCCAGCACGCCCACGCCGAGCATGCCAACGCCGGCGATCAAGTTCAGCGTCATTGCACCGCCCTTTGGGAACTGCTCGGCCACAAGGCCCAGCGTGGTGGGCCAGAAGAACGTCTGCCCGATGCCGTACACGGTGGCGGCGATCAGAATGACCACGGCGCCCACGGCGACGTCGTCAGCCAGCACGCTGAGCCACCAGATGCCCACGGTCACGATGGCCGCGCTCGTGGCGAGCACACCCAGTGGCTTGAGGGCGGCCACCAGTGGCCCGCATAGGAAGCGAAGCGTCATCATGATGAGCGCGGTGTACACCAGCACCCAGCCAGAACTAATGCCAAGTGCCCCTTCCCATGCTGGCGCGAGCAGATCCTTCACCCACGAGTCGGGGCCCAGTTCAGTGGTGGCCAGGGCGAGCATGATCAGCAGTAGACCGATGTACATGGGCCGGCCGAAAGACCGAATTGCG
>JAKVBV010000030.1 GCA_022446965.1 Phycisphaerales bacterium
AACTGTTCCTACACGGGGGGGCTGCTTCGGCTGCCCGCCCGTTCGTTTTGCCCGTACATCAGGGCTGTGAGGCAGTCTGGTAGAGTGCCGCCGATGGTCGACCGCCGCACACTGCAACGACCCAAGGGCACCCGGGATTTTCTTCCTGATGTGATGGCCGTTCGCCGGCACATCGAACGGGCCTGGGCTGCTGCGTCCATTCGTCATGGGTACGACGAGATCGATGGCCCCACCTTCGAGCATCTCGACCTGTACACGATCAAGAGTGGCGACGGCATCGTGAGTGAGTTGTTCTCATTCACCCGGGCCGGCGGCGATGATAAGTACGCAATGCGGCCCGAGTTCACGCCGACGCTTGCCCGAATGGCCGCGGCACAAGGACGTTCGCTGAGCGTGCCTACCAAGTGGTTTGCCATGCCAACGCTCTTCCGCGCCGAACGACCGCAGCGGGGTCGGTTGCGTGAACACAACCAGTGGAATGTGGACTGCATCGGTCTGGAAGGGCCCGAGGCGGATGCCGAAGTCATCGCGGTCGCCGTCACGGCGCTCCGGTTGCTGGGCCTCACCGAGGCGGACGTGCGTGTGCGGATCAGCCATCGTGGTGCTGCGGCAGCCATGTTGTCGTCACTGGGGGTGCACGATGACGCCATGGCCGATGCATTCGCGCTGGTCGACCGGCGAGAGAAACTGCCGCCGGATGTCTTCCGTGAGCAGGCCAAGGCCACAGGCCTCTCTGATGAGGCGGTCGATTCCTTGAATGCGCTTGGCGGCATGCGAATGCCGGCGACTGAACCACCGTCGGCCATCGCAGCCGCGCTCGAGCTGCCTGAAAGCAGTGTGGCTGCGTTGACGGCATTGGCCGAAGCGCTCGACCAGCGAGGGCTGCTTCCATTTTGCGATTGGGATCTGGGCATCGTTCGTGGGTTGGCGTACTACACGGGAACTGTGTGGGAGATTCACGACATCGCCGGTGACGAACGGGCCATCGCCGGAGGCGGACGGTACGACCAGTTGGTGTCGCTCTTCGGCGGCCCCGATATGCCTGCATGTGGATTCGGCATGGGCGATGTCGTGCTTGGTCTGCTGTTACAAGACAAGGGTCTGCTGTGCGAGGACATGGTGTCACTTCCGCGGCCGGATGTGTTCCTGGTGTCATCAGGCAGCGAGGCGGCCGAAGCTCGACTCACACCATTGGCGACGCAGTTGCGAGATGGCGGTCTGCATGTGCGGCACACGCACAAGGCCACACGCAACGTGGGCAAGCAATTGCGTGAGGCATCTGCCCATCGGGCGCGCAACGTGGTCATCCTCGGTGATGAACTGACCTCGGGCGAGGTGGTGCTCAAGAGCCTCGACTCAGGTGACCAACGCACAGTGCCATTGGGCGATCTGCTCGTGACGCTCGGACGGGGGAGTGACTGATGCTGCTGCTCGCCACGGCGGTGCAGGCCGAGGCTGATGCCATTGGGGGCATCGATGGGACACACGTGCTGGTGACCGGGCCGGGCCGGACCAACGCTGCTGCGGCTGTGACCGAGGTAGTGGTGCGCAACCCGGGGAAGTTCACCGCCGTTGTGAGTGTTGGCGTTGCAGGCGTGTTGCCCGGCAGCGCCCTCACGCTTGGCGATGTCGTCCATGCCTCTCGTTGTGTGTACATGGAGGAGGGGCTCATTACGCCCGGGGGATTCCAGACCATGAGCGATCTGGGTTTTCCACTGGGCGAGTTCGATGGCAATGTGCTGTGCCCAGATGACACGCTCGCATATCGCTGTGGCCTGCCCGGCGTACCGATCGCCACCGTGGCCACATGCTCCGGCACAGACAATGCGGCACAAGGTGTTGCCGACCGCACAGGGTGCGATGTGGAAGCCATGGAGGGCGCGGCCGTCCTCCATGCGGCGCGCCGACTGGGCATGCCGGCGATCGAGATTCGCAGCATCAGCAATACGACCGGCGATCGCGATACACAGCAGTGGGACCTGCCCGGGGCATTGACTGCGCTGGGGTGGGCAATGGTCGACGTCTGCGCCGCCTGCAGGCGGTAGCGACAGGTAGGTCTGTACGGCCACAGAGCCGGTACAGGCAGTGCGTTCCCATCAGCAAGTGCAACAAGCGCCTCCTCGCACAAGCCGCAGTTCAGTTGCAGCCGCGCTCGGTCGAATGACCTTGCACGCGGCCCCTTGCGCCGCCAAGGAGTCGTCATGCGCCTGCCACTACGAACAGCATTCGCTGATCCAATCGCCATCGATTTCGGTTGGTCCAGCACGAAGGTGTTGCAGTGCGCCCGGTCCAAGGTGCTTGCGGCCGGACAGATCGCTGTAGACCCCGACACCGCCGCCGATCTCGATGCCCGCCTCGCCACAGTTCGCGACGCGCTTCCCAAACTGCTCCGGGATGGCGGATTCGTGGGAAACACGGTGGTCATGGCGTTGCCAGCACATCACACCATGCTGCGAACGTTGCAGCTGGATCATGATGAGCATGCCGAGGCGGCCATGATGGCGCAGCTGCCCGACACGTCCGAGGCTTTGATGGTGCGCACCATCGAGGTTGACCGTCCGGCGGCATCCAGGCGAGAAGTGATCTGCCAGGCGGTGCCTCGATCCGTGGTGCTGAAACACGTTGAACTCCTGCATGCACTCAAGCTGGAGGTGGTTGCTGTCACCTCACAGGCGGGCCCGATCGTGGCGGCGTTCGACCACATTCATCGCCGCACCTCTGATGGGGCGACCGCCACCATGTATGTCGACATGGGCGCGGGCAGCACTCGGGTGGTGATCGCGCATGGACGGCAGGTCGTGCAGGCGCGATCGGTGGCAGTGGGTGGCCAGCACTTTGATGATCGTGTGGCCGATGTGATGCAGTGCTCGCACGCCGAAGCGAGGGCCCATCGACTGTTGGGAGACGTGCCGGTGATGGAAGGGCATGCCGATGCAGCGGATGCCGCGTGGCCGGCCATGCTCTCGTTCGAGCGCCGCGTGGGCGCTCCAACACCGTCGCTTGGTCCTGATCTTGACGGCCTTCCTGTGCAGGCGGCAACGGTGGACGTATCAGTGTTGTTGGAAACACTTGCAGATGAACTTCGCCTGTGCCTGCGACAACACGCCGCCACCTGGCCCCATGTCGATTTGAACCGCGTGGTCTTCACAGGGGGCGAAGCCCGCCAACCGTGGCTGTGCCGAGATCTGGTTCGCGCGGTGTCATTGCCCGGTCAAATCGGAGATCCACTGGCAGCACTGGAACACGCCGACCAGCTCACGTCACCGGATGACTGGAGCGATCGGCCGCGTCCCGATTGGTCGTTGTGCGTGGGCATGTCGGCGCTGCACAGCAACGAAGACGCACAGAAGGGACGATCCAAAGCACTGCTTGCCAGTCTTGCCCGGGCCGTTACCGCACGAGGATTTGCACATGCACACTGACGACTTTCTGCCATCGGAATACGTCGAGCACCGCGTCGACCGTCGCACCAACGCACTGGGGATGGCGCTCTTTCTCATCGTCGTCGCAGGAGTGGGATGTGCCTTCGCCTGGAAACAATGGCAGTGGTCGAAGGTCGCTCAGTTGCAGACACAAGTGGAGGCGCAGTGGATCAAGGCTGGCGAACAGGTGGAGGCGATCAGCGCGTTGGAGGCGCGACAAGCAACCATCCACGAGCGGGCCCAGATCGCGGCCAGCCTCGTTGAGCGATTGCCACGGTCCACCATTCTGGCGGAGTTCATCAATCGAATGCCCGCAGGGTTGGGGCTGATCGAAATCGAACTGCACAGTCGTGCTTTGGCGCCGCCCGCCACCGTGATGGAACAGGCCGGTCGGAGTCTGCGAGCGCCCGACACCGAAGCGCCCGCATCAGGACCGCCACGGCACGTGACCGATGTGTCGATGCTCGGTTTCGCCCCGACTGATCTGCAAGTGTCCGCCTTTCTAGCCCAGCTCAATGCGCACGCGATGCTCCAGGACGTGGTGTTGCAATTCTCCGAAGAAACCGAGATGGCCGGCCAGACTGTCCGGCAGTTTCGCGTGCAGTGTTCATTCATCGCTGATGCGGACTTCCGTGACACGTCGCCGCTGCACACTGCCATGGGAGCCATGCCATGACCCCACGTGTTCGACAGGCAATCTTCGTGACCGCCCTGATCGCCATTCCCTTGGCCGCCTGGTTCGTGGTGTTCGCACCGCGTAATGCCCAGATGCACGCGGCGATGGATGACATCAAGACCCGGCAGACACAATTGGCTCGCCTCGCGATCGTGCTCGAAGACGTGCCCGATCTGGAATCCGCCGTGGAGCGAGGCTCACAGTTGATTGAGGACATCGAGGCCAAGTTGCCGCGACGGCAGCATGTCGAAGGCGTCCTTGAGCAGATCTGGCAAATGGCCCGTCGCGAGCAACTCACGGTGCGCAGTGTGAAGACGCGATCGCCGCAACGGCACGCTGTCTACATGGAACTTCCGCTCGAGGTGGACATGGCCGGAACGTTCGAGGGGTTCTACGAGTTTCTGCAGTCGCTCGAGCGGCTGCCACGAGTGACGCGAATGAGCGATCTCGCCTTGAAGTCCGCCGGCACGGATCCCAGCGGTTCGATGATGGCGCCGGGATCGGTGACCGCCCGTTTTGTGCTGCGGATCTACTTCGCCGATGCGGTACCGGCATTGGCCGCCAACACGGAGGTGTATTGATGCACGATTCGCATGAATCCATGGTTGGCCACAACCCGTTGTCGGACACAGTGGTGATGCATGAATCACCAGATCAGGCGAACGAGCCTCGCACGATGTTCGGCGCTGGCGTGCGTCAACGTCGCACGCTCATGGCCGTCGTCATCGGTGGGGGCGCCCTCGCGGTGGTCGGCATGCGGCTGCTGCTCGGTGGGCCACTGGCTGCACACGCAGATGCAGCCCTTGATTCCGCCATCGCCCAATGCCTTGATGTCGATGCGGACGCCGCCGCGTCCCCCATGACTCAAACGACTGCATTGGCCGATCGATTGCGCAGCGATGTGGTACTGGTGCAGGTGCCAGCAACTCGATTGCATTGCAATCCGTTTCTGCTTCCTGGTGCGTTCGCCACGTCGGCCTCGGAGGGTCATTGCCCGCATGCTGCCTCTGGGCGGTCATTGCAGCACCGGATTGAGGCGATGTCTGTGAGCACGGTGCTGCGTGGCGTCAACACGGTGGCCATGGTCGATGGGGTGGCAGTGGTACTGGGGGAGTCGATGCATCTGGACGACGGTGGAACGATGACACTGTTGGCCGTGGGTGAGTCGGCCGTTGAAATTGAACTTCGTGACGGCGACACCGGTGCTGCTGTGACGGGCATCATCGCCATTGGAGGCCCCTGATGTCTTCGGATCGATCCCGCGCTGACGTGGCAAGCTGGCAGCCCGATGGTGAGGCAATCGATACCCGGTCTCTGGTGGACGTGCTGCTTCGAGATCAATCGGTGACCCGCGCCCTTGTCGATGAGGCGCAGCGGCTGGTTGAACGCACACCGGGCCACTGTTTGTCACGTGCTCTGATTCAACTTGGAGCGGATCAGGAACATGTGCAGCACGCTGCGGCCCGAACGGCCCGGATGCACTTTGAGCGGGTGACCTGGGACGATGTCGATGACGTTGCCATTGAACGTCTGGGGTTGTTGTTCTGCGAAGAACGATCGTTGCTTCCACTGGGCACTCGCGGTGAGCGGTTTGTCGTTGGGACAACGGCGGCCCATGAAGCGCATCTGCTGGACGAAGTTCGCGGCAAGCTGGGTATCTCATCAATCAAGCACGTACTCGTGACGCCTGATGACGTGTCAGCGGTGATCGAACGATTCCGGGCGCAGAACACCACTGACGAGGATGTCGAGGCCATTCTTGCCGATGTCGATGAGGACGATGTTGAGGTGGTCGATGCCCAGGAGGCACAAGACGACGCCGATGCGGATGCGTCGCCCGTGGTGCGGTACGTGAACCTCATCATTCAGACTGCGGTGCGTGAGGGTGCATCGGACATTCACCTCGAACCGACCGAGCATGATCTACGAGTGCGGTTTCGAGTGGACGGGATTCTGCAGGAGTCGATGCGTCCGCCTCGTCGCATGCAGGCTGCCATCACATCGCGACTGAAGATCATGGCGTCGTTGGATATCGCTGAGCGTCGATTGCCTCAGGATGGCCGGATTCGCGCCCACGTGCTTGGGCGAACGCTGGATCTTCGCGTGTCCACATGTCCCACGCCGCACGGGGAGAAAACCGTGCTCCGCATTCTCGACAGTCGATCGATCCGTGTTCCACTGGACGAACTTGGCTTCGACGAACGAACGCTCGTCGACTGGCGAACGATGATCGCCAAGCCCCACGGCATCGTGCTGGTGACCGGGCCGACGGGATCGGGCAAGACCACCACGCTCTACGCCTCTCTGCAAGAGTTGGACATCAGTCGATTGAACATCTCCACGGTCGAGGATCCAGTGGAGTATCAACTGGCAGGAATCACGCAGGTGCAGACCCATGAACGCATTGGACTGACGTTCGCCAGCGCACTGCGCACATTGCTGCGTCAGGATCCCGATGTCGTGATGGTCGGGGAGATTCGCGATCAGGAGACCGCCACCATCGCCACGCAGGCGGCCCTCACCGGACACCTGGTGTTGTCCACGCTACACACGAATGATGCGCCGTCAGCGATCACGCGACTCGTGAACATCGGCATCGAGCCGTATCTGGTCAGCGGTGCGGTCAATGGTGTGCTGGCGCAGCGTCTGGTGCGCCGAACATGCCGGCACTGCGCGCAGGATCAACCCGTCCCTGAGGCGGCCGCCCAAATGCTGAAGGCGCAGAGGTTGGATCAGCAGTCCATCGTGCACGGTGAGGGCTGTGAACGCTGTCGCATGAGCGGCTATGCAGGACGCATGGGTATTCATGAGCTGTTGCAGTTCGACGACGCGTTGCGTGACGTGATCGCATCGAACCCGGCGGTTGGTGAGTTCAGGGCGCAGTGTGTGGCCAACGGCATGCGCACGTTGCGGCAGGATGCGATCGACAAGATGGTCAAGGGCATGACCACACTCGAAGAGGTGTTGCGTGTGACGGATGAGTGATTAGTTCAGGGCCAAACCGGTCGTGATCACCAGCCATACTGCGATGGCGAAGCCGACCTTTGCCACCGTTCCGGCGGCTCGACCCATCGCAGCTCCGCTGGCGGGCTTGAATGCCGATGTCAACGAGCGACCTTCGGCGCCAGCCATTTCTCCGGCGATCGCACCCACAAAGGCGCCGCCAATGGCGCCCAAGAGTGATCCAGCCAAGGGAATTGGAATAAACAGCGTGCCCACGAGGGCGCCCACCATCGCGCCAACCAGGGCGCCGACCATGCCTCGCTTTCGGCCGCCGCCAGCAGCGGCCCCCGCAGCCCCCGCGGCCGCCTCGAGGCCTTCGCCGATGAGTGCAAGAATCAGTGCGATGCCCAACGCCCACCACCCCGGTGTGGCAGGGGCCTGATCAAGCCACCAGAAATCTGCGGCCTGCACCCCGCCGCCCAGCAGCAGCATGATCCACGTGCCGGGCAGTTGCATGATCACCAGCAGCACGCATGCGATGCCGAGCACACCAAACGACGACACCAGCACCCAATGGAGGGCTTCGGTCATTCGAACACCAGGATTTGATCAAGTGGCTTGCGGGTGATGTCGGGCACGGTGCAGTCATCTGCAGCCCAACCCACCGGAATCAAGAGGAACGGCCGCTCGTAGTGGGGTCGATTCAGAATGTTGCCGAGGAAGGCCATTGGACTGGGTGTATGTGTCAGCGTGGCGAGGCCGGCATGAGCGGCTGCAGCGAGAAGCAGGCCCGCAGCGATGCCGACCGATTCATTGACGTAGTACACCCGTCGTGAGTCGTTTTGTTGGATGTCGTCTTCCATGAGTTTGAACACCACGATCAGCCAGGGGGCCGTTTCGAGAAACGGCTTCGATGAATCCGTGCCCAGCGGTTCAAGATCACGCAACCAATCAGAACTCGCCCGCTGCTCATAGAAGGCACGCTCTTCCGCCTCGGCCCCCTCGCGAATCTTCTTCTTGATCGCGGGGTCGGACACGGCGACGAATCGCCATGGTTGCTTGTTGGCGCCGCTTGGCGCGGTACCGGCGGCGGCCACGATCGACTCGATCAACTCCCGCGGCACCGGGGCATCGGAGAAGAACCGGATCGACCGTCGCTGGGCGACCCGGTCTCGGAATGCGTCGGCGGCGGCTTGCGGTGAAGGCGATGCCGCCGGGGGCTGGTAGGGGATGTGGCGATGTTCAGCCATGGGTTGGCAGGATAGGCTGTTGGGCGGACGTGAGTAGCACACGATGATTCTGGCAAGTGTCCTGACCTTCATGTTGGCCGTTGACCCCGCGGAAACCTATCGCGCGATCATGGACCAGTTGCAGTTGGATGACTCGATCCACGACATGCAGGCGCGGCTCGACATGGGTCTTCCACCGCGAGGGGATGAACACCAACTCCTTGGGAAGTACCAGCACGAGATTGCACAGCTTCGTCGAGCGGCGGCTGTGGACGACATCGACTGGCAATTGGACTACAGCCAGGGCCCCATGCTGGAGCTGCCTGAACTGTCGTCTTTGCGCTCTGCCGCCATGCTCTTTGATCTTGAGCTCATGGTGCATGTGGGGCAGGGTGACACTGCTCGCGGTGCGGCTGCGGTGGAGTCCGCGATCCGACTCTCGCAGCATGTGGCGGAACAGGAGTTGCTGGTCTCATCGCTCGTGGGCATCGTCTGCACGGTGATGGTGGACGAGTCCATCGAACGCCTGCTGGATTTCGGGATGGTCGATCGAGACATGGCCGCGGCACTGGTGCCCGCCTATCAACGAGTGGAGACGGACGATCCCTTCAAGCTCGATGCAGCACTTGAGCGAGAAGGGGAAGTGATGCTCGGCTGGATCGATCAGATTGCGAGATCCGAAGAGACTCAAGAGCTCAACGACGCAGCGAGCATGCTTGGATTCGCCGGCAACCGATTTGGTCGGTCAATGTTGCTGGCGTCCATTCCCAAGGCCCGCGAGGCCTACGACGCACTGCTCGCCACGACCTTACTTGATGATCCTGCTGAGATGCTCGCTGCGATGCAGGTGGTCGAGGAGAAGGCCGGCGAGGGCGTGTATGGACCACTGGGTGCGATGCTCATGCCCACGGTATCCAGGTGCTATGAACGGCGGATCGAGGTCATGGAGACGCTCACCGAGCGACGAGCACTGCTCGAGCAGATCGCCTCCGGTGAATTGGACCCATGGACTCGAGCCAAGCGGCCTTGGGTGTGGCTGCTCACGGCCCGCATGATCGAAGGCGTCGAGCGATGGTGGGCACAACCTGAGCTCGCCGAACAGGTGGACGACATGCTGCTGCGGTCGCTGCTCGCCGAGGATGGGGTGTATCCACCACCGGGCGATGCACCCACCGTGGCCATCCCATGGTGGCTGCCCGGACAGTGGCAGTTGGTGCAGGGGCTGTTGGAACAGGCTCGGGCCAATCTTGCCGCCGCCAGGCCTGCGGCGGCCTTCGTGGAAGTTGATCTGGCCCTTCGCATGATTGCAGCGCTCGCTGCAGATGGTCGCTGTGCGCCGGCGCTGGTGGCCGCCGACGCACTGCCCATGGCTGCCGATCTCGTTGATGCACTCGTCATCGCCGGTCAGGATGTAACCGCATTGCAGACTGCCGTGCGTGCGCTGCCGCCGGCTCGAGATGCCGCCGGGCTCGGGCGATCCGCACGTGATCACATGGCTCGACTGACGCAATGGCAAGCGGACTGGGCGGATGCCATGGAACACTGGGAACAGATGCGTCCGCACTTTGACGACCCGTCCCAATGGCCCAAGCCACCGTTTCGCCCGGTGACGCAGCCGGTCTCAGATGCCGCCGGTGTGGTGGCGGCACTGACTGCAATCGATGCCATGTTCGACTTCGAAGGCGCATTCCGACCGCCGGCGGGCACCTTCGGCGCCGATGCGCCACTGGGCCTTCAACCGGATGTGCTCGATCGTGTCGCGGCACACGCTGGCGATGTGGAATCACCGCAAGACGAAGCGATAGCACTGGACTACGTGCCGGTTGATC
Source organism: Phycisphaerales bacterium (assembly GCA_022446965.1). Lineage (GTDB taxonomy): Bacteria > Planctomycetota > Phycisphaerae > Phycisphaerales > SM1A02 > JABAAC01. Next base: position 10,100 of record JAKVBV010000030.1, read on the forward strand.
CCACTGCAGCAGCCGACGCCACGCGACGCTTGCGAGAGGCAGTGTTGCAGACTGCTCAGCCCTGATTGAGATCGAGGCCGAGTTCGTCAGCCACATCGCTGGTGATGTCCATCGACTCGGGATACACCAAGAACGACCGTGATTGAATGGCGTTCACCGCTTCGGGCATCATCGTGCCGACGAAGGGGTCATCAGTGGGCACAGCTCGATGCACGATGTCGATGCCCTTGCGCTCCGCGACGATCTTCACGGCCTCGACAGCCTCTCGATAGGCGCGTTCGAGGTGCGCCGCCTGAAGCTGGCTCATGGCCTGCTGCGCCGCCTGCATGAAGGCCTGTCGCTGCTGCAGAATGTTGCGGGCTTCTTCGGCCATCGCGGGATGATCGGGGTCGTCGGGGTCGGCATCTTCGATACGCACACGAACTTCATCCAGCGCGGCGAGGATGCGTTGCTCATCAATCTGCATCTGCCCGCTGAGTTCTTCCCGCTCTTCGGTGAACGACTCGGCCTGCAGCATTACAGGAATGAGTTTGTCGACCGCCACGAATGCTTCGCTGTACACGCGCTGTGCAGGCGTGTCGCCCCATGTGATGCGTCCGTCAACCGTCTTCACCGTGATGTCGCCATCCGTGCCTTGCAGCACGAGTTCGGACGCGGGGCCCAGTGGCTCGGGGCCGGCAAACTCAGCTTCGGCGGCAGGCCGCAGTGCTGCCATGGCAAGGGCCGAAACGATGGTGCAGGTACACAGTGTGTTCATCAGATGCATGGTGGTCTCCCGGGTGGCGGATTCAGCCGTCACCCTGATCGAGAATGGCCAGGAAGGCCGACTGCGGAATGTTCACCGAGCCAATGCTCTTCATCCGTTGCTTGCCGGCCTTCTGCTTTTCCAACAGTTTGCGCTTTCGAGTGATGTCGCCGCCGTAGCACTTGGCGGTCACGTTCTTGCGTACGGCCTTGATCGACTCGCGTGCGATGATCTTGCCGCCAATGGCTGCTTGCAGTGCGATCTCGAATTGGTGGCGATCGATCTGTTTCCGCAGTGCCTTGAGGATGTTGCGGCTGCGCACTTCCGCGTTGTCGCGATGGCAGATCAGGCTGAGTGCTTCCACCGGATCGCCGTTCACAAGGATGTCCACCTTGGCCAGACGGTCCACGCGGTACTCGACCAGTTCGTAGTCCATCGTGCCGTAGCCGCGTGTGATCGACTTCAACTTGTCGTAGAAGTCGAAGATGATTTCCGCCAGTGGCAGCTCGTAGGTGAGCATCTGTCGTCCGGTGGAGACGAATTGTTGTGTCTTGAAGATGCCTCGACGCCCGTCGCACAGGCTCATCAAGTCGCCGATCATTTCGTCCGGGCAGATGATCTCCACCTTCACGATCGGTTCACGGATGGCCTGGACCTGCGATGGATCGGGCAGATCCATCGGGTTGTGGATCTCCATCGTGCCGTTCTGGGTGGTGTTCACCTTGTAGGTCACGGTGGGTGCCGTCTGCACGATCTCCACGCCGCCTTCGCGTTCGAGGCGTTCCTGCACGATCTCCATGTGCAGCAGGCCGAGGAAGCCACACCGGAAGCCAAAGCCAAGCGCTTCGGAGTGCTGCACCTCGAATGTGAAACTGGCGTCATTGAGCTGCAACTTCTCGACGGCTTCGCGCAGTGACTCGAAGTCGGTGCGCTTGCCGCTGTCGACGTCTGCGGTGGCGGGGTAGAAGTCGCAGAACACCATCTGCTTTGGCTCTTCGTAGCCCGGCAATGGCTCGGCGGCGGGGTGCTTGTCGTGGGTGATGGTGTCGCCCACGCGCACATCGGCGAGTGTCTTGATCGCGGCCACGATCCAGCCCACCTCGGCGGTGCCGATGCGATCGACCTTTTCTGGTTGCGGGGTGTTGCGGCCTAATTCCGTGATGGTCCACGTGGTGCCGGTGCCCATCATGCGAATGCGATCACCCACCTTCAGTTCGCCGTCGAACACACGCACATATACGATCACGCCGCGGTACTCGTCGTAGTGCGAGTCGAAGATCAGCGCTCGTGTTTCGGGAATGACTGCTTGGCGTGGTGCGGGCAGTTGTTCGCAGATGGTGTCGAGCAGCGGCCCGATGCCTTCGCCCGTCTTGGCGGAACAGTAGATGCAGTCTTCGGCGGGCAGCCCGAGGATCGCTTCGATCTCCATCGCCACCGTGTCGGGGTCGGCTGCGGGGAGGTCGATCTTGTTCACCACCGGGATGAGTTCGACCTCGTTCTCGATCGCGAGATACGCATTGGCGAGCGTCTGCGCTTCCACGCCCTGGGTGGAGTCGACCACCATGACAGCGCCGTCACACGCGGTCAACGCCCGGGACACCTCGTAGGTGAAGTCCACATGGCCCGGCGTGTCGATGAAATTCAGCTGGTAGGTCTCACCCTTGTACTCATGCTGCACCGTGACCGCGGAGGCCTTGATCGTGATGCCGCGTTCACGTTCAAGATCCATCGAATCGAGGATCTGATCGCGATGCTCCCGTTGCGTCACGGCTCGGGTGGCATGCAGCAGCCGATCGGCGAGCGTGCTCTTGCCGTGGTCGATGTGGGCGATGATGGAAAAGTTGCGAATGTGCATCGGAGCCTGTGAGGCGGCACATTGTAGGGGGATGGCTCAGGGCAGGGACATCAAGTGAGATGGTGCTCGAGCACCCGGAGGAAATTGCCGTGGGCAATCTTTGAGAGGGCGGTGTCGGACACGCCACGCCCCGTGATCAACTCGAGCAGGCGGGGGAACCCTGAGGCGTCACCCAGCTCATCGCACATGACCGCGCCGTCGAAATCGCTGCCAAGGGCCACATGGTCTTCGCCCATCACGTCGAGCATGTACAGCACGTGGTCGACGAGCCGGTCCAGGGGCATGTCGGCGTGATTGAGCCCATCCCCTCGAAGGTCGCCGGTGTAGAAGTTCACGCCCACCACGCCACCACTGTCCGCCACCATGCGAAGTTGATCATCGGTGAGGTTGCGGGCACTCTCGCACAGATCATGGGCGCCGCAGTGGGTGGCGATCAGGGGCTTGGTGGCGCACTGCGCCGTGTCGAGAAACCCCTGACGATTCATGTGCGACAGATCGATCGCGATACCAAGCGCCTCACACTCGGCGACCAGCCGTCGGCCAGCCTCGGTGAGCCCAGGTCCGATGTCATTGCTGCTGGGCCATCCGAATCGAATACCGTGGGCAAAGCAATTGGGGCGTGACCACACCGGACCGATGCTTCGAATGCCGCGCTCGTAGAGCTCGGGAAGTTCGGCGCAATCAGGGCCGATCATCGCGGCGCCTTCGATGTGCAGCAGGATGCCCAGCCGATCATCGGAAAGGCATGCCACGAGATCGTCGTGGGTCAGGCATCGCATGAGTTGATCGGGATGGGCATCGAACATGGCGTCGATGCCCGTGAGGAGTCGGTCGCATTCGGCTCTCGCCCAGGCCACATCGATGGCGGAGGGCGTCCATGTCCACGCGTTGTTGTCATCGGGCACCGGCTCAGGCGGATTGCGACTCTCCTGTGCTCGGATGTAGATGGCGAAAAAGCCACCGGCCATGCCTCCGGCACGGGCGCGGGGCACGTCGAGATGACCACTGTCACCGTGGTCAAGAATGGACTGTGGGGCATCGCCAGTGCGAGGCAGCAGCCGTTGCAGTGTGTCGTTGTGGCCGTCGAAGACAGGGATACCAGCCGGCATGGTGATGCCAGCCTAGGCGACCCGTCGCTCAGGTGCTTGGATCAGGAGGTTGGACAAGGGCCCCATTGGGCCAGCAGCAGCACGAGATCAGAGGCGCCCGTGTCGCTGTCAAAGTCGAAGTCCATGCAGGGATCCGACCAATTAGTGAGCAGCTCGAGCAGGTCCGTCACATTGATCGTGTCGTCATCCGTCAGATCGAAGTCGCAGCCCTGCATCACATCCACTGGAGAGGTGTTGTCGGTACCGATCACGATCGAGTCGATGTGCCGCTGCCAGGGTTGGTTCAGATTGTCCTTGCCCTGCAGTAGCGCGGAGAAGGACAGGGACGCATTGTCACCGACCAATGTGAGCTGGGCGATGGCCACGCCATCTCGAATTCGATCGCATGGTCCGACGAACGGGGCAGTCGTGCCCTGAATGTCTTCGGGTGTCACGTACCAGGTGCCATTGGTGCTGGAGATGAAATGTTGGGTGTCGAATGTTGACCAGTCGATGCCGAGCGTGTTCACCGCATTTGGTTCGCTATATGGTTCGCCCGACTGGTTGTACGCGCCGATGGTGGTCCATGAGTCGTATGCAAGCTCCGGGAAGATTGGAATCAACCCGTCGTTGATGTCAAGGCTCGTGTTGCCCCCGAAGGCATGCTGGTAAAAGGTGCCGTCGACAGCCTGCACTGTGAGGGGCGTGTCGAGGTTGCCCGCAACGGCGTCGAGACGCCAGCCGGCAGGGACCGTCGCGACCAGACGAATCGTGCGATTCGTACCGATGCCGGTGACGAGGTTGTTGCCGACGACTTCGACACTGAGACCCACAACATCGCTGCCCACGATCGGAATGAGCGGATCGCTGCTGGCCGTGGTGGCCAGCGGGACAGTCAAAGCAAGGCTAAGCATGGTGATTCGTGGATTCACGAGCACTCCTCAGGCGACGAACCCCAATAACGGGGCCTACAAGCCTACGTCGGGGATCGGCTTGGATTGCCCTCCTGTTCAGTCGAATTGGAGGATTCTGCGGGTCATCCCACCACAGGCAACCCTACGCGGCGTTCAAGGTCGATCAGGGGCTGCGCAATGAGGTCGTACTCGTCGTGATCGATGATCCGGCACCGGGTGAGTTCGCCTGGGCTCAATGGGGCGTTGGAGACCACCAGTGTCATGGCGTCGACATCTGGCGCCTGGTGGTAACATCGGCCGCGATAGGCCTGCTGGCCATCATCAAGGCCCACAGCCTCGGTTGGGCCGTCGATGAGCACATCGAACACAGCTTTTTGTTGGGCCAGCCAGTCGGCGTTCTCAAACGCGATCGTCTGCTGCAGCAGCATCAGTTCCTGCTCTCGTCGCGCTTTGATCTCGTCGGGTACGTGCAGTGCCGGATCGGCATCCATAGTGCCGGCGACGGTGCCTTCTTCACGCGAGTACTGAAACACGCCCATGGCATCGAACTGCGTGTCTTCGATGAATGATAGTAGTTGCTGGTGATCCTCTTCAGTCTCGCCGGGGAACCCGGTAATGAAGGTGGTGCGCAACGCCAGCCCGTCGATGCGCTCACGCAGCTTGTGCACCAACGATGTCTGTGCTTCGGCGGTCACATTGCGACGCATCGCCTGCAACATGGTGTTGCTGGCGTGCTGCAGCGGCATGTCGATGTACTTGACGATGTGTTCCAGCGAGGCGATGGCATCGATCATCTCGTCGGAGAAGTTCGTGGGGTAGGCGTACATGAGGCGGATCCACCCGCCGCCGTTGTCACGCGCCACTGCATCAAGAGCGGCGAGCATGCCGGGCAGCCCGCCATCGAATCCGGTGTCTCGACCGAAGTTCGTGGTGTCCTGTCCGATCAAATTGAGCTCGAACGCGCCATCGGCCATCAGGCGCTGGGCTTCGCTCACTAGATCGCCCATTGGCTTGGATCGCATCTTGCCGCGAATGGACGGGATCGTGCAGAAGGCACACTTCTGGTTGCAGCCCTCGCTGATGCGCAACCATGCCCAGTGGCGAGGTGTGAGCCGCAGTCGATGTTCATCACCTTCCCAGTAGCCGAGTCCTTTGCCGTCCTTCCCTTGCACGGTGAGATCGACCGTGTCTCGGCCACGTGCCCGAGCGGCCTGAAGCGCGTTGGCGGCGATCCAGTACTTCGGGCCATCTTCATCCGGGCCGGCATCACGTGCATCAGGGCCTTCAACCGCATCGCGAATGCGATCCCGGTCGAACACACCGAGCATCGCGTCGATGCCGGGCGCCCATTCGAGCAGTTTGGCACGGTGCCGTTGCACCAGACAACCGGTCACGACCACTCGCTTCACGGTGCCTGCGTGCTTGCGTTCGATCGCCTCGTTGATGGTGTCGATCGACTCCTGCTTGGCGCTTTCAAGAAAGCCACACGTGTTCACCACGATGGCATCGGCGTCGTCATGGTCGCTGACGAGTTCGCACCCCGATGCCGCCAGATCGCCGAGCATCTGCTCGGAATCGACCAGGTTCTTGGGGCATCCCAATGAGACGAAGGCAACTTTCATGTCTTCACCGCGTACAGATCGTGCTGCGTGATGTACCGGGCAACTGCCTCCGGAACCTGCTGCAGATCGCCCATCGCTCGCACCTGGGAGGCGCACTCGGGACGTCGTTCAAGATCGAGTAGTCGGGCGGCCCAGTGATCGCGGGCACCGGCGCCCTGGGCGTCGGCGATCCGGTGCAGGAGGGTATCGGCATCATCCGTGTGGCGAAGCATCACAAGTGGTTCGGCAAGAGCCTCGATGTCACTCCAGCGATGCCACCGATGAAACACCTCGGCCTGATCTGAACCCATCAGCAGCCGGCGCGGTCGCGGGTCTTCGGCGTGCAACTGCTCCAGCGTGTCGATCGTGTATGACGGGCCCTCGCGGTGCAATTCGCGCGGGTCGATCAGACAGTCGGGGACACCAGCGAAGGCCAACTCGAGCATTTCCATTCGATGCACGGCAGCGGTGGGTGGGGCATCCATCTTGTGCGGGCTCACCGCCGCAGGAAGCACGCGGATGCAGGCCGCACCGATCGCCGAGGCCGCGGCCTGCGGCAGCAGCACATGGGCGTGCGTCGGAGGGTCGAAGCTGCCTCCAAAGACCAGTTCGATGTCGGTCACGTGGCGGGCCGGCTGACCACACGCGCTTGCGCGAATTGGCGAATGCCCATCGTGCCGCCGTGGAATCCATAGCCACTCTGCTGTGCGCCGACGAAGGGCGAACCCGATGCGCCGCCGCAGCCGCGGTTGATGCCGATCATGCCGGCGGTCATTCGCCTGGCGACATCTTCCGCTTGTGCATCGCCAAAGACACACGCACCCAGGCCGAACGGCGTGTCGTTGGCGGCGGCGAGCGCCGCTTCGGTGTCATCCACCCGCATGATGCAGGCCACCGGGCCGAAGGTCTCGTCCCGCATGATTTCCATGTCGTTGTTGAGGTCGGTGAGCACGGTTGGGGCGACCCAATTGCCGTCCATGGGTTCATCGCCACAACGCACCGTTGCGCCTTCACGCTTGGCGCTTTCGATGTGCTCCAGCACATGTTGCTTCTGACGGTTGTTGACCATCGGGCCGAGCGTGGTGGTGTCATCAGCGCCATCGCCGATCTTCAAGTTCAATACCCGCTCGACCACCTTGTTCTCGAAGGTCTCGGCGACGTCGTCGACCACGTAGATCCGCTCGGTGCTGACACAGACCTGGCCGCAATTGCGGAACGAATTGGACACGGCGAAGTCGGCGGCCTTGTCGAGATCGGCATCGGACAGCACGATCATCGGATCCTTGCCGCCCAGTTCGAGGATCACGCGCTTCAGGCCCGAGCCGCATGCCGCGAGGATATGCTTACCTGCTTCACGAGACCCGGTGAACACCACGAGGTTCACATCGGCAGCGACGATCGCCTTGCCCTGTTCTTCGTCACCGTGGATCACGTGCAGCACGCCTTCGGGGACGAACTGCTGCACGATCTCGGCGAACAACTGACCAGCGAGCGGCGTTTCTTCTGACGGCTTGAACACGACCGCGTTTCCGGCGGCCAGCGCCGGAACAACAGTTGCGTTGGGCATGCCTAGCGGGAAGTTCCAAGGGGTGATGACTGCCGCCACACCGTATGGATCAAAGTGGATCGTGCTCGACGTGGCGCCATCTTGCAGCTCGTCGGGCGTGAGGCCGCGCGCCATGTCGTCGAACTTCTTGTCGCAGGCGCCGATCACCCAATCAACCTCGCCGAGGGCTTCGGCCATGGGCTTGCCCATTTCAGCAGTGAGGAGTTCAGCCAACCGCTCACGATGGGCGGACAGTGCTTCGCCAAGGCCACGGATGGTCGCAATGCGGTCAGTTGGTGATGTGGCGGCCCAAGACCTGCCGGCCTCGCGTGCCGCAGCAACTATGGCGGGGATGTCCGTGGCAGGTGTGACGGGCACGCTGCCCACGGGGTCGCCAGTGGCCGGGTTGATGGACGTGAGGGTGGTTGTCGCGGTATCGGTGGTCATGAATGGGGCTCCGAGCGCCCCATTCTAGACGGGGCCGTTGTCGATCAGGCGAATCGACCCCAATGAAGCGGCAATCAAGGCCCTGGTCGGCCTGTCAGCGCGGGGTGCCCCCAAACTGACAGCGTCGCGAATCACCGCGTAGTCCACGGACAGCCCAGCATCGAGCAGGCAGGCCATCATGGCGCCCTCAGCGGCTGTGGGATCCAGCCCCTGGGCCAGCTCCAGTGCTCGCGACAAGGCCAGCGCTTGATCTCGCTGTGCGGCGTCGAGATAGGCGTTCCGGCTGGACATCGCCAGCCCGTCGGCTTCTCGCAGCGTGGGGCCGCTGTCGATCTGGAGCGGGAATCTGCTCGGATCAGCCTCCACCATCGCCCGGATCACCTGCAGCTGCTGCCAGTCCTTCTCACCGAAGATGGCGCTGGCGGGCCGCACGAGATCAAAGAGCCGTGCCACCACCGCACACACGCCGGTGAAGAAATGCGGGCGGTGGCCATCTTCCAGGCCCGGTGTCGTGGCCACGGGCGGAAGCGCTGGTGCAGCCACAGGCACATCAGGGGGATAGACACACTCCGCTGCTGGCGCGAAGACGGCCGCAGCGCCGGCCTTGGCGGCCATGTCCAGATCGCGATCGAGCGGTCGTGGGTATTGATCGAAGTCTTCGTGAGGTGCGAACTGCGTGGGGTTGACGAAGATCGACACCACCACCGGGCCGCCCATCTGGGTGCCTTGCCGGATCAGCGAGAGGTGCCCTTCATGCAGCGCGCCCATCGTGGGTACGAAGGCGCATCCATGAAAGGGGACAAGATCTGCTGTGGTGGTTAGCGTGTCCATCTGCGACGACATCATGAACCGTAGCAGCACGTGAACACAAGCGACATGCCGATCTACCTCGACAACGCAGCAAGCACGCCTCTGGATCCAGAGGTGTTCGTTGTCATGGCGTCGTGGCTGACCGGTCGAGTGGGCAATGCGTCCAGCGTGCAGCATGCTGCGGGCCGAGCCGTGGCCACGGCGGTCGCGCACGCTCGCGAGCAGGTTGCTGCATTGCTGCACTGCACGGCCGACGAGGTGGTCTTCACATCATGCGCCACCGAGGCGTGCAATCTGGCCATCACAGGGATGCTCAAGCCGAAACTCGATCGCGGCGAGGCCGTGCACATCATCGCGCCGCTGCATGAGCATCCCGCGGTACTCGAGCCCGTGAGACAGCTGGCTCGCATAGGCGCCGCCGTGACATGGGTTGAACCCGGCGCAAGCGGTGTGATCGATGCATCGCACATCGAACCACATCTGCGTCCTGAAACGGCGATGGTGGCCTGCATGGCCGTCAACAACGAGACTGGCACGATCAATGACGTGGCTACGGTGCGATCGGTGTGCCGAGCACACGATGTGCCGCTGCTGGTGGACGCGTCACAAGCGCCCGGTCGCCTTGCGATGGACGTGTTCGACAGCGATCTCACGGTGGTGTCGAGCCACAAGATGCACGGACCACAAGGTGCTGCGGCGCTCGCGATTCGTGGCCAACTGACTCGAGCGATGATCGCGCCTGTGCTGCACGGTGGCGGGCACGAAGGCGGGCTGCGTTCTGGCACCTTGAATGGCCCGGCCATCGTGGGCATGGGTGAAGCAGCCGCCCGCGCGATGGCGGCATTGCCGAGCGAAGCTCCACGGCAAGCATCGCTGCGAGACCGATTGGAACACGCACTGCTCGAGATTTTCCCCGGAAGTGTGGTGCATGGCGACACCGATCAGCGTGTGTGCGGCATCAGCATGATGTCGTTGGCGACTGGGTCACCAGGCCCGGTGTCGCAACTGGTGCATGCCGTGGCATTGTCACACGGCAGCGCGTGTTCGAGCGTGGGCGGGAGCAGAAGCCACGTACTGGAAGCAATGGGGTGCGCACCGCATGTGGCGGCGTCTGCAGTGCGATTGAGCCTTGGTCGGTTGACCAGCGAAGACGACGTCGCAGCGGCGATCGACGCCTTTGCGGCGATCAGCCCCCGAGCAGATTGACAATCAGTTCGAGATCGTCCGTGTCGCAGTCGCCGTCACCATCAGCGTCGCCTGGACAGTCTGGTGGCGGCAGGCAGCCGAGGTTTGCCAGCACTAGGGCGAGGTCGTCGAGGTTCAGCAGGCAATCGCCGGTGACATCCGGGCCACCTTCGACTTCACCTGGTTCACAGATATCGAGGATGCCGTCGAAGTCGCAGTCCACGCCTTCGTCGCCCAGTTCGCAGTCGTCCACTACGAAGTTTCCGTTGCAGTCGGTTTCCCAGCCCCACTTAATCTCACACGAGTCCAGCACACCAGTGCCGTTGCAATCGAGTGATGGATCTGCGGCGATCTCGCAGGCGTCACCCACACCGTTGCCGTCGCAGTCAACGAGGGTGCCGTCGAGCATGTCGCACCTGTCAGGCGCACCGTTACCGTTGCAGTCTGTATCCAGTCCGAATTGGACCGCGCACGCATCACCGATGCCGTCGCCATCACAATCGGCCTGATCCGGGTTCCATGTGATGACGCAGTTGTCATCCTCATCTTCCACGCCATCGGCGTCGAAGTCGGAATCCGGTGCAGGACATCCCGGATAGAACGCGCCGGTTATGGATCGTCCTGGCGTGGTCAAGGCACCGTTGCACTCGCTGTGCAGCATGATGTCGCCCACGATGTCGGGGCACCGCACAGCGGACACACCCGGGTTGCTCGAACCACTGTCGTAGGTGAAGCTGGCTTGTTCAGTCGCGGTGTCGTCGAACAGGCTGATCGTGTGGCTGAATCCGTCATCTGGATCGGGCAGTGACACAAGGAAGCCGTAACTGGCGGACTGCAGCAGGCCGGCGCCAAACACGCTCTCAGAAGGGGCGCCGCCGCCGGTGATCACAGCGCAGCACTCTTCTTCAATCACGCTGCCGGCGGCAAAGATGTGCCAGATCACGCCGTCGATTCGGATTTGCCAGCCCGAGAGATTTAGGTCGCCAGGAAGCCGATTGACCAGCTCCACATAGGTATCGAGCGTATTGGCCACACCATCGCCGTTGAGGTCGGTGGGTTCGGCCAGCGCCTCGTTGATCACCAGCAGTTGGCACTCGTCAGGGATGAGATCGCCGTCAGCATCGATGCTCGTGCCATCGAGAATGTCACATGTGTCAGGCAGGCCGTTGCCGTTGCAGTCTTCGACAGTGCCGTCACCGAGCGCGCAGTCATCGGGAATGCCGTCGCTGTCACAGTCTTCCGCGAGGCCGGCGATGATGTCGCAGGTATCCAGCTGACCATTGCCGTTGCAGTCGGCGCCGGTGCCTTCTTCCAGCTGGCAGTTGTCGAGCCGACCATCGGCGTCGCAGTCGAGTGATGGGTCGACTGCGATCTGGCAGGCGTCCAGTTCTTGATCGTCATCGCAGTCGGGGCTGAATTCAATCAGCATCGAAGTGATGGTGTCATCCACGTCGACATCGCCCCACGCCCATACGGTGCCGTCAGTGTCTGAGGCGACAAGACCATCTTCTTCGCCGTTTTCCACACCATCATCGTCATCAGGCTCGCCACTGTCCCAGTTGGTCCACGACCAGGAGATGCCGTCGTCCCAGCCCCAGCCGCCATCGGGCGTGCTGTAGGGGCCCGACTGTGTGGCGCCCAGCCACACCTCGCCGTCGGTGCCAGGGTCATGTTCGGCGCGAGCCGCGACCCACGTAGCTTCCAAACTCGAGTGCAAGGACGCCAGGCGTCCACCGAGTGCTGAAGCGAGTGTTTGTGCTTCGAGTCGCGTCACGCCACCGGCGGGGGAGTCCACGCGATACCAGTGGCCATTGCCACCGTTGATGATCGGCCACTGGAAGGCGTCCGGCGGTTCAAACTGGCAGGCGTCGAGCACGTCGTTGCCGTCGCAGTCGAGGTCCGGATCGAACAGGATCTGGCAATGGTCGATCATGCCGTCGCCATTGCAGTCCAGCGACAGATCATTGGCGATCTGCTCGAGGTCCGGCACGCCGTCGCCATCGCAGTCGCATTCCACATGGGCAAGCGTCACGGTGCCCGCATCGAGCGTGCCACCGAGCCACGCGCCAACCGCCACGGTGCTGGAGTTGATGGCGACAGCATCGCCGAAGCCGTCGCCGGGATTGACACCCCACAAGGGCATGTTGTGGTAGTTCCACGCATTGGCCGTGTTGCTCGCGCGAGCGAAGACCCAGGCTTGGCCGGAGAATGAACCCACCACGCCGTTGCCCGGTCCACCGACGACCACGGTGCAGTCGGTGAGATCGACCGAAGCGCCCATGCGTGCGCCACCAGGGACACCCGGGCCGCCCGGAGGTGCGGGCACGAGCAGATCGAGTGCGGTGACATCGGACCAGTCGATGTCTCCGACGAAGGCTTGCTCAAGGACCCAGGCTCGACCTCGTTCGACGGCGTACCCGGGTTCGCCGACCACGATCGTACTGCCGTTGATGGCAACCGATTCGCCGAATCGAGCGCCGGGCTGTGTGAAGGTAGGGGTGCCAAATCGGTTGACGCGGTCAAACGAACTGCCAGTGGCGCTGAAGATTTCGATGGCGCCCTGATTGCCGTTCAGATCTGTGCCGTTGTCCGCGTTGGGAATGCCCACGACGAGCGTTCCGGAGTCCATCGCGACCGACAGCCCGAAGTGTTCGAAGTGGCTTGGAGAGACACTCGTGAGCATCTCGGTGTAGTTCCACCCGGTGGGCGACCAACGATAGATGAGCACGGCGCCTGCCTCGGCCCAGTGCACACCAAACTGATCAGTGAAACTCGCGTAGGGCGCGCCTACTGCGATCCACTTGCCTTCGATCGTGACGGAGCGGCCCACTTGCCAGCCTGACACGCTCTTGACGGCCATTGCCGTGGCGTCGGGCACGATCTTGTCCATCACGCGCCAACCGGCACCAGATTTGAACAGCACTGCAGCAGCACCGGCCCAGCCCCCTGCTTCATCGTCGCCGGGCATGCCGGCGACTGCGAGCGGTTCGTCGATGTCCACGCTGCGGCCGAGCGCGTCGTCTTCCACATCAGTTTCATCGATCACGACACGGCCAGCGTCGCCAGGCCAAATCACGCTGTCCAGTGGCCAGCCCGAGCCGGATTTTTCGTGGATCTGAGCCACACCAGCGCCATCACCCACGGCAGGGTCATTCAAGCCCACGGGTCGATCGGCCCGGTACACGCCGATGATCAGAAACTCTTCGGACAAGGCCACGGCACCACCAAGTCGTTCGCCAGCTTCCTGGCCGTCGATTTCCACAGCACCGCGTGGAGGCGGAGGCGTCTTGGCGACCGTGGTCAACGCTGGCGCAGGTGTCTTGGCCCGCTTGTCCATGGTGGGCCGGTCAGGCGCAGCAGCCGCCGACGCCGCGGTCAAAACGGCGCAGGTCAGCAGCGAGCATCGGAACAGGGATGGCATGGCGCTCTCTTCTGGCTCCTCCTCCACAGATGAGGTCGTGGACCCATTGAGTGTACCCGTGACCTTTGGTCGGGGGCGGCGATGTTTTTGCAGATCAGACGTGCCGACGCACGACCAGCGCGTCGTTCTGACCGCCGAAGCCGAATGCATTGCTCAGGCAGACGTCCACCTGGGCCTCACGGGCCACGTTGGGCACGTAATCCAGATCCAGATCTGGGTCGGGATCGGCCAGATTGATCGTGGGCGGAATGATGCCGTCACGGATGATCAGCATGCATGCGATGAACTCAACCGCTCCGGCGGCGCAGATCAGATGGCCCATCATCGACTTGATGCTGGTCATGGGGATCTGCGGGGCAAGATCGCCAAAGACATGCTTCACGGCCCTCGTCTCGATCTTGTCGTTCTCCTGCGTTCCGGTGCCGTGCGCACTGATGTACTGCACAGGTGGCGTCTCTTCGGCGGACTCGAGATCGATGCTTGCATCGGCCAAGGCCTGTCGCATGGCGGCGCATGGGCCACGGCCTTCGGGGTGGATGTCGGTGATGCGGTAGGCGTCGGCAGTGGATCCATAGCCCGCCACTTCGCCGAGAATCGTGGCACCTCGCGCCTTGGCGTGTTCCAGTGTTTCGAGCACCACGATGCCCGAGCCTTCGCCCATCACGAAGCCGTCACGGCTTCGGCTGAATGGGCGCGATGCATGCGGGATGTCGTCGTTGCGTGTGGACAGCGCCGTGAGCCGGTTGAAGCCGGTGATGCCCAGTGGGTGCAACATCGTGTGCGTGCCACCACTGATCATGATGTCGGCGTCGCCACGTTGCAGAATGTCACAGGCTTCACCAATGGCCTGGTTGCTGGCTGCACACGCGGTAAGGCAATTGGCGGCGGGGCCTCGCAATCCGAACTCCCGGGCGATGTGGGCCATGGGCATATTCGGTTCTTGTGCGAGTTCGTAGGCGCCGCTGATCACCTCGTCGGACAAATCCTTCCACTGACCGTCGTTGATCGCTCTGGCGTCCACATTCCACGTGGTAGTGATGCTGTGCTGATAGGCGTTGAAATCGAGCACACCTTCGCCCGAGGCGAGGTAGATGCCACAACGACGGGGGTCGATGCCCTCGGCGGTGTCGAGCCCGGCCATGCGCCACGCCTGTGATGCAGCACCCAGGGCGTAGCCCGTGTGTGCACCAATCGTGCCGTGACGTTCAGGATCGGCCACCCATGAGGTCCAGTCGTAGTCGCGTACCTGATTGGCGAAGCGGGTGGGGAAGGCCGACGCGTCAAAGCGGTCGATCGTGTCGACAGCGGTTTCGCCCTTGCACAACCGTGCCCAGACTGTTTCGAGATCATGACCCAGCGGGGTAATCCAGCCGGCTCCGGTCACCACGACACGCTTGCGATCGCTCATCGTGCACCTCCCAGAATGACGGCAGTGTTCTGGCCGCCCTGACTTGAGCTCAGCACGAGTACGGCGCCGAGATCCGCGGCTTTGGCGTCGCACGGACCGGCATCGAGACCGTCTACCGCACCCATGCCACGTCGAGCAGGCAGCATGCCTTGTTCGATGCACTTGGCGGCGACGGCCAGTTGCACGGAGCCATGTCCGCTGCAGCAGTTGCCGACGGCGGGCGTGAGCAGCACCAGGGGAAGCTCGGCCGCTCTGGTACCGAACGTCTGTTCCAGCGTGCCGCGCTCTGCGGCGTCGACCGCGGGGATGCCGCTCCCAAAGGGCACCACGGCGTCGATGTCGTCGGGCTGCAGATCAGCTTGACCCAGGGCCAATGCGATCGCATCGCCCAGCGACTGGGCACTGGCGCCCAGCGCCGTCCAGTCGTCGATGGTCTGCGTGGATCCGCACCCGAGTACTTCGGCGTACATCCGGCCGCCACGTGCTTCGATGCTGTCCATCGCTTCCACCACAAGCAGGCCGCCGCCTTCACCCATCACGGTGCCGTCCGCGTCGGCGTGGAA